>CADACS010000013.1 GCA_902786505.1 uncultured Planctomycetota bacterium | reverse complement strand
GATCGCCGGGATCGCGGACGACATCCGCGCAATGCCCATGGGAATGAGCACTGTGCTGCAGGAAGGCGGCGGCGGAATCTCCGGAGGCCAGAAGCAGCGCATCATGATCGCGCGGGCAGTCGCCCCAAAGCCTAAGCTTCTGCTCCTTGACGAAGCCACTTCGGCGCTCGACAACATCACGCAGAAGCAGGTCTCGGACGCCCTTGACAGAATGCGCTGCACCAGGATCGTCATCGCGCACCGCCTGTCAACCATCCGCCACTGCGACAGGATCCTCGTCATGGACGGGGGCAAAATAGTGGAGGACGGCAAGTACGAGCAGCTGATCGAGAAGGGCGGCGTGTTCGCGGAGCTGGTGGAGAGGCAGAGACTGGACAAATAAAGGTATCGATTATGAGTACTTTTGAAGAAATTCTTGAAAAAGACGGGAAACTGGTCTATAAAACTAAAGGCGTGAGCATGAACCCCATGCTTTACCAGAACAGGGACCTTGTGGTGATCGAGGTGCCGAAGGGGCGGCTCAAGAAGTACGACGTCGCGCTTTTTCGCCGCGAGACCGGCGAATACGTGCTTCACCGCGTCGTTAAGGTCTGCCGGGACGGAACGTATGTTTTTCGGGGCGATTTTCAGACCGAACTCGAGCGAAACGTGCGCCGCGAACAGATTCTCGCCGTGATGACGGCGTTTCAGCGCGGAAAGAGAAGAATCGACTGCGAGCGCTCGGTTCTTTATAAGGTTTATTCGCGCGCATGGACGTCGGCGCGGCCCGTCCTGAAACTGTGGCGCGCGTGCCGACTCGGCCTGCGGCGGTTTGCGGCCAGACGCGCTAAGTAGCCGCCTTTTTCGGCGTTGCCGCGAGCATGGCGTCGCGCGTCGTTTGCGCGGCCTCTTCCGACATATTGCATCCGACGCGAAAGACGGGCGCTTCTTTGAGCAGCTCGATCGTTTTGTCGATCGTACGCACGAGAGGGGCGCGCCGAAGCGGCTGCATCGACTGCGCCATAAAGAGGGTAATCGCTTCGTCCGCGTCGATTTGCCGCGTCCAGTTTGTTTCCGAACGTTCGAGAAACGCGATCCCCTGAAGCGGGGCGCGCGCGGGCGTGTTGAGAGGGCTTGAGCCCGACCACGGCGCGCCGTAGGCGAACCAGCGGCCGTCGAGCCGCCTCAGCGCGGGCGCGTCGTCGTTGAGAATAAAGGTTCTGTCCGCGCCGAACCGTTTAATCCAGAGTTGCGTGTGCGTCGATTTGCCCGTCCCGCTGTTGGCCGAAAAGAGATAGGCGCGGCCGTCGCATACGACTCCGGAGGAGTGGAGAACGAGCCCGTCGAAGTCGATGAGGCGGCGCTGAAAGAGGAAGCGCATATAGACGTACTCCGCGTCGTCGCGCGATTCGAGTCCTTGGCTCATTTCCAGATCGATTTTATCTTCCGGAACGGTCAGGCAGAAGTCGGGCGCGGCGCCGTCGTCGATTCGGTACGGTTCCGCCTGACGGTAGACGCGTTCGTAGCGCGATTCGATTCCGACGACAAGATCGGCGATACGGTATTTTCGCATTTAATCCTCAGCAGTCCAATCCTGCGCGTTGAATTTTTCGGGCGCGATTCCGACGCGGCGCTGAAATTCGGCGGTCGCGTCCGTTTTGGCGTTTCCGGCGCGCGCAAACGCCAGCGCGTTGACGAAGAATTGAACGCGAAATACGCGCTTGAACCAGAACTTCGCCCATAACGCAAGTTTATAGAACGGCCTGAGCGCGCGCGGCGTTTCGGCTGTTCGGCGGTCGATTTCACACGCGGCGCGGCGCGGAAAGAGATTCTCGACGACATAACGCGCGCGCCTGCTCCCTGCGCCGGAAGGCCCGGTCGCGCCGGCGGCAAGCTGCGCGGCGTATTTCTCCGACCGGTCTGTTTTCGACGTCCGGTTGATCGGAAGCCGCCGAAACGCGTAGCTCGTCATTTCGTCGAGCGTCGGCGAGCCAGGCGCGCCGTCAAACCAATAAGCGACGAGCCGTTCGACGTTTTTTACGAATTCGAGCGCGCCGCTCGATTCAAGATCGGCGTCGAGCTTTGCGCGATTAAGCTCCCGTCCGAATTTTCGGAGATAGATCGCGACGTCGAGATAGTCGCGAACCGCTTCTTCGCTCGAGAGCCAGTGTTTGAGAAGATGTTCTACCATAAAGCGATAGAAATCTTCTTTTGTGAATCGGAACTCCGTTCCCTCAAACGGTACGAGCCGATTCCAAGCGACGCTCCTGCCGACGCGGTACGCGCCGTACGCGTCGAACAGCTTGAAATGGAGCTCGACGACGAGCCGGGGCGGTTTTTCATAGACGTCGTGATGCTCGTCGCCGGTTCGCCGCGAAAAGCCCAGCCGCGTTAAGACTTCGCCCGCGCGAGAGAACGATTCGCGTTCGACGAGCGCGTCGTAATCTCCGACGAGCCGCAGATACCGTTCGGGGTAATAGTCGCGCATGATGAACCCTTTGAGGGGCATAAAGCGCACGCCGGCGTCGACGAACGCGCGATTGACCGCGTTGAATTCCGCCGTTTGCGCGACCTCTATTCCGACGGCGCGATTGAGATCGTCGACGAGTTTCGCCGTAAGCTGCGGAGGCAGAACGCCCGGATTTTTTAGCGCCATATACGCGACGATTTGCGAAACGCGCTGCTCGCGCGCGGCGCGCAGGAACGCGTTGGTCGACGCTCCTTTGGGAACAGGTTCAAGGGGCCGGCCGTCAAGAAAAGCGGAGAGAACGTCGAGAAGATACCGTTCTTCGACGGAAATGACTGGACTGTCGGTTTGAGACGTCGTGGTTTGCATAGGGGCCCCTTAGCGCGCGCCCGCGCGGTCGCGTCCGATTATACCACGTCGGGCGCGGCGGTCAACTTTGCGCGGCGGCGCGCGCGTTAACCCTGGATTGGAAATCTAATGAAACAGGCGGACGAACAACAAACGAACGATCGCGAAACGATCGCGTGGCTGTTTTCTATTTTTCGCTCGACGCTTCCGCTGCTCATTATCGCGTCGATCGGTCAAACGGTATCTTCGGGCCTCGGCGTTTGGACCGCGTTCGGTTCGCGCAGCGTAGTCGACGCGGCGACGTCGGGCGCGCGCGACGAGTTCTTGAAGAGCGCGGTCTTTCTGTTTATTCTTATTCTCGGCGCGATAACCGTTTCTATAATCAATCACGCGATTATCGAACGTCTTCGCGCGCGTTCGGGCGTAGCGCTGCAGGCGCGCGCGTTCGGAACGCTGATACGCAAAGATTATATGGCGACGACGTCGCGCCATTCCGGGGACGCGCTCAACCGCCTCACGAGCGACGTCAAGGTGGTGTGCGACGGCGCGTCGACCATCGCTCCGACTCTTGTCGCGCTGATTTCGCGGCTTCTTTTCGCGTTTGCGGCGCTCTGCTACTTCGACGCGCGTCTTGCGTGCGTCTTTTTGAGCGTCGGCGTCTTTATCTTTCTCTTTACGGCCGTCTTTCGCAAACGCCTCAAGGCGCTTCATAAAGCGGTCCAGAAAGCGGAAGGCAGGAAACGCGCGTTCTGGCAGGAAGCGCTGGAAAATCTCTTTGTCGTGAAAGCGTTTCAGCGCGAGCCGGAAATTGAGGAACGTTCGGACGAGCTGCTCGACGCGCATTTCAAAGCGACCATGAAGCGGCGCAATTTCGGTCTTCTGGCGAGCGGCGGCTTTAACACGCTCTTCTCGCTGAATTATTTCGGCGCGCTTGCGTGGCAGGCGTGGCTTGTTCTCATTGGCGAGTCGACGTTCGGAGCGATGACCGCCGTTCTCCAGCTCGTCGGAAAGGTGCAGTCTCCGTTTGCGGGCCTTTCGGGTCTCGTTCCCAAATATTACAACGCGCTTGCGTCCGCGGAACGGCTCCGCGAATTGGAGAATCTTCCCGACGAGGCCGGGTTCGACGTCGAGCCGTATTCCGCCGAAGCGCTCGCGAAGGAAGCGGAAACGATCGTTTTCGACGGCGTTACGTTCCGATACGATCGCGAAGGCAAACAGGTCGACGTGCTGGAAGACGCGTCGTTTGAAATTCCGCTCGGAAAGAACGTCGTGGTGAGCGGCCGGTCGGGAATCGGAAAGAGCACGCTCTTTAAACTCCTTTCGGGCGTATGCCGTCCTAACGCCGGGCGAATCTATCTTAAGACGCGGACGCTCGGCGATATTCCGATCGATCGCCGAACGCGCGCGCTCTTTGCGATCGTGCCGCAGGGGAATATGCTCTTCAGCGGAACGATTGCGGAGAACATTACGTTCTTTCGGCGCGGCGAAGGCGAAGCGAAGCTGCGCGAAGCGGCGCGCTTAGCGCGCGCGGAGTTCATTGACGACGCGCCAGGCGCGTTCGACGCGGCGCTCGGCGAGAAGGGCGCCGGATTTTCCGAGGGGCAGATTCAGCGGCTCGCGATAGCGCGCGCCGCGAATTCGGACGCGCCCGTGCTGCTCTTGGACGAAGCGACCTCGGCGCTCGACGCGACGGCCGAACGGGAAGCGCTCGACCGTCTCACGAAAGATTCCCAAAAGACGCTTATTATCGTTTCACACCGGCCCGCGGCGTTTAACGTCGCGGATATGGAGGCAAAATTCGTCGAAGGACGCGTTGTCGTCGAGGAGCGAACGCCGACGCGTTAGCGGGCGCGAAGACCGTCTTTCCGAAAACTGCAAAGCGGCGGGACGTTTTGCGCGGAAATAAAAAAGAGGAGGAAGCGCGGAAGCGTTTCCTCCTCTTTTGCGTTTGCGGCCGCCGCAAGTCGCGCGCCCTTATCACGCCGCGCGTTGCGACGGTTGCGTTTTAAAATCGATCAGTTAAAGATCTCGAAGAGCGAATCTTCGTCGGCGAAGAGTTCGTCGGTCAGGAAGACTTCGTCGTCAAGAACCGCGCCGCTGTCGGTCGTCTCAACGTATTCGCGATAGGAGCAGGTCGCGATCGCTTCGAACGTCTTGCTCGTTCCGTCGGCGTACTTAACGGACAGGTCAATTTGGTAGTCGCCTTCGGAGTCGTACCAGTTGTACGCGTTGACGTAGTAACCGAGTTCGTCAAAGGTTGTTTGGTTTCCGTCGCCCCAAGAGATCGTCCAAGACGAGACGGCGACCGGCGCGTACGACTTGAACGTGTATCCGACAATGCCGGTGAAGGCCGTGTGGGGATCGGCGATATCAATCAGACGCGCCATCATGCAGTAATCGCCTTCGAACGAGACGTTAAGCGTAAAGGCGATTTGCGACACGTCGTTGATATAGAAGTTGATCGCGTAGGTTCCCGGTTCATTAATGCCAAGTTCGCTGAGCGTAACGGAAGACTGACCGCCGGTCGATTCGGGATAAATCGTAACGTACGTCGTATTGTAGTAGACGGTAATCGACTCGGGCTCCGTTTCAACCATGCCGGCGAGGTAGCTGAATTCGATGATGCTGTCGGCGCTCATCGCAGACTGATAGCGAACGAACGTGTCGAATTCGCTGCGCGGAATACTGTATTCCGCGTCGGTTCCACGCTGCGCGCTGGTAATGAGCCCGAACGCCTCTTTGATATTCGAAGCGGCTTCGCTCTTGAACGCGCAGTTCGCGGCGATGGTCGGCGCGTAGAATTCCGACGTGTTGTCAGAAGCCGAGTAAGTCGAACCGGTCGACGTGATATTGTCGTTCGCGACGACGATCGCGCCGCCGACTACGCCCGCTGTGTTGTCGGTAAAGGTCATATCGGCGGAATCGAAGGTCAGCGAACCGTTGATGAAGTCGAGCGCGCCGCCCGCGTTGTCCGCGGCGTTTTCAGTAAATTCAACGGTTCCGCGGAGGGTAAGGTTCGCGTCGGCCTCGGCGTTGCTGCCGTTTTTAGACGCGAAGATCGCGCCGCCGTTGCCGCCGAAATCGTCTCCGGAGAGCGCGACGGAGCTCTTTACGGCGCTGTTGCCCGTGAAGACCGCGCCGTCGACCGTCGCGAGACCCGCGGACTGGATCGCGCCGCCGGTAGCGGCCGTATTGTCGAAGAAGTCGGCGTTGGCGACGTTCAGCGTTCCGAAGTTAGAGATCGCGCCGCCGTATTTATCGGCTTGGTTCTGATCAAAGGTCGCGTCGGAAACGTTGACGGTCGCGCCGGAGGTATTGTAAATAGCCGCGCCGGAACCGTTCGCCATAGATCCGTTAGAAACGGCGCCTTTCGCTTCGTTTTTCTCGAAGGTAACCGATTCGCGGTCGGCCGCTTCGGTCGCGGTAGGATCGTAAGCGACGGTAAACGTCCCTCTGTTATAGACCGCGCCGCCGAGCGCCGCGCTGTTGTTCTCAAACGCCGTCGTTCCGGTAAGCGTGACTTCGCCCTTATTGAAGATCGCGCCGCCGTACTTGGCCGCCGAATTGCCGTCAAACGTGAGGTTCTGGCCTTCGATCGTCGAATTTTCGGAGACGTAGAATACGCCGCCGGACGTGCCCGTGCCGCCGAGCGACGTCGTTTGCGCGGAGTTCTTGAAGGTCAGGTCGCTTACGGTAAAGTCCGCGCCGCCGAAGACTGTGAAGATACGCGCCGTATCTTCCAGCCGATTCGTGTGCTGAAGGAGCCAGTCGGCGGTGACGATCGGAAGGTCTGGCGACAGCAGGTCGATGTGTTCGATCTGGAAGTATTCGCCTGCCGGATGTTCGGGGTTGTCGCCGTTATAGACGTGGGCGAAGTTTGCGGACGCGTCGATCGTTACGTCGACGCCGCCGCGGTTCTTGCCAACGAGCGTAACGTCGCGGTGAACTTCGATCGGTTCGCCAAGGGTCAGCGTGCAGTTCTTGACGTTCGCGGCGAATTCAATTGTGGAGAAGTAGGGAGACACGGCGCCCGGATCGGGGTTGTCCCGGTCGAAGGAGCGCATAATGGCGTCGATACTATCGAGATTGTCGATAACGATGTAGTCCTGATACTTCTCGACGTTGAAGAAGTTTGTGTAAAGAAACGCTTCGCGGAGCGAGATGTTGTTGATTGTTCCGTCTTCGTGGAAGTCGTCCGTGTGATTAAAGACGTCGTCCTCGATTGTAACGGCGACTTGCGGAATGCTGAAGACGCCTTCGAACGCGCCGATATCGACCGTTCCGACTATGCGGGGATTGCCGGCGATGTCGGTAGTAATACCGCTGGGGACAAGACGATTGTTGCCGCGGTTGACGGTAATGCTGTTGGGATCAGGCAGGAAGGAATCCTCGACGAAGACGATAGGCTCAAGACCTGCGATGACATTTTCGCTTTTGTCGCGAACGCGTCCGTCTTCCGTAAGCTGATACCAATTATTGCCCTGAGCGTACCCAGGAGACGGGTCGTAGTCGACAATCACGTTGTTCAACGTGATTCTGTTGGCGTTTTGTTCTCTAGTCGCTTGAATGACGTACGTAAAGCCCTTATTCGTGCACACGATGGAGTTGGCGAAAACGTAGGTTCGGTTGGTTGCATCCCATACGGAGAACATGTACGTAACGTCGTCGCCCGTCGCCGTGCATGTGTTGTCGGTAACCGTGCTGTTGTAAAAGACGATCCGGTGTCTTCCGGTAGTCGGGCGATAGGTCCCGTTTGCCGTATACCAAGTGTTCACGACCTGTGCTTGGGACGTTGTGAAGTTGTTTTTATAGATGACCGAGTTGATGAAACGGATCGATTCAACGCTGCCGTAGGTCGAACTGGCTCTGTTTTCGGAGGAAACGACGCCAACCGACAGGTCGTAATGTTGAATAATGGAGTTTTGAACGGTCAGATTGACAACGCGGGACTTATAGAAAACGTAATCGCTCACGTTGCTGCCGTCGCCGACGAACGCGATATTCGTAAACGTGACGGACGAGAGATTGGAGGATGTATAATCGTCTTGGTTTCCCGTGATATTAAACTGGCCGGCGATTTCGATTTTTGCGTTGTTTCCGACGACGCCGTCAACGGTAATTGAGCGGGAGCCGCTATTCTGATTGAAGGCAATATTAATCGGGCTGTTGAGCGTGATCTTTCCCGTCAAAGACGGATCGAACGTAACATGATTATTGTTATAGTAGCGAGACTGAGTCCGGCTCACATTATCAACCGCGGTGGCGATCGCTTCGCGCAGCGAAATAACGCCGTCGTTAGGATCAACGACGTCGTCGAGGGTGGTAACGACCAGTTGAGTGGCGTCGGAAGTCGCCGTGGTAACGAGCGGCGTAATCCCGTCGGCGCTCAGAAGTTCACGGTTCTCAAGAGCTTCAAGGCGAAGCTTGCGGGAAGATTCCGCGCGGTTTCTGCGTTCTTTGGCGAGGAAGTTACCGAAAAATTTCATAGTTTTACTCCCGAAGTTTGTGAAGGATCCAAATTGGCTTGGCGGGCTTTCGCGACTGCTGTTTGCTCATGCCGCGATATACTGTTGCTCAAAGGAAGGCAAACCGGTAAATTCATGAGGCAGATCCCTTCCTCTTTACCGATTCCCGCGTCCCTGCGTCCGCACGCCGTCGCCGACGCGCAAAACATCAAATGCATTCTACAAAAATCGCAAGTTTTGTAAAGGGGAGGAGTTTACACGCGCCGCCTTTTTTAGGCCTTTAGAACGGGTAGGGTTATGTTAGCGGGCGCTAAATCGGCGGCGCCGAAACAAAGACTTGGCATTTTTAGAGCAAATTGCTATATTTTTTGCCGTGTTTTGAAACGTTTAACGCGTTCTTTCTTTATTTTTGTTTTGAAATAATACGTTTGTTCTACACAGTTTTTTAAAAAAATCAAAAACTGTACTTTTTGGAATTTTTTTGAAAAATTTTTTGAAAGCCGCTTTTTTCGAGCCGTTGACGCCGGCGCTATTTTCCGCGCGCCGTCGTTGACGCAAACGGACGTTTGAATACAATGAGTTCGTTAACGGCCGATTCCTTCATAACTTTGGTACAAAATGGACGTTCAAGAACCGTTGTCGGCGCAACAGTCGCGCCTCCAAGACGATCTTCGCGGTCTTATACGCGGCGACGCGCGCTGCGACGACCTGACGCTGCGTCTCTTTTCTTCCGACGGCAGTCCCTGGCAGGAGCGGCCGACTGGCGTCGTATGGCCGCGTTCGACTCAGGACGTGGCGGCGGTCGTTCAGTACGCGGAAGAGAAGGGCCTTTCGGTTCACTTTCGCGGTTCCGGGACCGGCGGCACGGCCGGCGCGATCGGTTCGGGACTCGTCGTCGATTTTTCGCGCTATATGCGCCGCGTTCTCGAGACGGGAAGCGATTACGTCCGCGTTCAGCCGGGCGCGATTCGCGAGCGCGTCAACGGCCAGCTCCGCGCGACGACGGGCCGTTTTTTCGCGCCCAGTTCGGGCCACGTTCCGACGGGAACGGTCGGGAGTATTCTCGCGGTCGACAATATCGGGCCGCGCTGGCTCCGTTACGGGGCGCCGCACGAGAGCGCGCTCGAATTAACGGTTGTTTCCGCGCGCGGCGAGATCTGGAATTTGCGTCCTTTTCGCGCGAGCAGAGCCGTTCTTGACGAACGTTCCGAACTTGGCGAACCGCTCTTTCGGCGCCGGTTTCTCAACGCGGCGCTTGCGGAGGCGAACGCGCGCTCGTACGCAGCCGACGCCGAACCGTTCGACGCGGCGTTCGACGCCGAGCTGACCGCGTCGGTCGGCTCGCCCGACGCGCCCTTTTTCGGGCTCGATTTCTACGACGGTTACGGCGTACGGTCCTTTCGCAACGCCGCGTCGCGCGAGGAATTCTTTCGCCGCGCGTTTGGCGCGGACGCGGCCGCCGTTCGGGAGCTTGTCGGCTCGCGTCCGTGGGCGGAAGTGATTCGCGCGATTCGCGACGTCGAGCCGTATCTTGACGAAGAGCAGCGGCCCGACGCGCCCCTTCGCTGCGGATTTCCGCTTCGCGACGCCGTTCGAAACGGATTCGATCCGTCGCGGCTCTTTATCGGCACGGAAGGCGCGCTTGGCGGCATAACGGAAGCGAAGCTCTATTCGTTTCCGATCTCGCCCGCGTCAAGCGCCGCTATTTTGCTCTTCGACTCTGTGGAAAAAGCGACGCGCGCCGTTCCCGCCATTCTGCAGTACGATCCGACGCTCTGCGACCTGCTCGACAGCCGCGTCGTTTCGCTCGCGCGCGATTGGGATTCAAGGTTCGAGTCGATCTTTCCGACGTCGTCAGAAGCGGCGCTCGTCGTGGAGTTCGACGCCGGTTCGGAAGAGGAGCTCCGAACGCGCACGGACGCGCTCTTTCGGGAGGCGCGCGCGAAACTCGATTCATTCGGATTCTGGACGGCGTTTACCGACGACGAGCGTTTTCTCTTTCGCGATCTTCTGCGCAAATCGAGCTGCGCGCGCATGCGCATGGCGCCCTCGTTTCAGCCGTTTCCGTTCTGGGACGACGTACGGGCTCCGGTCGAGGCGATACCGGAATTTCTTCACGCCGTTCAGGAGCTCTTTAAGCGCGAGCATATCGTCTATTCGGCGAGCGGCTCGATCGGCTGCGGCCAGCTCTCCATTCAGCCGATTTTGCCTTATTCCGACGACGAGGCGCGGCGCGTCTACGCGCTGTCCGACGAGTTCGAAGAGCTTGTTCTGTCGTTTGGCGGCGAAATAGGCGTCGCGCGCGGGAACGGCCGTATTCGCGCGGCCTTTCTGCCCAAGCGCTTTCCGCGCCTCTTTCGCGCGTTCGTTCGCGTTAAAGACGCGCTCGATCCCGCGTGCCGGCTCAATCCCGACGCCGTCGTCTCTCCGGAAATGCGGTCGCTCGCGCTGCGCGATCCGGCCGCGCCAAACCTTAATCCGGACGAATCGGACGGCGATTACCTCGCGCCGGAAACCGACGCGGCGCTCCGGGAGAGCTCGCTTCATTCGCGTTCGATCGCGCCTCGAACTCCGTACACGCTGGAGAAACTCAACGAGTACGCGCAGATCGACTGGCTGAACCGTCCGAAACGTTCGCAGCTCGAATTTCAGCTTGCGTGGGATCCGACTCTCGTCTACGCGCCGACGTACCAGTGCAACGGCTGCGGCCATTGCCGGATCCGCACGGCGGAAACGCGCATGTGCCCGGCGTTTCGCAACGCGCCGGACGAGCAGTCGTCGTGCCGCGCCAAGGCGAATCTCCTTCGCGGCGCTCTCGACGGCGATCTTGAACTTGCCACGCTAACGCGCGATATGGCGCGCAAAATAGCGGAACGCTGCCTGCGCTGCCACTGCTGCGAGACGGAATGCCCGGCCCAGGTGGACGTGCCGCGGCTTGCGTTCCGGCTCATGAGCGCGTGGCGCGCCGCGTCGGGCATGGGCATGGCGGAGCTCTTTGCCGTGCGCGCCAACTTTGCGCTTTCGGTCGCGACGCGGTTTGCCGGCCTGACGCGCCGCGCGCTGGCGAGCCCCAGCTTCCGCTGGCTGCTCGAAAAGACGCTCGGAATCGCGCAAGGGCGCAAGCTGCCCGTACTTGAACGCCGGTCCTATTTGAGCGGCGCGACCCGACGGCGCGCGAATTCGGAACTGCTCGCGCTCGCGACTCTGCCCGGAGAGGAAGGGGCGCTCGCCGCCGAAGAAGACGGCTCGGCCGCGCCTTACGTAATTACGCAGAAGAAGAACCGGCGCAGAGTCGCGCTCTTTATCGACTCGTACGCGAATTTCTTCGACTGCCGGCTCGTCGACGCGGCGATCGGCCTGTTAGAACGCGGCGGGGCCGCCGTAACGGTTCCTGCGCGTCCGGCGTCGTCCGGCGTCGTCGCGTTCGCGATCGGCGATATCGACCGCGCGGAAGAATTCGCGACGCGCAACGTGTCGATCTTTCGCGAACTTGTGCGCGACGGGAGCGAAATTGTAACGCTCGAACCGTCGTCCGCGGTCTGTATAAAGCGTGAATATCCCTATTTTTGCGCCGATTCGGACGCGAAATTCGCGATCTCCAATACGACCGACGTCTGCTCCTATCTTGCGCGTCTCGCGCGCGACGGAACGCTCGATTTTGAGTCGGCACAGCCGCTTGCTGGCGACCGCAAATTAACGGTCGGCTATCACGCGCCCTGCCGTTCGATCGCGCTTTCGGGCGAATCGGTCTACGCCGCCACGCACGCGCAGACGCTCCTTTCCCGCGTTCCGAATCTCGAAGTTCGCCGTTTGGAACGCGGCTGCTGCGGCTTTGCGGGCTACAGCGGATTTACGAAGCGCCGGTTTACGGAAAGTCTGCGCATCGGTTCGCGCGTCTTTTTAGCGGCGCGCTCGTCCGCGCTCGACTATCGCGCGTCGGAATGTTCGTTCTGTAATTTGCAGATGGCGCAGGGAACGAAAAAGCCCGTCGCGCACGTGTTAAAGATGCTCGCCGTTTCGTTTGGCCTCATGGCGCTCGACGAAATTCCTCTGGAGACGATCGACGTCAAAAAGAGAAAAGCAGAAAAGAACGTCGGCTGAATTTACAGAACGCGCGGTTTGGAAACGAAGAAGCCGCGTCGGCGCAAAGTGCGTCGGCGCGGCTTTTTTACCGCGGTCGCGAAAGAAAACGAAAGAGAGATTACAGCCAATTCGCCGCGAGTTCTTTGGCGACGGCGACGCACTCGTTCGCGCTTTCGCTGTAGCCGTCGGCGCCGATCGATTCGGCAAACTCTTTTGTAACGGGCGCGCCTCCGACGAGAGTTCGCGTCGATTCAGAAAGTCCGGCGGCCGCGAGCGCGTCGATCGTCGCTTTCATTTGCGGAATCGTCGTTGTGAGGAGCGCGGACATCGCGACGAACGTCTTGGCGCCGCCGCGCGCCTGAACCGTTTCGACGAATTTTTCCGGCGGAACGTTGCAGCCCAAATCGACGACCTCGAACCCCGCTCCTTCGAGCGTCGCGGCGACGAGATTCTTGCCGATATCGTGCATATCCCCTTTGACCGTGCCGATAACGACGCAGCCTTGGCGTTCCGCGCCCGACTGCTTCAGGAGCGGATTGAGAATCGCCATCGCCTCTTGCGCCGCTTTCGCCGCCATGAGGAGTTCCGGCACGAAATATTCGCCCTCGTCGAAGAGATTGCCGACCTCGCCCATAGCGGGCACGACGTGACCGTCGAGTATTTCTCCGGGGGACAGCCCGGCGTCGAGCAGCGCCTGAGTCGAGTCTGCAGCTTCGTCGAAATCGCCGTCGACGATATTCTGGTAGAGTTCGGAACGTTCTTCGGACATACTTGGCTTTCTGATTGCGCGCGGCGAACGTCGCCGCTGGAATTTAACGCCGACATTATACCGCGAACGGCGCGTATGATAATGGGGCGCGTTTTTTTACGCCGCGCCCGTTACCGTTCCGGCTTGGGAATGCGCGCGCGATTGGATTCGCCGCCGCGCCGGCCCCGTCTGCCGCGTTTTTTCTTCTCTTCCAGATCGAACTGAAAGACGGTCGTTTGCTGCCCGACCTTTTCCCGCATCGCTTCGATTCGGTCGCGGAGCTGGGCCGCTCTTTCGAAATCGAGCTCGTCGGCCGCCTGAAGCATCTCCTTCTCGAGTTCGTCGAGGTAATCGAGCGTAATAATCTCCTCGGAGTTAACTCCCGCCGCTCTGCTGACCTGCTCGTGCGCGGCCGCCTCTCTTTCGATTCCCTCTTTAACGGACCGCCGAACCGATTCGGGCGTAATGCCGTGTTCGTCGTTGTACCGCTTCTGCAGCGCGCGGCGGCGTTCCGTTTCGAGAATCGCTTTTCGCATCGATTCGGTGACCTTATCGGCGTAGAGCACGACTTTCGCGTTGACGTTGCGCGCGCTTCGCCCGATCGTCTGAATGAGCGACGTTTCGCTTCGGAGAAAGCCCTCTTTATCGGCGTCTAAAATGGCGACGAGCGAGACTTCCGGCAGGTCGAGCCCTTCCCGGAGAAGATTGACGCCGACGAGCACGTCGATCTCGCCTTCCCGGAGCCCTTTGATCAGTTCGACGCGTTCGAACGCGTCAAGCTCGCTGTGCAGCCATTTGCAGCGCACGCCGTTTTTAATAAAGTAGAAGGCGACGTCTTCTGCGAGCCGTTTCGTGAGCGCGGTAACGAGAACGCGCTCCTTTTTTGCGACGCGGTCGAGAATTAACTCGTGCAGATGCTGAATTTGGACCGACGCCGGCACGACTTCAACGACCGGATCGAGAAGTCCGGTCGGACGAATGACCTGCTCGACGATTCTGCCCTCGGACCGTTCGAGTTCGTACTCGGCCGGGGTAGCGCTCACAAAGACGACTTTATCGAGCCGCTCCTCCCATTCGGAGAATTTGAGCGGCCGGTTGTCGTACGCGCTCGGGAGCCGGAATCCGTGATCGACGAGGTTCTTTTTGCGCGCGCGGTCGCCCGCATACATGGCGCGGATTTGGGGCACGGTAACGTGCGACTCGTCGACGAACATAAGAAAGTCTTTGGGGAAGAAGTCGAACAGCGTTTCCGGCGGAACTCCGGGCGCGCGATTGGCGAGCGGCGCGCTGTAATTCTCGATTCCCGGACAGAACCCGCACTCCTGCATTAGTTCCATGTCGTAGCAGGTTCTCGCCTTGAGCCGCTGCGCTTCGAGCATTCTGCCGTGTTCGGTAAGGTAGGCGACGCGCTCGTTCATTTCGTCGTTAATGCGCGTAATCGCTTCCCGCAGTTTCTCTTCCGGAATGACAAAGTGCTTGGCCGGATAGACGCACGCCGACTTGAGCTTCTGCAGGGGCGTGAACGAGACGGGGTCGACGTAGCTGAGCGTCTCGACTTCGTTTCCCCACAGCCCGATGCGGAGCGCGTATTCTTCGTAGGGGAGCCGGATATCGATCGAATCGCCCCGCATGCGAAAGGAGCCGCGTTCGAGCGCGGCGTCTTTGCGGTCGTACTGGATATCGACGAGCTTGGCCGCGAGTTCCGTCGGTTCGACAATATCGCCGACTTTGAGAATAACGGTGAGATTCTTATAATCTTCCGGCGACCCCAGACCGTAGATGCTGCTCACGCTCGCGACGACAATAACGTCGTCGCGGCTCACGAGCGAACTGGTCGCCGAGAGGCGCATGCGGTCGATCTCGTCGTTAATGGAAGAATCTTTTTCGATATAGATATCCGTTTGCGGAATATAGGCTTCCGGCTGATAGTAGTCGTAATAGCTGACGAAATAAGAGACGGCGTTGTTCGGAAAGAACGCTTTAAATTCTTCGTAGAGCTGAGCCGCGAGCGTTTTATTATGCGAGAGTACGAGCGTCGGACGCTGCAGCTCCTGAATGACGTTTGCCATCGTAAACGTTTTTCCGGACCCCGTTACGCCCATGAGCGTCTGGCTTTTCGCGCCGGCGCGGAATCCGTCGACGAGCTTTTGGATCGCTTGCGGCTGATCTCCCGACGGTTCAAACGGTTTGCACAATTCAAACATTAAGAATCCTTTTTACGTATATTGCGTCGCCGAAACGCGCGCCGCCGAGCCGTCCTTAGACTCGCCGGCGCGGTTGAGATTAGAGCAGGGCCCATTCCCGCGTTTGCGCGGACTTCTGAATCGCGAAGAGCGCGTCCTGAACGCGGAGTCCCTGTTCGAGAGAAGGAGAGGCCTGTTCTCCACGTTCGAGTGCGCCGTAGAACGAGGCGAGGGACGCGACGTGCGCGCGGACCCATCCTGTCGTCGATTTCGGGGACGGAAAATCGCAGTTCGGCTCGCCGTATCGCGCGCCGCACGCGATTCGGAGCCAGCCGTAGCCGCCCCCGTTGACCTGCGGAGGAACGGTCGCGTCGCAGAATTCCAGGTAATGAGGATCCATGAGCGAAAACCGGAGCGCGCCCCGCGTCCCGGAGATATCGATTCGCAGCTCGTCTTCCGCGCCGGACGCGAGTTTCGTCGCCTCGATCACGCCCGTTACGGCCGCGCCGTTATCCGGATCGGCGACCGCGAGCGGCATGCGGAATTTTTCGGAACACGCCGCGTTGTCGGGGTATTCGCGCAGTTCGTCGCTCTGGAGCATGGGAACCGTCTTGGCGGCCGACTGGCGGTCAAGTCCGCGCGTCATAACCGTAACGGAGTCTTCGACGACGACCGGCTTCGACGGGACGTCCCGCAGTTTTTCGCCGGGATTGAGCGCGCGAATCGGGCGGCGCGGCGTCGCGGTCGTCGTCTGCGCGACGAGCGCGCGCGGCAAGCCGATTAGGTAGTCGACCAGATCGACCGCGTGCGACGCCAGATCAAGAATGACGCCGCCCCCTTCGGCGTGCTTCCAGCGAAAGGGCGCCGTCGGCGAGAGCAGACTCGAATGATAGTATCCGACGTGATAGCGCAGAATTTGCCCGAGCCTGCCCGCGTCAATGAGCTCTTTGGCGCGCCGGATTGCCGGGAAGCCGCGCATGTGGAACGCCGTTTGCGTGACGCCGCGATAGACAGGGGTTCCGTCGACGCCGCGCCGGTCGAGCGCCTCGCGAATCATTTTCGCCTCGAGAACGTTTGAGACGACCGGTTTTTCGCAGTAGATATGTTTGCCGTGTTCGATCGCGGAGAGGAGCGCCATGAAGTGCCGCGCGTTCGGCGTGCAGATATGCACGACGTCGATATCGGGATTCTCGGTAACCCGGCGGTAGTCGATATCGAAAGTTTTGCATCCGACCGTCTCCCGCGCCGCTTGCGCGGTCGCGTAAGAGCTGGTAACGACGCAGGCAATATTAGGCGCGACCGTTAATTTCGGCGCGTAATAAGGGAGCGTCGCGTACCCGTACGCGTGAACCTTTCCGATCATGCCAAATCCAATAAGGCCAACCTGCAACGATCTTTTCATGAGATTTTTCCTTTTGAAGAAAGAACGAACGCCGAAGAGGCGGAGCCGGTAGAAGATAGAAAAAAAGAGCTCCGACCTTGAGCCGAAACTCTAATGAAAGTGGGCGCACATGGATTCGGACCATGGACCTCAGCCTTATCAGGGCTGCGCTCTAACCAAACTGAGCTACGCGCCCGCGTCGCAAAGCCTCAACCTCGCGGTTAAAACCCCGTTGCGCTGAGCGAAATTCTAAACGAAAACGTCCGCTTGGCAAGGTCTCTTTTTTCTATTTTCGTCTTTTTTTAAAAATCGTCGGCGCTACGGTTCCGATTCCCCGGCTTCTGTTTCGGAGGAATAGCGCGACTGCCGCTGTTCCCGCGCGGCGCGCAGCGTTTCGAGCAGTCTAGCGCGCCGCGCCGCAGGACCGTCGGAGTCGGCGTTTCCGCCCGACGCGCGGCCGCCGGTCTCCGTTCCGCCGCCCGATTCCTGTTCTTCGGGCTGCGTTCGGTTCGTTCGGTTTGTTTGGTTCGTTCGCGGAGTCGGAACGGAGTATTCCGGCTCTTGCGCGGGCTCGGTCGTCTCCTGCGCCGCTTGCGGTTCCTGCGCCTCCTGCCGATTCGCGTTCGCGAGACTGTCGTAGCGCGTCTGACGCTGACGCCGCGCCTGCTGAAGGGAATCGAGCATCCGTTCGCGGCGCGTCGGTTCGGAACCGGCCGTCTCGCCGCCGACCGCGGTCGCGGCGTCGCCCGTTGCGAACGAATCGGCGCCGCCGAGCGCGCCGTTATTTGCCGCCGTCGGATCGGGCGCCGTTCCAAACGCGCTAGCCGTCATATCTTGGCCGGCCGACGGGTCGAGCCCCAATTCGGCGTTCGCTCTGTCGACGACCGAGTCGATCGCGGCAAACGGATCGGCGGCCCGGTTCGCGTTGACGTTATAGCCGGACGCGCGCGCGTTTTCGATATCGATAAGATCAAAGGACGCGACGTCTGCCGAGCCGTCGGCGCTAGTTCCGTCGAGCCCGTTTTGCGCGTCGTCCGCCGTAAGACCGCCCAGCAGCACGGCGGCGTTAAATCCTTTTCCGAGCGTCGTTAGATCTTTATAGAAGACCTGCCGCGGCGGGATGGTCGAGCCGTCGACGACGACTTCCGCGCGCGCCGTGTCGTCGGCGCCGTCGAGGAATCCGACGACCTGGGCGCGATAGACGTCCCCTTGCGCGCACGTCTTATTGTAGAGCTTGCGCATCGTCGGCAGATCGACGAGTTTTTTCGTATAGAGCCACGCCGCGTGCCGGTAGTCGCTGGGGAGCTCTTTGTCCAGATCGGGCCTGTTGCTTATGATCTTCTGCGCGTCGGCGGCCGACAGACCGGGTATCGCGGCGATAACCTCGCGCGGCGCCGCGTTGATATTGACGCGTCCGACGATTGTCGTCGACGGACTGGTCGAGCAGTAGTCGAGCAGCTGAAAGATTTTGTCGTTGTTAGCGCTTGTCACTTCGGCGGAGATGGGGGACGCGTATTCGACGTTTCCGACCGCGACGGACGCGCCGACGAGATCGAGCGGCGTCTGAAGCGTCGCCGTCGGCTGAACGTCGTAGTCGAGCGTCGCGTTTTGGAGCGAGCCGCGCGTGAGCGACGAGTCGGCCTGCGCGTTTGTTTGCGCGTTCGTTCGCGCGTTTGCTCCGGCGATATATCCCGACGTTCGGGTTCGCGCCGAACGGTTCTGGCGGCGGTTCGACGCGTTGGCGCTCTGGCCGGAACTTTCGTTCGACACGCGCGGCCCGTACTGGCGGTAGAGCACGACGAATTTCGCGAGATCGTCGCCGACGCGCGACGCCAGTTCGCGATAGAGGAACTGGAGATCGGTTCCGTTGAGGTCGACGCGCGCTTCCCCTTGCGGGTCGACGTCTTTTTCCGCGCTGAAGACGGTGAGCAGCTCTTTCCACGGAGTCGCGTCGTCGTTTCTCGGCCGGTCGGTCTCAAAGGACCCGAGCGAGAGCGAGCCGCCGAGCGCGCGTTCCTCTTCCGACTCCGCGTCTTCGGCGCCGTAAGTAAACGATTCGTCGGAACCGTAGAGCTGCGAACGCGTTACTCCGCGCGCGAGAAGCAGTTCTTCGAGAAAGACGGGCACGGCGTTGCGCGGGCTGTACGGGAGTTTCTTTTCGGAATAATATCTTGCTTCGGCGCCGTTCGGACGCGCGTTTTCGTCCGGATCGATCCAGTCGAGAATCGAGTCCGCGGCGTTGGCTGTCATGCCGGGCAGCTTCATGAGAACTTCGCGGCCCGTTCCCGGCGTTTCCCTGTCCCACTCGAGAATCGCCTCTAAATTGAGACGCGTCGATTCGTCTACCAGACCGTACCGGACGCCGGTTATGCGCGCGTCTTCGAACTTCGGCGAGAGGACCGTGAATCGGGACGTGTCTTCGCCCCCTTCGTCGGTCGTCAGAATGGGCACGGCGCAGAAGTATTTCGGATTGTCGTAAAGGCCGCCGAACTGCGCGCGTTCCGCTTTGCTCGATTCGACCGCGGCGATGAGGAACGTTACTGCGGACCGATCGACGCTCTTAACGAGCGAGGCGCGCCCGCGCGTATTCGTCGCCTGCCGTTCCGTCTTCATGAGCGTAACAAGCGCGGCGCCGCTAAGCGTAAGCGCCGCTAAAACGAGCGTTACGATGAGCAGCATGACGCCGCGTCTTGCGGCGCGCGCAGACTTTACGTGGTGGAGACGGTTCATATTGGGCGCGTTAGTCGATATAGGCGCGGCGCATCGCCGCGAGTTTGTGAAGCGTGGCTTTTGGATTTTGGTTTTCGTCGAAAATACCGGACGTTGGGAAACGGTCGGGATCGCGGGAATCGAATTCTCCGAGGCAGGTGAGGGTTGAGTTCTTCTCTTTTTCTTCTTCGACTTCCGTATCGCGTTCGCCGTCGTCGGTATCGGTCAAGTGAGTCGACGGCTCGTTGGCGTACCGATACGGTTTATCCTGCCAGCGCGTCCAGATAATCTCTTCGACGCAGCGGCGTGAGAGCGCGGTCGCAAAGAATCTGCGCGCCGTTTCGCGCTGGTTCCTTTCGGTCCAGACGGAGTTCTCGAAACTCTCCTCTTCCGGGGACGACGAAAGCAGCCCGCCCTCGGCGTATTGGCGTTCCGCCCACTGGCGCAGGAACTCCGGATTCGCCGCCGCCTTGGCGGTTGTTATCGCGTCAAGCTGCTGCGTCGCGGCGTCTTGTACGGCGTACTGCGTCGTCGGCGCGCTCGGACAGGATGTCCCAATACACAGCGGGACGCCGAGACTGCTCCAGCGATCGAAGAACCGGTGCATCTCCATGGGATCGGGGGGCGCGGAGCTAATGGTCGTCTCGCCGAAATTCACTTCGAGATAGAATCCGTCGAACACGTTGCGTCTGGCGACGCGCGTCGCGAGATCGTAGCCCGACATTTCGAGCGCGCCACGTCGCCCGGGATCGCCGAACGGCAGCTCGAAACCGAGGAAAATCTCCGCTTTCGGGCGCATAGCGCGAATTTGGAACGCCGTCTTAGCCGCGACGACGAGCCGCGTTTCGATAGGCGGCACGTCGAGTTTCGATTCGACGTTCGTCGCGACGATCCAGCGGTTGGCGCGCGGTCCGACATGCGTAACGAGCGCGTCGACGTATTTTCTAAAACGGTCGAGTATTTCCTTGGCGTTAAGGCGATCCACAAACGCCGGCGGCTTGGAGCCCCATCGCAGAAGCGGCCCCATGGTGATCTGCAGACCGCGCTTTTCGGCGCTTTCGAGCGCCGCGTCGAGGAGCGACCAGTCGTAGACGCCCGGTTCCGGTTCGATTTCCCGCCATCCGAATTCCGGATTGAACGTTTGGAAAACGGGGTCAATTTTAGATCGGCGCCTGCCGTTTTGCGGCAGAAAGGCTTGGTCGTACGTTTCTTCCCACGGGGAATTGAGATCGACGGTGAAACCGAACCGGGTCGTCCACGGATTAACGAGTTTGCGGCGCGCGTCGAGTACGTTGGAGAGGAACTGTTCGTTGAGGCGGAGACTCAGGTCGGTCAGCATGCGAAAGGTCGCGACGCTGCGCGCGTCGAATTCGGGCGCGCCGTAGTCGAGCGTTGCGAGCTCCGCGAATCGGCGAACCGCTTTTCGGATCGACGAGCGCATGCCCGACGAGGGGCGGAATCCGACGCTCGTCCAGTCGCTCTGCTTGCGCAAAATGCGCGAGAGTTGACCGCGGGCAAGTTCGAGAAAGAGCGAAAAACGGTTGCCGTCGCAAGGGAGCGTTTCCGTCGATACGAAAAAGAAACTGCCGTCGCGCGCGACATGCGGAATATAGAGCGCGCCCGATTCCGGCGTCGCCGTACGGACGGTAAGAACGCGGCGCGAACCGTCCAAGTCTTTTACGCGGGCGTGCGATTCGACCGGATAGCGCATACGCTTAGTAACGAAGACGCGCTTCGCTAACGCCGAATCAAGTTCGTTGGCGGGATAAAAGAATTGAAATTCGCCCATAACGAGGTTAAGTTCCAGTCGACAATACAAAATTGCGCAAATCTGCGCGGGCGCCGGGGTACGCGCCAGTTGAAAGAATATAAAAGATTTCGCGGGAAAAATCAACGAAAACGGCGGCGTATTTCGAGAAAAAAATAATTTTTTATCTTTTTGACGTCAGGGTGTGAGACTTGGGGGAAAAGGCGCGTAGGGGACGTGTGAGTCTGACGGTTTTAGGGAATGTATGGCATGTGTGTCTCAAGCCCGTATGACGATTTTTGTTAGTTGCAGTATTTTTGACAAATCTGTTGACGCCAAAATAGCTTTGAGAGGCGTGTTTTCCGTCGTATTTGCTTGAGACGGCGTTAGCGGCCCAATACAATGAAGATTCCGCCTCGAATTTTTTGCGAGGCGCCCTTTGGTTCGATTGAGATTAGGAAGAATTGGAATGGCCGATATCGAAGAAAATAAGTCTTACAGCGTTAGTGAAGACGGGAAAACTTTTAAGTCTTTTGGTAATAGAGACGCTAAAGAGTTTACCGTGCCGGAAGGGGTTACTCATATTGGAGAATGGGCCTTTGCAACGTGCGCTTCTTTGGTTTCTATTACCCTTCCAGACAGTCTTACGAGTATTGGCGACCGTGCATTTTTAGGTTGTTCTTCTTTGAAGTCGATTGTTCTTCCAGCCGGTGTAACAGAAGTTTGCGACGGCGCGTTCGATTACTGCGCTTCCTTAGAGAAGATTGAAGTTGACAGGAACAATTCGAAATACTGTTCTCTCGACGGAGTCCTTTACACGAAAGACTTTAGGACTCTTCTTTGTTACCCTGCTGGGAAAAAAGACGAGCATTTTCATGTTCCTGAAAGTGTAACGAGCATTAGTCGTCTTGCATTTTGGGGTTGTTCTTCTTTGAAATCGATTCTCCTTCCAGCCAGTTTGAAGGAATTTGGAGACGTTGTGTTCTACGACTGCGCTTCTCTGGAGAAGATTGAAACTGATAAGAACAATCCCAATTATTGTTCTTTCGACGGAGTCCTTTACACGAAAGACGTCAGGACTCTTCTCAATTATCCCGCAGGAAAAAGAGAAGAATATTTTCAAGTTCCTGAAAGTGTAACGAATATTGCTCGTCATGCATTTTGTGATTGTTCTTCCTTGAAATCGATCGCTCTTCCAGACTGCTTGAAGGATATTGGAGACGGCGCATTCGTTAACTGTGCTTCCCTAGTTTCAATAGATCTGCCAGATAGTTTGCAGGAACTTGGAGAAGGCGCGTTCGATGGCTGTACTTCCTTGTCTTCTATTAATCTTCCAGCCAATTTGACGGAAATAGGAGACGTTACATTCTATGGCTGTACTTCCTTAACCTCGATTGGTTTTCCGAATAGTTTGACATGCATAGGCGAGCAGGCTTTTAAGGACTGCTCCTCTTTAAGTTCAATCTCTCTTCCAGAAAATTTGAAAAGAGTTGGAGACTATGCTTTTTGGGGTTGCACTTCTTTGAGTTCTGTTAGTTTTCCAGCCTGTTTGACGGAAATTGGAGACGTTGCGTTCTATGGCTGCTCCTCCTTAGCGGCGATTAATCTCCCAACCAATTTGAAGAACATTGGTTGTCGGACTTTTAAACACTGTTCTTCTTTAAAGTTAATTACTTTTCCGGAAATTTTGGAAAGTATTGGAGACCATGCTTTTGGGGGCTGTACCTCCTTGAAGTCGATTCATCTTCCAGACAGTTTGACGAACATTGGCGACTTTGCTTTCAGCAGATGTTCTTCATTGAGTTCAGTTTATCTTCCGGTCAATTTGGCGAGTATAGGCAAAGGGGCGTTTGACGGCTGTTCTTCCTTGAAGGAAATTGAAGTAGATGCTAATAATCCAAAATACAGTTCTATTGGCGGAGTTCTCTATACAAAGGATGGCACAACAATCATCAAGTCGCCAGAAGAACGAGAATTGAATACATACTTTATTTCTGCAAGCGTTGAAAAAATTGATGAAAACGCTTTTAGCGGCAATCTTTCGTTACAACAGTTTGATGTAGACGGGGATAATCCCAATTATTGCCATGTGCATGGAGTTCTTTTCACGAGAGATAGAAAGACGCTCGTTAGATATCCGGCTGGGAGGAATATGGAAGAATATACTGTTCCCACAAGCGTTGAAAGGATTAGCGAAGGCGCTTTTTCCAGTTGTAAATCGTTAAGAACGATTAATCTTTCAAAAGACATAAAAAACATTGAATTAGCGACTTTTAAAGATTGTATTTCTTTGGAGTCAATAACCCTTCCCGAAGGAGTGGAGAGTATAGGAGAAGACGCTTTTCGAGGGTGCGTTGCGCTGAAAACGATTAGTATCCCTGAGAGTGTAACAAGCATAGAGAAAACAGCATTTTTTCAATGCCGATCTTTGGAGTCAATTGTTCTACCGAAAAGAGTGTCGATTATCGACGAATGGACATTCCGTTCCTGTTCTTCGTTGAAAGAAATAATACTTCCAGCGGGCGTAACCGAAATCAGGTATGGCTCATTCAGCGATTGTACTTCTTTGCAAACGATAGATATTCCAAACAACGTAACATACATTGGAGAGGAAGCGTTCAGCGGTTGCAGTTCCCTGAAGAATATTAATTTCCTACCGGACGACGTAGCGACTGACAAAGGCAGTTTTAAGAAGTATTCTTTGTGGCCCCTTCTTTTATATTATCAAGAGTTGCTTAAAAACAAAGCGCTTGAGGAAGAAACAGAGCGGCATTCACATTTTAAGAAAAATTCTCACATAAATGACCTGTCAGCTCAACTCAACGGCCTGCTTTCCAGTTCTTATTTAGAGCTAAAAAAGAATACTCATTCTTGGAAGCCGACCTTTATTTCTGATTTAATGTCTATGGACAAAAACTCAAATTTTAAGGTGATTTCTTCATTGGCTACTAGGAGGGGGGCTGCTCACACTGCGACAATTGGAGACTTTGCATTTAAGAATTGCAAATCATTGACGTCGTTAAATTTTCCAAAAGACGTAGTAAGCATAGGAAAAGGAGTTTTTAACGGCTGCAGATCGTTAAATGTTGTCGTACTTTCTGAGAATGTCTCCACCGTTGCCCCTGACGCTTTTGATGGCTGTCCTGCTTTGGAGGCGATTTACGTAAAGCCTGGCAACAGAACCTATTTTTCCGAGGACGGAGTTTTGTTTACCAGCAATAACAATAAAAAGATTATTATTAGAGTTCCGGAAGGAAGAAAAGTTAGGAAATATATTGTTCCGTTTGGCGTCGAAGAAATTGGAGAATACGCGTTTCGCAATTGTTCATATTTAGAGGCCATTATTCTTCCAGAAACAATTGAATATATTTGGGAACGCTCGTTATCTTGTACTTCCTCGTTAAAATCGATTGCTGTTTTAAATGGCAGGGGAGTTTTCTTTTCACTTGACGGTGTTTTGTTTAGCAGGCTACAAGACGGAAAAATATTTCTTTTTAAATGGCCGGAAGGAAAAGAAGAAAGAACATATATTATTCCGCACTTTGTGGAGGGCGTCGTCCCTTCCGCCTTTAAAGACAGTAAGTATTTAAATTCGATAGTTATTCCGAAAAACGTTACAGAAATTGAAAGCGAAACGTTAGGGGGACTCATCGTATACGCTCCAGCCGGATCTAAAGTGGAGGAACTCGCAGAGAGTTTTAAATTTTTGTTTTACCGTATTTAAAACAAATAAACGAACGGAAGCAGAGCTTCACATTGTTTGGGGCCGCTTGCTTCTGACGCACATACGTCGTTTACTCATACCGCCGTTTGTCTTAACCGCGTAACCGCGCCCGTGTCAAAGGCGGGCGCAGTTTTGTTGAGTATTCCGCTTTGCTCTAATCAAAGTCAAGAAAGGTCGCAAATGTCCGGCAACAAAACAATCATGCCAAGCGGCGTCAGCGCCGACAGAACGACGTTTGTCAGGTATCAGGGCGGGGCCGTCGCGACGGAGTTTTCCGTACCGGACGGCGTCGTTAAGATCGGCCGGGCCTTTGCCGACTGCAAGGGGCTGGAGACGGTCGTTATTCCGGCGAGCGTTGCGGAAATCGACGTCAACGCGTTCTACGGCTGCTCCTCCTTAAAGCGAATTGAAGTCGCGCCGGACAATTCCTCGTACCGTTCGATCGAAGGCGTTCTTTTTACCGGAAACGGCAAGACGCTCGTTAAATATCCGGCGGGGCGAACGCAGACGGAATACGCAGTTCCCAAGGGGACGGCGACTCTGGAAACGCGGTCCTTTTACGACTGCCCGTCGTTAAAGTCTGTCGCGCTTCCTAAAGGCCTCAAAAGCATCGGCGACTGGGCTTTTGCGGGCTGTTCTTCCCTGACGGCGGTCGAGTTCCCGCCGGGCGTAAAATCTGTCGGCGCGAACGCGTTTCTTAACTGTGCGCAGCTCACGTCCGCCGCGTTTGAGAAAGGGCTCAAAAGTATCGGCTCATGGGCGTTTGGCGGCTGCCGGTCGCTCGCGTCGCTTGTTCTTCCGAGCGGCGTCAGGAGTATCGGAGAGAGCGCCTTTCAGGACTGTTCGGCGCTCGCGTCCGCGCCTCTGCCCGACGGCTTGAAAAGCGTGGGCAAACGCGCGTTTCGCGGCTGTTCGGCCCTGACGTCGATTACGGCGCCGGAGGGTCTGAAGAGTATCGGAGAAAGCGCGTTTCAGAAGTGTACGGCGCTGAAATCGGCCGTTCTGTCCGACGGGCTGAAGCGGCTCGAAAACGAGACGTTTGCCGGCTGCTCCGCGCTGGAGACGGCCGTTCTTTCAAATGGAATTAAAAAATTGGGGAGCAAAGTCTTTGAGGACTGCTCCTCTTTGAAATCGGTCAATATTCCCGACGCCGTAACTCGACTGGACTTCATGCCGTTTCTGGGCTGTCTTTCGCTGAAGAATATATCGTTGCCAAAGGGAATGAAGATAATCGACCGGCTCTCGTTGGCTCACTTTCCCGGTCTGGAATCGATTGGCGTCTCGGAGGAGAATCCTTATTTCCGTTCGGTCGACGGCGTTCTTTTCAGTAAGGATATGAAAACGCTTGTTAAATATCCGGCAGGCAGGAGCGCGAAGCGATATTCGGTTCCCGACGGCGTAGAAGAGATTGCCGAAGACGCGTTTGAAGATGCTTCTTTATTGAAGTCGGTCGTTCTTTCGCCGAGCGTAACGGCTTTTTACAGGAACGCGTTTCGCGGCTGCGCGGCGCTTACGTCGCTTATTCTCTCCGAGAACGTAACGAATATTGGCGGCGACGCTTTTGTGGACTGTTCGCGCTTAACGTCGATTTTTATTCCTAAGAACGTCGTGGGGTTTGGAACAGATCCGTTCGACGGCTGTCTCTCCTTGAAGGCGATTGACGTCTCCGAAGAGAATCCCTGTTTCTGTTCCGTAGACGGCGTTCTCTATTCGAAGGATCGGAAAACGCTTATTCGCTATCCGATAAAGAAGGACGGCGAAACATACGACGTTCCCGACGGCGTAAAGGAAGTTTCCTATAACGCTTTCAAAGGCTGTTCGCAGTTAAAGTCCGTTACGCTCCCTGAGAAAGTCAAGAGAATCGCCGCTTGGACGTTCGACGGCTGCTCCGCATTGGAGAACGTCGTTATTCCGCCAAGAGTTAAAGAGATCGGCTTCAGCGCGTTTGGCGAGTGTTCCTCGCTGAAATCGCTCGTTCTTCCGGACGGCGTAAAGAGTATCGACATGAGCGCGTTCGACGACTGCTCTTCCTTAACGTCGATCGTCATTCCGGAGAGCGTCGTTGAAATCGAGAATACGGCGTTCTGCGACGCGCAGTCGGTTACGGTCGTCGCGCCAAAGGGCTCTTTTGCGGAAGAATTTGCCAAAAAAAGAAAAATGAAGTTCAAACCGCTTGAATGAGTTCTTGTTCTGTTTTGCGTCCGAATCCTATTTGACCGACGGGCCGCCCTCCGCCTGAGCGGAAGCGGCAAATAACCGTTAATCATTTTAGTGGATTGACGTCATATCCCCCGAAAATGAATCCGCCCTGCGCTGCGTAATATTTTTTGTCGCAAAACGGATATTTTGCGCTTTTTTATCTCCCCGTCATTGACGCCGGCTTCCTCTTGGGCTACAATCACAATCGCCGTGGGGCGGGATACTTCCTTACGTTCTGGTTTCGATTTCTCGGCTCCGCGGCGACGTTTTAAAAACGTCTCTGCACATCGTCTGTTTAATTTCTACTGTCAAGCGTTTTTCACACTTTTGTACTGCGGGCTTTCCTTTGACGGGACGTCTTCGCTTTCCTATCGAAAGGGGATTTTAGTTATGGACGATATCAACAAATATTTTTGGAGCGTCGACTTCGGCAATATGGGCGATAAACGCAACTCCGCAGCGGGCCCGAAAAGGGTTTTCGGCTCTTTTACCGTGAAGTCGCCCGATTTTCCGAATATGACGGATTACATTCATGACGGCGCCTACTTGCGCGACTCCACTTTGGCTTCGATTGTTCTTTCGGGCGGGGTCGCTCATATCGGGAAGAGCGCATTCGAAGGATGCTGCTTTTTGACGTCGGCCGAGCTTTCCCAATTTCTCTTGAGTATCGGCCCGCGCGCGTTTGCTTACTGTATTTCTCTGCCGTCGATCGTTATTCCGAGAAGAGTCGAAACGATCGGGGACGAGGCCTTTTTCCGCTGTTCAAGCTTGAATTTGATTAATATACCAGCCAGCGTGTCGAGTATCGGAAGAGACGTTTTCAGGGGCTGCAGTTCTTTGAAATGGATCGACGTCGAATTAGATAACGACCGCTACCGTTCCGACTACGGCGTTCTCTTTTCCAGAGACGGAAAGAGACTTATTGCGTATCCCGTGGGAAGGCCCAGCAAAAGGTACGCCGTTCCCGACGGCGTGACGCATATCGACGCCAGAGCTTTTGAAGAATGCCGCGAAGCAACGTCGATCTTTATTCCCGCGAGCGTTACGGAGATCGGCGAGGACGCTTTCTTTAACTGCCGCTCTTTAAAGAATATCCAGGTCGACAGGGACAACAGCCGTTTCTGTTCTGTCGGCGGCGTTCTCTTTACGAAAGACGAAAAGACGCTTATCGCGTATCCTGCGGGAAAATCGAGGAAAAAGTATACGGTTCGCGACGGAGTCGAACGCATAGAAAGGAACGCTTTTGGCAACTGCCGGTTTTTAACTTCCATTAAGATTGCCAAGAGCGTGAAAGAAATTGGCGCGCGCGCGTTCCGGGGCTGCGCCTCGCTGGTTTCGGTCGCAATAGCGGGCGGAGTCGAGACTATTCGAGAGGAAACGTTCGCCTACTGCGATTCGCTGTCTTCAGTCCTTCTTTCGGCCGGCTTGAAGTCTATTGGCGCCGGCGCGTTCACATACTGCGAGTCGTTGACTTCGATTAGTCTCCCGGACGGCGTTGCGTCTATTGGAGCAGACGCGTTTGTGGACTGTCGTTCGTTATCTTCCGTTGATTTTCCGAATAGCGTGACAGAGATCGGGGAAGGCGCGTTTGCGAACTGCCGTTCGTTATCTTCGATCGCGCTTCCGCCCGACGTGGCAATAATCAAAACGACGACTTTTTCCCGCTGCAGTTCTCTAACGTCGGTTCTTCTTCCGACGGGCGTCCGCAGAATCGACGGGTTCGCTTTCAGAGACTGCAGCTCATTAACGTCGATTACGCTTCCTGCCGGAACGAAGGAAGTCGGCAACGCCGCCTTTTGGTTTTGCCGTTCGTTGACGTCGATTCGGATTCCCGACAGCGTTGCGGCGATTGGCAAATATTCGTTTGCCCGATGCGACAGTCTCACGGTATACGCGCCGTCGGGCTCGTACGCGGAACGGTACGCGAACGAGCACGGAATTGCGTTTAAACGCGTTTCTAAAAGCCGCCAAGCCCAGACCCGTCAATAGGTTTTATTCCTCATCGTGAACCGGCTTTGGCGAATCGATATAATACCCCCGCAAACGAATCCGCGCGGCGCGCTCCTTAGAGGCCCGCGTCGCCGTACGGTTCTGAGATAGTCCGTTCTTCTTAGAACGGTTCGTATATTTCGCGTCTTTGGCCGTGAAATATCTCCAATCATCTTTTGTACAAATTTTATCTGTAATTGAGGGAAAACATGATTAAGTCTAACAAGCGAACAGCTTATAACCTGTTGGGAACCGGCGCCGAATCGCAGAATTCGCTCGAGCAGAACGGCGTCGTTCTGGACGGCAAAACGCTTAAAAAGTACCCGCGCGAGCGCAGGAACGCGACGTTTGCCGTGCCTGACGGCGTCCGCGAGATTAGCGACGAAGCCTTTGACAACTGTCCCTATTTGAAATCGGTTCTCATTTCAAAAGACGTCGCGATCTGCGGTTCGGAGTCCTTTTTCTACTGTCCCGAGCTGACGACGGTCAACGTCGCGCGTGAAAACGTGAATTTCTGCTCCAAGAAGGGGGTTCTCTTTACCAAGGACGGCAAGTCGCTTCTCATGTATCCGGCCGGCCGTACGGATTCGTTTTGAGAACGCTTGTCCTTTCAAAAAGCGTTAAGGACCTCTCTAACGACGTAATCTTTTTTCTCAACTCGATCAACGCGATTGAAGTTGCGCCGGAAAGTCCGTATTTTACCTCGAAAGACGGGGTACTTTTCTCAAAAGACGGCAAAACGCTCGTAAAATATCCTGATCAGAAACTTGGCGTCGAGTATAACGTTCCCGCAGGGGTCGAGCGAATCGAAAAGGGCGCGTTTCACAGCTCGCTCGTCGAGTATGTGAGGCTTCCCGACGGCTGCAGGGAAATTGGCCGGGACGCGTTTGGCAATTGTCCGCGCCTGATTGACGTAGAAATTCCGGATACCGTAACAGACGTCGACTACAGCGCGTTCAGCGACTGTCCGTCGCTCGTTTCGATCTCGTTTCCGAGAGGGATTCGGGAGATTAAAGACGAAATGTTCCTGAACTGCCCTAAACTCAGCGTCTTTTCCGTGCCGAAAGGCGTTACGAGCATTGGCGTGTGGGCTTTTCTCGACTGCCGGTCGCTCTCTTCGATTTATATTCCCCGAGGCGTTGAAGAGATTCAGACGGAAGCGTTTCAGCGATGTCTCTCGTTGAGAACGGTCGTCTTGCCGGAAGGACTCAGAAGTATCGGCGAAAGGGCGTTCGATCTCTGTTACACGCTCTCCGCGATTGAAATTCCGTCGAGCGTTAAATCTATTGGCGACCGGGCGTTCGGAGACTGCGATTTTCTGAAGATTAAAACGCCCCGCGGTTCTTACGCGGAAGAGTACGCGAAAGCGAACGGAATTATGTGCGAGCCGTATGATTTAGATCCCGACGGGGATCGCTGAGCGCCGCGTCTTTGTTCGTTTGCGGATCGTTTGCCGGGGCGGTATAATATCCTCCGCCGCGCCTGTTCTGAACGGCGCGTCAAGAGTACGGAAGGTTGCGAAATGAACGAAGACGAAATTGACGCCAACGGCGTCAGTCTGGACGGAAAGACGTTCGTCATGTATCAGGGTGAATACGGGGCGACGGAATTTTCTGTTCCGCAAGGAGTAACGGCTATTGCCCCCGAGGCGTTTTACGACTGTAATTCACTGACGACGGTTATTCTTCCAGAAGGGCTGACGTCTATTGGCGAACGTGCGTTTTGGGGGTGTACGTCGTTAACGTCGGTCGCTCTGCCCAAGAGCGTGACGTCGTTAGGCGAAATCCCATTTAGCTGCTGTAACGCGCTGACGTCGTTTGAAGTTGCGGAGGAATCCGACGCGTTTTGCTCTATCGACGGGGTTCTCTTTACGAAAGACAAGAAGACGCTTATTCGGTATCCGGAAGGGAAGCGCGAGAAAGAATACGCCGTTCCTGACGGCGTAACGGCGATTGGCGACGAAGCGTTTAGGGGCTCTCAATTGAACTCGCTAATCCTTCCGGACAGTGTTACGGCTATCGGCGCCGGCGCTTTTCTCGGTTCTTCGCTGACGTCGCTCGTTCTTCCGAGCGGGGTTGCGGCGCTGAGCGGTTACGCGTTAACTAACTGTTCTTCTTTAACTTCTGTAGTTCTGCCCGACGGACTGACTTCTATTGGCGAACTTGCGTTCTGGGAATGTTCTTCTTTGAAGACGCTCGTTTTGCCCGCGAGCGTTACGGCAATTGAGCGAGGCGCGTTCGACGGATGCGCTTCGCTGACCTCAATTGAAGTCGCGCAGGGCGACGGCGCGTATTGCTCTATGGACGGCGTCCTATTTACGAAAGACGGCAAGACGCTTGTTCGCTATCCGGAAGGGAAGCGCGAGAAAGAATACGCCGTTCCCGACGGCGTAACGGCGATTGGCGCCCACGCGTTTAACCGTTGTTCGTCCTTAATGACGCTGCGTCTTCCCGCGGGCGTAACGTCTGTGGGCGACTGGGCGTTCAGCGAATGTTCCTCGTTGGCGTCGATTCTTCTTCCGGACGGCTTGACCTCTATTGGCGAAGCGGCGTTCAACTGCTGCGAGTCGTTGACAGAGCTTGTGCTTCCCGCCGGCGTTAAGTCCGTCGACGCTCGCGCTTTCGAAAACTGTCCGTCATTATCGTCGGTCGTTCTGCCTAAGGACGTGTCGTCGATTGGCGCCAACGCGTTCGATTGCTGCGAGTCGTTGACCTCGATTGAAGTCGCGGACGGCGGCGGCGCGTACCGTTCTATTGACGGCGTTCTCTTTACAAAGGACGGCAAGACGCTCGTTAGGTATCCGGAAGGGAAAGGGAAGCGCGAGAAAGAGTACGCCGTTCCCGACGGCGTAACAGCGATTGGCGATCAAGCGTTCTATCACTGTGATTCTCTGGAAAAGATATCTCTTCCCGACAGTCTGACGTCGATTGGCGACTGCGCGTTCGATTGCTGCGAATCGTTGACGTCGCTCGTTCTGCCGAAGGGCGTAACGAGCGTAGGATACGCCGCTTTCTCATATTGCCGTTCAATAGAATCGCTTGTCCTGCCCGACTCCGTTACGACGCTCGGCTATTCGGCGGTCGGGGATTGTACTTCTTTGAAATCGCTTGTACTCCCTGCAAAGTTAACCGTTATTGAAGCGAACGCTTTTGAAGACTGTTCTTCGTTAGAGTCGCTCGTTATTCCGAACGGAGTCGCGACGATCGGGGACGAAGCGTTCTGGGGCTGTTCTTCGCTGTCTTCAATCGTTCTTTCCAACGAGCTTACGTCTATTGGCGAGAACGCTTTTTACGGCTGTTCATCTTTGAAATCGCTCATTCTTCCTGTCCGTACGACCGGGATTAAACCGCGCGTTTTTAGCGGAAGTCCTTCCTTGGAGAGAATCGGCGTCGCGGAAGACAACCCCGCGTTTTGTTCGCGCGACGGAGTTCTTTTTACGAAAGACGGCAAAACGCTTGTTCTGTTCCCGAGAGGAAGAAAAGAGAAAACGTACGCTGTTCCGTCGGGCGTAACGTCTGTTGGCGAATGCGCGTTCGGTTGGGCGTTATTGGAATCGGTCGTTATTCCCGAGGGCGTAACGGCAATTGGCGAATGCGCGTTTCAGCTTTCCGCGCTGAAATCGGTCGTCGTTCCCGCGAGCGTGACGCGCATTTTTAATTATGCTTTTGCTAATTGCGAGTCCCTGACGGTTCGCGCGCCGAGAGGTTCCTACACGGAACGGTACGCAAAAGAAAACGGCGTTAAATTTGAGCCGCTCGATTGAGCGCGCCCTTTGAGCCTGCGAAAGAATTCGGAAGCTTGGGCAAGAATAGGCGTTTTCAGAACGATTAGCGCAGATAGGATCTTTTAATGTTGCGCACGGGGAAAGGTTATGCTGCACTGAACCGCCCAAGAGGACGGTTCAGCGCGTATAGAAACGGCTCATTCGAGAGGTTTAAAATCGACGCCGTTTTTGCGAGCGTACCGTTCCGCATAGGATCCTTTTGGCGCGAGAACCGTAAGCGAATCACACTCTTTGAAGGCGTCCTTTCCGATGTATTCCACGCTTTCGGGCAAAACGATGGAAGTCAGAGAACTGCAATCGTTGAAGGCCTTCTGTCCAATGCTCTCGACGCTGTCAGGAAGAACGATGGAAGTCAGAGAACTGCAATCGTTGAAAGCCTTCTGTCCAATGCTCTCGACGCCGTCAGGAAGAACGAGGGAAGTCAAAGAACTGCAATCGTTGAAAGCCTTCTGTCCAATGCTCTCGACGCCGTTTGGAAGAACGATGGAAGTCAAAGAACTGCAGCCGTAGAAAGCACAGTCTTCAATGCTCGTTACGCCGTCAGGCAAAACGATGGAAGTCAGGGCTTTGCAGTATTCGAAAGCCCTCCGTCCGATATTCGTTACGCTGTCAGACAGAAGGATCGACGTCAGAGAGCTGCAGCCTTTGAAAGCGTCCTCTCCAATACTCGTCACGCCGTCAGGCAGAACGATCGAGGTTAGAGAGTAGCAGCCTTGGAAAGCGTTCTTTCCAATACTTCTCACGCCGTCAGGCAGAACGATCGAAGTAAGAGAGTAGCAGCCTTGGAAAACGTAGTCTCCGATACTCGTCACGCCGTCAGGCAGAACGTTCAAGGTCAGAGAGCTGCAGCCGCGGAAGGCATGGTCTCCAATATTTGTCACGCCGTCAGGCAGAACGTTCAAGGTCAGAGAGCTGCAGCCGCGGAAAGCGCCCCGTCCAATGCTTGTCACGCTGTCAGGCAGAACGATGGAAGTCAGAGAGCGGCGGCCGTAGAAAGCGCCCTCTTCAATACTCGTGACGCCGTCAGGCAGAACGATCGACGTCAGAGAGTCGCAGCCTTTGAAAGCGTTCTTTCCAATACCCGTCACGCCGTCAGGGACCTTATACGTACTTTCTTTTTTTCCGGCGGGATACCTAATAAGCGTTTTGTGGTCTTTTGTAAAAAGCGCTCCGTCGATGGAACTGTAATGTGAATTATTATCGTCAACGTCGATTTGTTCCAAAGAATCACAGCCGCGGAAAACGTCCTCTCCAATATTTGTTACGCCGTCAGGTAGAACAATCGACGTCAGAGAGCTGCAGCCGCAGAAAGCGTCCTGTCCAATACTCGTCACGCTCTCGGGCAGAACGATTGAAGTTAGAGAGCGGCTGCGGTAGAAAGCTTCCCCTCCAATACTCGTCACGCCGTTGGGCAGAACGATTGAAGTCAGAGAGCTGCAGCCGTAGAAAGCGCGCCATTCTATGCTCGTCACGCCGTCAGGGACCTTATGCATACTTTCTTTTTTTCCGGCGGGATACCGAATAAGAGTTTTACAGTCTTTTGTAAAAAGCGCTCCGTCGATGGAAGCGTAGTGTGAATTATTCTCGTCAACGTCAATTTGTTCCAAATGATTGCAGCCTTGGAAAGTTCTCGCTCCAATGTACGTCACGCCGTCGGGCAGAACGATGGAAGTCAGAGAGCGGCAGCCTTGGAAAGCGCGGTCTCCAATGTACGTCACGCTGTCGGGTAGAGCGATGGAAGGCAGAGAGCGGCAGCCTTGGAAAGCGCGCCGCTCAATGCGCGTCACGCCGTCGGGCAGAACGACGGAAGTCAGGGAGCAACAGCCGCAGAAAGCATACTCTCCGATACTTTTGACGCCGTCGGGAAGAACGATCGAAGCCAGAGCGCTGCAGTCGTGGAAAGCGTGCTTTCCGATACTTTTAACGCCGTTGGGCAGAATGATGGAAGTCAGAGAACGGCAGCCGTGGAAAGCGTCGTCTCCAATACTCGTTACACTGTCGGGCAGGACGATCGAAGTAAGAGTGCGGAAGTCTCTGAAAGCGTTCGTTCCGATACTTGTCACGCCGTCGAGCAGAACGATGGAAGCAAGGGAGTCGCAATTTTCGAAAGCGTACTTTCCGACGCTTTTAACGCCGTTGGGCAGAACGATAGAAGTCAGAGAGCTGCAGTCCTTGAAAGCGTGTTCTCCAATTTTCTTAACTCTGTCAGGCAAGACGATAGAAGTCAGAGAGCTGCAGCCGTCGAAAGCATGTTCTCCAATTTTCGTAACGCTGTCAGGCAGAACGGTGGAAGTAAGAGAACTGCAGCCGCAGAAAGCGCAGTCTCCAATGCTCGTAACGCCGTCGGGCAGAACGATCGACGTCAGAGAACTGCAGTCTCTGAAAGCGTTGCTTCCAATGCTTATTACGCCGTCGGACAGAACGATAGAAGTCAGAGAGCGACAGTTTTCGAAAGCGCCCCCTTCAATGCTTGTGACGCCGTTAGGCAAAACGATGGAAGTCAGAGAGCTGCAGTCCGAGAAAGCGTACTTTCCAATACGCGTCACGCCGTCGGGGACCGCATACGTACTTTCTTTTTTTCCAGCGGGATACCGAATAAGAGTTTTGTAGTCTTTTGAGAAAAGTACGCCGTTGATGGAAGCATAGTGTGAATTATTCTCGTCAACGTCAATTTGTTTCAAGCGCTCGCAGCGGCTGAAAGCATTCTGTCCAATACTCTTCACGCTATCGGGCAGAACGATGGAAGTCAGAGAGCTGCAGCCCATGAAAGCTTGCTTTCCAATGCGCAAAGAAGCGTTTACTATCTTAAAGAAGTGGAATAAGGAACGCCACCCCCTGAAAGCTCTCCTTCCGATACTCGTCACGCCATTGGGCAGAACGATGGAAGTAAGAGAACAGCAGCCGTTGAAAACGCGCTCTCCAATACTCGTTACGCTATCGGGCAGAACGATGGAAGTAAGAGAGCTGCAGCCCATGAAAGCTTCCCCTTCAATACTCTTAACGCCGTCGGGCAGGACGATCGACGTCAGGGAGCTGCAGTCGTAGAAAGCGCCCCATCCAATACTCTTAACGCCGTCGGGCAGAACGATGGAAGTTAGAGCGCTGCAGCCTTGGAAAGCGTAATCTCCAATACTCGTCACGCTGTCGGGCAGAACGATGGAAGTCAGAGAGCGGCAGTCGTCGAAAGCGAAGTCTCCAATACTCTTAACGCCGTCGGGCAGAACGATAGAACCCAGGGATCTGCAGCCGTAGAAAGTGAAGTCTCCAATACTCTTAACGCCGCTAGGCAGAACGATGGAAGTAAGAGAGCTGCAGCCTCTGAAAGCCTCCTCGCCAATACTCTTAACGCCGTCGGGCAGAACGATCGAAGTCAGAGAGTCGCAGCCGTGGAAAGCGCACTTTCCAATGCTCGTCACGCCGTCAGGCAGAACGATGGAAGTCAGAGAGCCGCAGTCTACGAAAGCGAAGTCTCCAATACTCGTCACGCCGTCGGGCAGAATGATGGAAGTCAGAGAGCTGCAGTCTTTGAAAGCCCGCTCTCCAATATACGTCACGCCGTCGGGGATAATAAACCTTTCTGCGTTTTCGCTTCCAATATATTTTACAAAAGTTTCCCCGTCTGGGCTAACGCCATTCGCGTCATACTCGGGTTTGCCGTTGTCGCGCACGCTTTATCTCCTCGAACACCGTTATATTCAAAAGTCGTATCGCCGTTTATTTGAACGCGGCGTTTATTCAAAACGCCGTCTGAGAATAATAGAGCATATTTCTCGGTTTTTTCTACATTAAATAATTGTATTTTTCCCAAAATATTGTGAAGAAGTCGGCGCTGTAGCTTGTGAACAACCTAAAAGCACGTTTTACAGACTGCCAATCAACCGAGCGGTCGCCGCGCGGCGCAGCCGGTTGTCGCAGAATTCCTCCGGACAATATTGCGAAGGGAACGCCGGCCCGGTATGATTAGCGTCATGCCGGGCTTTTTTTCTTGTGAAAAAGCGATTTGACATGGCGAGCGAAGAAGGAATACCTGTATGAACGAAGACGGAATTGACGCCAACGGCGTCAGTCTAGACGGAAAGACGTTTGTAAAATATTTGGGCGGCCGTCGAAAGCAAAAATTTACCGTTCCGGACGGCGTCACAGCGATTGGCGACAGGGCGTTTTTTGAATGTTCGTCGTTAAGGTCAATAGCTCTTCCGGACGCCCTTACGAGTATAGGAACAAGAGCGTTCTACCGCTGCTCTTCTTTGAAGGCGCTGGCGCTTCCCGACAGCGTAACGGACATAGGCGCCGGCGCGTTCAGCGGCTGCCGCGATTTAGAGACGGTCGTTCTTCCCGACGGTCTGAAAAGAATAGCGAACGGAGCGTTCGTCGACTGCAGCGCGTTGACGACGCTGGCGCTTCCCGAAGGTTTGACGACAATAGAAGGGAACGCGTTCAGTCACAGCGGATTAGAGACGTTAAATCTCCCGGAAAGCGTTGTGGATATTGGAGACGGTGTTTTTTTCGAATGCGTATTCCTTAAGTCTGTCGTTATTCCGTATGGAGTCGCTTACATTGGCGATTGGACTTTTTATGACTGTATATCGTTGGACTCGGTAGTTATTCCCGACAGTGTGACGAGGGTGGGCGATAAAGCGTTCCGTGACTGCCGACTACTGAAGTCGATAGAGCTTCCCGCCAGCGTAAATAGCATAGGTCGGGGCGCCTTTTTTGGCTGTTCTTCACTTCAGGCTATTTCGATTCCTATCGGCGTATCAAGTATTGAAGAGGAAACGTTTGCGTGCTGTTCTGATTTGAAATCGGTCCTTCTTCCGGACGGAGTGACGAGTATTGGAGAGAGGGCTTTCCTTCGTTGTTTGTCTTTGACGTCGATAGCGCTTCCTGACAGCGTTACACATATTGGATTTCAAGCGTTTCTCTTCTCGTCTTTGGAATCCGTTGTTATTCCAAAAAACGTAACAGATCTAGGGAGGTTCGTCTTTGACGGTTGTTCTTCTCTTGAACGGATTGACGTCGATGGGGAGAATCTTCACTTTTGTTCAATTGACGGCGCTCTTTTCACAAAGGACGGCAAAACCCTCGTTAGATATCCGGAAGGAAGCAAGTCTGGGAGATATGCCGTTCCCGACGGAGCGACGAGTATTGGAGAACACGCCTTCGATGGCTGTTCTCATTTGACCTCTGTCGACATTCCAAACGGAATAGTCGAAATAGGGCGTGGCGCGTTCTGTGAGTGTTCTTCGTTGAAATCAATTGTCATTCCCTTGGGAGTCGAGAAGATTGAATCTTCGACATTTGACGAGTGTTCTTCCTTACAGTCTATTGTCATTCCCGATAACGTAACGGAGATCGGGGAGTGCGCTTTTCGAAACTGTTCCTCGTTAACGTCGCTCGTCATTCCAAATGGCGTGACGCAGATCGCTTTTCAGTTATTTGCCGACTGTTCATCGTTGGATTCGATAATCGTTCCTTCGAGCGTAAAGGAGATTCGGGAAGAAGCTTTTTTAGACTGTTCGTCGCTGAAATCGATTGTTATAACGAACGACGCAACTGAGATCGGCGACGGGGCGTTTAAAGGTTGCAAAGCGTTGACGATCCGTGCGCGCAAAGGTTCTTCCGCAGAAAAATACGCGCGCAAACGCCGCATTAAATTTGAGCCGCTCGACTGATTCCTCTAATAAGATCGCGTAGGGGTTCCAGTTTGCGTAATTACATTTCTACAGGGCGTTTTTGGAAAACGGCGTTTTGATTTGGATAAACGAGGAACAATCAATGAGCGACAGCAGCGAAACCGCCGAAGACGGCGCCTCCAAAATTGAATATGATTCCAACGGCGTCAGTCTGGACGGAAAGACGTTTGTAAAATATCTGGGCGGCAAAGACGCGAAGGAATTTGCCGTTCCTTCGGGCGTAACAGCTATCGGCATGGCGGCGTTCTGCGACTGTTCCTCGCTGAGGTCGGTCGTTCTGCCTGGCGGCGTAACGCGTATTGAGTACAACGCGTTTCGAGGATGTTCCGCGCTGGAGTCGGTCGTTCTTTCGAACGAGCTCGATACTATCGACGAGTGGGCGTTTGGCGACTGCCCTTCGCTGAAGTCGGTATTCCTTCCGAACGGCGTCCGAAAGATCGAGAGGGGCGTGTTCTACAACTGCGCCGCGTTGGAATCGGCCGCGCTTCCATCCGGACTCAGAACAATCGGCGAGCAGGCGTTCGGACGCTGCGTTTCTCTAAAGCAGATATTCATTCCCGAAAGCGTCGGAAAAATCGCAAAAGACGCCTTCGAGGGCTGCCGAGCGCTCACGCTTCGCGGTTACGAAGGAACCTGCGCGGAAGAATACGCGCGCAAAAGGCGCCTCTGTTTCGAGCCGCTTGATTGAGCTTCCATGCGCGGCGCGTTCCGCGTCCGATTCCGGCGGCTTTTGGCGCTCTTCCGGCCGTTTCTTTTGGACAGACAAATTGAAGAATTGACGTAGGTTGAGGAGCTTTTATAACGTAACCTGTTTGTATTGCGGCTTCTAGAAAGACGTCAGTTTCTTTATCTATTAATCTGCGTAAAATATATTGTTCTGGGTAAGGATAATTTCAAGAAAAAATCAAATTTTTCCACAGTTGCGTCTAGGAATCAAGACTGTATTTCGCTATAATGAAGCAACCGGGAATAGCGCTTTTGCTTATCGCGTATGTTTCCCGGGAAAACGTGCCAAAAAACGAATCCGGATTGATCCCCGGTCTAATTGTCGCGCGGCTTTGCCTCGCGATTGCTTCACCTCAATTGCAATTCAGGAGTGTATAATGAGTTTCCAAACTTCACGTCGTGACTTCCTCAAGACGTCGACCATCGCTGGCGCGGGCTTCCTCGTCGCCGCCGGTTCCACCGCTAAAGTCTCTCGCGCTTCCGCTCTGGAAGGACTCGCGATCGCCGGTATCGGCGTTGGCGGCAAAGGCTCCAGCGATATCGATCAGGCCGCTCTTTACGGCAAAGTCGTCGCGCTGTGCGACACCGACAAGAACACGCTTCAGGGCAAGGCTCAGAACTTCAAAGATTCGAATCCCAAGCTCTATACCGACTATCGCGAACTCTTCGCGGAAATGATGGATAAGATCGACGCCGTTACGGTCAGTACGCCCGACCATATGCACACGATCATTACCGCGACCGCCATTAAGGCCGGCAAGCACGCCTATACGCAGAAGCCGCTGACCCGTACGATCGGCGAAGCCCGTTACCTCGGCTATCTCGCCAAGAAGTACGGCGTCTGCACCCAGATGGGCAACCAGGGTTCCACGCTTGACGCGATGCGTCGCTGCGTCGCCCAGATCAAGGCCGGCGTCATTGGCGAAATCCAGGCCGTTCATATCTGGACGAACCGCCCGATTTGGGCTCAGGGTCCGAACCGCGATCAGACGCTCGCCAAGTATGCCGAACAGGTCAAAAAGGAAGAGCCGGACGACGCTGAAGAACTCATCGAAGATATGAAAGAGCAAGTCGCCAAGGCCAAGGAAAAGATCGATTGGGACTGCTGGCTCGGCGTCGCTCCCAAGCGCGAATTCTGGCCCGGCATCTACCACGACTTCCAGTGGCGCGGCTGGTGGGACTTCGGTTCCGGTTCGCTCGGCGACATGGCGTGCCATACCGCGAATATGCCCTACGGCGCTTGCGATCTGAAGTTCCCGACCGAAGTCGTCGCGGAATCCTCCGGCCACGATTTCAATTCGTTCCCGGCGTCCTCCAAGATTTGGTTCCAGTTCCCGGCGACGGAAAATCGCGGCGCGATCGAAGTTACCTGGTTCGACGCGAAGACGAAACCGGACGCCGCCCTCTTCGAAAAGTACGGCATCGAAAAGCCGACCGACTCCGGCGCGATCATTATCGGCTCCAAGGGCTGCGCGTACAGCCCGGACGACTATGCCAACCGCTATGAACTCCGCGCTGTTGGCGGCGACGCCCTCAAGGAAATCGACGGCGTCGAATGGCGCAAGGCTCCGGAAGACGAACATTCCGGCAACTTCGACGCGCGCAACAAGCTCGAATGGGTTACCGCGATCAAAGAGAACAAACCGGAACTCTGCTGGTCCAACTTCCCGAACTTCGCCGGCCCGCTCACCGAAACGATCCTCCTCGGCAACCTGGCCGTCTGGACCGCGCCGGAAGCTGGCAAACGCGGCGAAACGATCAAGTGGGACGCCAAGAAACTCGAAGTCACCAACCTGGCCGACCTCAAGACCCCCGGCGTCGCCGAACTCGTTCGTCCGGAATACAAGAACGACTACGAAAAGATCGACTGGTCCTTCATCGACGAGACCCTCTGATCTCAAGCTTTCGTTCAAGCTTAGCGCCTGACGCGCGCGCGCGCGTCAGGTTGGCGCAATAAAAGAGGCGATCCGCAAATCCTTGCGGGTCGCCTTTTTCGTTTGCTTCCTGCCGCGTCGCGTTCGGCTCGAACCGCCGGAGTTCGAGCGCCGGCCGCGTATTATTTCCGGCGCATGAGCTTGCCGAGTTTTCCGTCGAACCGATTCGATTCCCGTTCTTCCTCTCTTGGCGAGTGCGCCTGCCGGACGGGCTCGTCCTGCCGCCGCGTCAGGGACAGGGTCGGACGTTTGGGAGGCGCGGGGGGCGGCGTAAGGTCTTCGTGGCTCGCGGTTTGTTCGGGCTCAGGTTCCTGCTGAATATAGTCGGAGGCCGGTTCGTCGCCGGCGAGCCGCTGTTTCTTCAGGAAATGCTCGCGGCTGATCTCCGCCTTGTTTCCGAAATAAGTTCGGATCGCGGCCTGATTTGAAAGGACTTCGAGCGGCGTTCCGGAGCACAGTACGACGCCTTCGTGGATAATATAGCTGCGATCGGTAATCGCGAGCGTTTCGTCGACTTGATGGTCGGTAATGAGAATGGCGACCCCGTCGGCGGCGAGTTCATGAACGACCGCCTGCAGCTCCTGAACGGTAATCGGGTCGACGTTGGCGAACGGCTCGTCGAGGAGCAGAATTTTCGGATTGGTCAGGAGCGCGCGCGCGATTTCGAGCCGCCTCCGCTCGCCGCCGGAAAGGCCGCCGTCGCCGCCGGAACCGACTTTCGAATGCCGCACGCGTTCAAGTTTGAACCGGTTCATGAGCTCGTCGCACTTCGCGCGCATTTGCGAGCGCGTATAGCCGAGGAATTCCATTGCGGCGTAGAGGTTCTCTTCCGCGGTAAGGGAGCTGAACGAGCTGCGGTCCTGCGGGAGATAGCCGAGCCGCCCTTCGCGAATGCGGCGGTACATGGGCCAGGTCGTAACGTCGATTCCGTTGAGCGTAACTTTCCCTTCTTCCGGGGGAATGAGCCCGCACGAAATACGAAAGCTCGTCGTTTTGCCGGCGCCGTTAGAGCCGAGCAGCCCGACAATTTCGCCTTCGCGCACTTCAAAACTGACGTCTTTAACGACCTTTGTTTTGACGCCTTTGATTTTGTAGACTTTAACGAGATTTTCCGCTTTTAAGACGACCTGACGTTCCCTCCTCGAACTGGGAACGGTCTGCTGCGGCTTCTGTTTGAGATTGAATTTCAACGCGGCCTCCTGCGCATAAGAATTGGGAGCGTTTGCTTAATTTGAGAAAAGACCGCGCGTTCGACAGGCGCGTCGGCGCGGTCTCTGTCAGTATCTCCAATTTAGAGATTCAAGTCAAGGCCGAAATCCCAATCCGCTATTCCTTCGGCTTGTTCTTTGCGTCCTCTTCGAGTTCTTCGGGCGTTTCCGGCGCCGACGTCATCTGATAACAGCACCATGAGAAGAGGCCGAGCACAAAACCGAGCGTTACCGTCATACTGATCCAGCCGCCGATAGTCATATGCAACTCCTTATAAAAGCGCCTGCGCGCGTGTTATTCGTTGTTTTCCGATTTGCCTTCTTGACCGGCCGCGAGCAGCTCTTCCCGTTTCCAGCGTCTGACGGCGTAAAGGGACGTCAGGAACATTGCGATCAGCACTAAGAGCAGGAAGAACGTCGAGAGCTGCGCCGACCGGCTCGCCAAGAGGCTTTCGACGCGGTCCGCCGAATTCTTCCAGAGCCAGAACGCAAAGATAGCCGCGAGGTAGGGGAGCGTTACGTATTTAATGAACGGGCCGATAAAGCGCGGCAGCTTCACAATCGCGCCCTGATCGAGTTCTTTTTGCAGTCCGTTGAGTCCCCATATAAAGGCGACAATCGACGTCTGAACGATCGCGCACAGGAACGGGGCAAAGTTCGCGGACCAGAAATCGAAGGAATCGAGCGCGGTCAAATTCTCGGTAAACCAGCAGACGCACGTCGACCCGACGAGGACCGCGACCACGCATCCGAGCACGCTCCGCTTATGTCCCCAGCCCAACGCCTCTTTGAGGAACGCGACCGCCGGCTGCAGCTGCGAAATCGAACTGGTAATCGCCGCGAAGAAGAGGAGCGAGAAGAAGACGAATCCGAAAAATTCGCCCGCCGGCATCTTGCCGAAGACGTTCGGCAGAACAATGAATCCGAGCGAGAACGAGGATCCGATCTGATCGGCCGCCGCGGCGCCCAGGAACATAATCGCGGGGGGCAGAATCATCATGCCGCCCAGGCAGACTTCGCAAAATTCGTTCGCCATCGTCGCGGTAACGCTCGAAAGCGCTACGTCCTGCTTCGGCCGGACGTAGCTCGTGTACGTGCATACGGCGCTCGTGCACAGCGACGTCGAGAAGAATATCTGCGACGCGGCGGCGAGCCATACGGCCGGCTGCGAGAGCGTTTCCCGAACCGAGCCCGGATTCCACATAAAGCCAAGTCCGTCGAGCAGGCTCCGCCCCTCTTCGCCCGTTGGATTCCCGAGCGTAAAGACGCGCACGAGAACGATTAACGAGCAGAGCATAATGAGCGGCGCGACCATTTTGCAGAACCGTTCGATTCCGCGCGAGATTCCGTGATAGATCAAAAAGAAGTTCGCGAACGTGCACAGCGCGAGCGTGGCCAGGACGGGCCAGCCGGCCTTACTGAAGAGCGCGCCGTCGCCCGAGGCGCCGGAAACCGACTCAAACGCTTTTCCGTACGCTTCCGAGGACCCTAAGTTTAAGCCCGACTCTATTTCCGGAAAGAGCGAGAATCCCAGCCCGACGTGCGCGAGAAGTCCGCCGAGATACTGGAGCGCGTAAACCAGACACCACGCCTCGACGAAAAGGTAGTACATGTCGATGACGTAGGCCGTGAAGGTAAACATTCCGCCGCAGAGTCCGCAAATCGGGCGGCGCTGGCCCGCCGCGTAGTAGATTCCAAGGGGCGAATGGAACCCGCGCCGGCCGCCGTAACGGCCCATCGCCCATTCGGACGCCGAGATTGGAATCGCGACGACGAGCAGCGAAATGAGATAGGGGATCATAAAGGCGCCGCCCCCGTTCATCGCCGCCTGGCCGGGAAACCGAATGAAGTTGCCGAGTCCGACGGCGCTTCCAGACACCGCCAGCACGACGCCGAGCCGCGAGCCCCAGTGGTCGTTTAAATGTTCGTCACGCGTCATTTCCGCGCAAACCTTTCCAGCGTTTGCCAACGCTTATTGTGAAACGGTCAGTTCCCGGCATAAAACGAATTTATACTTTGTCTTCTTTCTTCCATCGCCGAACGACGGCATAGGACGTCGCGAGCAGCCCGAGCGCGAGTACGCCGATGAAGACGAGCGAATACTGAGTAACGGGGTTCTCCGCGACTTCCTGCAGCCGGCCGTGCATATTCTTATAGCACCAGAACAGGAAGATGAGAATCAGATAGGGGAGGGAGACGTACTTTACAATCGGGCCTAAAATCCTTGGCAGCTTAACGATAGCGCCGCGGTCCCATTCCTGACGCAGATTGGAGAGCTTCCACACGTACGCGACGAGGACCGTCTGAAAGACGCCGCCCAGGAAGGGTGCGAAGTTCGCGAGCCAGAAGTCGAACGCGTCGAGCGCCGCGAGGTTTTTACTGAACCAGCTGACAAACGCGGTTCCCGTCAGTACGACCAGACACACGAGCGCGATTCCCTTTTTGCGCGTAAGTCCGAACGCGTCCTGGAAGAGCGCCATGGTCGGCTGAACGATCGACATGGAGCTGGTAATCGCGGAGCAGAAGAGGAGCGTAAAGAAGCAGAAGCCGAAAAACTGGCCCGCGGGCATCTCGCCGAAGACGTTCGGCAGTACGACGAATCCGAGCGAGAAAGAACTCCCGAACTTATCGGCCGCTTGCGCGCCCAAGTACATAATTGCGGGCGGAATCGTCATGAGGCCGCCGAGTACGACTTCGCAGAATTCGTTCGCCGACGTCGCGGTAACGCTTGAAAGCGCGATATCTTCGTTTTCGCGAACGTAACTTGCGTACGTGCACGTCGCGCCCAGGCAGATGGAGACGGAGAAGAAGATTTGGGACGTCGCGGCGAGCCACGTTTCCGCGTTGAGCAGCGAGTCGAACAGGTTCGTTCGCGCGACCTCGCCGGTCGCCGCGTCGACGACTTCGCGCGTCGGATTCCACATGAACCCAAGCCCGTCGAGCAGGCTCTGGCCGGGCGCGCCCGTCGGATTGCCGAGCGTCAGTACGCGGACAATAACGAAAATGGCGCACAGCAGAATGAGGGGCGCGACGATCTTACTGAACCGTTCGATACCTTTCGAGACGCCGCGGTAGATCAGATAGAAATTAGCCGCGGCGCACACGGCGGTAACAACGAGCAGAGGCGACGCGAACGTCCGGAAGATCGAGCCGTCCGCCTCCATGCCCGTGGTTTGCGAAAAGAGCGCGCCGTAGGCGTCCGCCGATTTTAAGTCGAGACCCGGCTTGACGTTGTCGAGCAGAGAATATCCGATTCCGAGCGGCTGAAGAAGCCCGCCGAGATACTGCAGCGCGTAGAGCAGGCACCACGCCTCGACGAAAATATAGTACATGCTGATGACGAGCGGCGTGAGCGCCGACAGTCCGCCGCAAAGTCCCCAGAACGCGGACTTATTGCCCGCCGCGTAGTAGACGCCCAGCGGCGAATGGTATCCTTTTCGCCCTCCGTACCGCCCGAGCGCCCATTCGGTACTGGCGATGGGAATCGCGATAAGCAGAAAGGAGATCAGGTACGGGATCATGAACGCCCCGCCGCCGTAATTGACAACCTGGCCCGGAAAACGAAGAAAATTACCGAGTCCAACCGCGCCGCCCGCGACCGCTAAGACGACGCCTATTCGGGAATTCCAATGTTCTTTCGGCTTACGTTGCTGCGCCATGGCGCGTTCTTTCTAGCGTCGTCCCGACGCGCTTTACCTATGCTCACCAGTTGAGTTCGGTAGCTTCTTCCCAATGTTCGTAGAGGCGTTTGATCGCTTCTTCTTCCTCTTTTATCTCCGCCTGCAGTTCTTTCATCTTTTCGCCGTCGCGCAGGATTTCCGGCTTGAGCATATCCTCGTTGAGCGACTGCATGTGCGTTTCGCGAATAAAGATTTCGTCTTCGATATCGGAGACCTTTCTGAAGGGGAACTTCCGCTTGCGCTTTTCCGGCTTTGGCTTTCCTTTGGCGCTTCCCTGTTCCGCTTTAAAGTTCTGCTCGGCGTACTTTTCGGGATTAGAGCCTTTCTTATAGCCCGGAACCCCGTTCGTTCGCTTCGCGTTCGGCTGCTCGCCGTCGAGCGCGGGGATTGCGCCCTTATTGCCGCCCTTGCCTTTGACGGGGCCCTGCGCCGTCTGCGGTTTGCTATGCTGCTGGCGCTGTTGTTTCTGCTTGCTCTTTTGCAGCTGTTTGGCCGACTTATGCTCCAGCGACGACTTATGCGTCATATCGGAGCTTGCCTTAACCGGCGCGCGCACGGTCTGTTCGGGCACGAACGGTTCGTCGAGCGCGTTCGGGAGGAACGGATCGGCGACGAGCCCTTTGGCGACCATGTGCCGGAACGTCGAGTAGTTTCCTTCGACGATCTTATAAGAGGCGTTCGGCTGAACGACGAGAATCTTGTCGGCGACCTGATCGACGAAATATCGGTCGTGGCTGATAAAGATAACGCTGCCGGAGAAATCTTTGAGCGCTTTTTCGAGCGCTTTGCGCGCCCACAGATCGAGGTGGTTGGTCGGTTCGTCGAGAATGAGCACGTTCGGATCGTCGGCCGCGAGTTTCGCGAGCGCGGCCCGGCAGCGCTGACCGCCGCTTAAATTGCAGACTTTCAGGAGCTGCTGGTCGCCCGTGAGCCCGAACATGGCCAGAAGTTTGCGGCGCTGCAGATCCTCAAAGACTTTCTTTTCCGGCCGAATCGCGTCGACGACGGGAATCTGATCGTCGACGACTTTAAGCTGCTGGTCAAAGTAGCCGACGGCGACGCCCTGTCCGAACCGGACGGTTCCTTCGTCGGGCGTCTCCTGTCCGAGCAGGCACTTGAGGAACGTCGTCTTGCCGCAGCCGTTCGGGCCGAGAATAGCCCAGCGTTCGCCGCGCTGCACGTCGAACGAGTAGTTCTTAAAGAGCTGGCGTTCGCCGTAGCCCTTGGAGAGTCCGTCGATACGAAAAACGATATCGCCGGTTCGGGACGCGGGCGGAAAGGTCATGGGCGGGGAGGAGACGTCGCGCGGGAGTTCCGGCGGATTCTCTTCGAGCCGCTCGAGCTTTTTGCGGCGGTCTTCCGCGCGCGCGGCCGTGTCTTTTCCGTAGTGATTTTTGCGAATGAAGTCTTTGGTCTTCTCGACTTCTTCGACCCACTTCTCGTAGGTCTTTTTCTGAACGGCGAGCCGTTCCTCTTTGAGAACGGAGTATTTCGAGAAATTGCCGGGATAGTCGTCGACCGTGCCCGCATAGAGCTCGAACGTGCGGTTCGTTACGCGGTCGAGAAAGTAGCGGTCGTGGCTCACGAGTATGACCGCGGCGGCCGTCGCTTTGAGAAAATCTTCGAGCCATTCGGTGGCGGCGAGGTCCAAGTGGTTGGACGGTTCGTCGAGGAGCATAATATCGGGCTCTTCGAGGAGCAGCTTCGCGAGTCCGAGACGGTTGAGTTCGCCGCCGCTGAGCGAGGAGACCGATTTGGGCATGTCCTCTTCGCGGAATCCGACGCCCAGAAGAATGCGCTGCACGCGGTGTTCGATATTGTACGCGTCGTGCCGCATGAGATATTCGTGCAGTTTGTCGTAGCGCCGTGCGAGCCGTTCGTGTTCTTCCGCCCCGAGCGCGGGATCCGCCATCTTTTCGGCGATCTCTTCCGCTTCCCGCTGCGCGTCGGTCAGGTGCGCGAGCGCCGCGCGGCCCGCGTCGAGCACGGTTTCCGTCGCGTCGGTCTGAGGGCGCTGTTCCAGGTACCCGATCGTCGCGCCGGAGAACCGCTCGATCGTTCCTTTTTCCGATTCGTCTTTTCCGGAAAGAATATTAAGGAGCGTAGTTTTCCCGCATCCGTTCGGTCCAACGAGCCCGATTTTGTCTCCTTCGCGAACCTGAAAGGTAACGTCCGCGAGAACCGGGTCCGGTCCGTAGTGCTTGCGGAGATGTTCGACGTTGAGTATGACAGCCATAAAATATCTCGATCCGTACTTGTCGCCGACCGAACGCGCTCGGCCGGCTTTGCGATTGATTAATTCTTTTCAATTTTAATGGAAAACCGATTATCGGCAATAGCGGCAACAGATAAAACGCGCGTTTGCCGTCGCGTTTCGCCGAGTCGCGCGGGGGCGTTTGCCGACGAATCGACCTTGCGCGCAGTTCGGAAAAAGACTAGTATGCCAAAGAACGCGCGGCGCCGCGCCGCGCGCAAGAACGCAGAATCGGAGGAAGAGATATGGAAGACGGCGCGCGGGCACATTTACGGATCGCGGAAATACCGGGCGAAGCCGCGCAATCGCGCGTTTTACGCGGCGGTCCCGTCGACGGCTCGCTCGCGCTCGCTCCGACTCCGTCCGAGCCGAACGCGTGCGAACGCGACTCGTTAGATTTCGCCAAAAGCGTTCTGAAATCGGAGAGCGCGGCGATTCTTGCGCAGGTCGAGCGGCTTGACGCGCGCTTTCTCGACGCGCTCGCGCTCGTCGTCGAGCTTCGCGGCTCCCTTATCGTAACGGGCATGGGGAAGGCGGGTCTCATCGGCCGCAAGATTTCCGCGACGGCGTCGTCGGTCGGTATTCCGAGCCATTTTCTTCATCCGGGCGAAGCGTATCACGGCGATCTGGGAACCGTCTGTCCGAACGACGTTCTTTTAGCGCTTTCGTACAGCGGCGAGACGGAAGAAGTCAAGCGGATACTCGCGCCGATCGCCGCGCGCAACGTGCCCATTATCGCGATCGTTTCGACCGCCGAAAGCGCGCTTGGCCGCGCCGCGAACGTCGCGCTTGAAATCGGTCGGATCGACGAGGCGGACGCGCTCAAATTGGCGCCGAGTTCCAGCGCCGCGGCGATGCTCGCCGTCGGGGACGCGCTCGCGCTCTCGGCGAGCCGGGAACGCGGATTCCGGTCCGAAGATTTCGCGCGCTTTCATCCGGGCGGGTCGCTCGGCCGTCAGCTCAGCCGGGTCGACGACTGCATGCGCCCGATCGACCAATGCCGGGTCGCGTGCGATTCCACGACGATTCGCGACGTCTACGTTTCATGCCGCAAGCCGGGCCGGCGTTCGGGCGCGATTCTGCTCGTCGACGCGGACGGCCGCCTTTCCGGAATCTTTACCGACAGCGATCTTGCCAAACTTTTCGAGCGCCGCGGGGACGACCTCTTCGACCGTCCGATTAGCGACGCCATGACGCGCAATCCGCGCGTCGTCCGTTCGGGCGCGTATATGTCCGAAGCGCTGTCGCTCATTTCCGCGCGCAAGATCAGCGAACTGCCCGTCCTCGACGCGGAGGGCCGGCCGCTCGGCATGCTCGACGTTACCGACCTTGTCGATTTCTTTCCGAAACGGTAGTCTCGCGGCGGTATACGGCCCATAAAAAAACGGGGCGGCTCGAAAGATCGGGCCGCCCTTTTTCTTTTTCGCCGTCTGACGCCGCGTTATTCCAAAACGAGCGTCGCCCAGAAACTGGGATCCTCCTCGCACGGCGCGGGGAACGCGTACTGCAGTACGAAGGCGCCAAATTGGGAATCGCGCACGACGTAATGGAATCCGACGCGGTTGAACTCGCTCGGATCGAATCCGGTGAGCGTTCCGCTCGGAATGAACGCGGAGAACGCGTAGCCGTCTTTGCGCCGTTCGGACGCCATGCGGAATTCGGCGACGTCGACCGCGTTGGGGAGCGCTTTGGCGCGATTGATCGGCGCCCACTGCGCGAGCGGCTTGGCGACGTCTTCCGACTCTCCGACGAGCGGATAGAAGAGGAGCCGATGGCAGAATCGGGTGCCGCGATGCACGTCTTTTAAGTCGCGCGTGTCGATACATAGGCGCACGGCGTCGGCGTCGCGGAGCGTCGAATGAGTCCACGTCGGCTGCTTCTGCTTCTCGGCGACGACGACGGTAAAGAGGAGCCCTTCCTGAGCCCAGGCGCAGCGGAAATCAAATCGGTTCTCGATTTCCGGATCGCACGGCCGGAGCGAGTCGACGTCTTCGTCGCGTTTGTCGAATCCGTCCCGCTGCTCGTACTGCGACCAGAACGGAATGCGGAACTGATGATCGAGCTGTTCCGGCTTGATCGCGCTTTTATACGCGCTTGCGGGGATTTTGCTTATCGGAAAACGTAGACGAAACAGATAATTTTGAGGGACGTCAGGCATATTTTACTTCGTTGCGATAAGTCGGTTCTTACGGATTAGTTCGGAGAATTTTCCTTTGAGGTTTCGTTTTCCGGCGCGGCGTTTCCGTCTTCCTGAACCGCCTTGTCGAGTTCCTTTAAGCTGTTCTCTTTAAACTTCTTGATTTTGTATTCCAGAGCGAGCCGTTCGGCGCGCCGCAGATCGAGTTCGGCGCCGTAATGCGCTCTAATCGCGACGACGTCGGCGAACGCGAGCGCGCCCGCCCAGCCGAGCGCTAAAATAGCGGCGAAGAGCGCCAGTCCCCACACGAGCGGATAGAATTCGAGCGGATGGTACAGTCCGACGAGCGCAAAGACGCCAAAGAGCCCAATGAGCGCGCCGATCTGCATACGCCGCGTCGCCTGACGCTGCAGGAATTTCCGTTCGCGTTCCGACTCGTTTCGAAAGTAGAGGTCCGGACGTTTCGACTTATCGCGCTGGACGCGAAACTGCCAGATTCCGAACGCGAGCGCGATTGCCGGCACGAGCGCGGTCCAGAAGCCGGGCGCGTTCGACTTCGCGGCCCCCAGAACGGCGTATGCGCATAAAGGTAACATGGAGGATAGTTCGGTCATTTTTATCTGCCGACGCGGTCGCGCCGATTCCGCGGGTATGGTTGCCCGGCGCGGCGTTCCGCGCCCTTGGCGCTATTATAGCGCTTTTGACTTCACGGCGCAACGAGCGTTGGGCGCCCTCTTTTTTCCGGCTTGACAGAACCCGGGTCTCTGCTAGAATAAAGAAAACGCGCTGTGAAGCGCGGTTGCGCGGGCTGTTAGCTCAGTTTGGTTAGAGCGTCTGGTTTACACCCAGAAGGTCGCTGGTTCGAATCCAACACGGCCCACTTTTTCTGTTCGTTTCGTTTGCCGCGATTCTCAGTCGCGGTTTTTTTGTCTAAACGCCGTTTGCCTTTTATTACCGAAATATTTTGCGCGCGGCAAAGTCGCGTTTTGCCGCCGGAAAATCAAAGGGCCGCGTTCCTCTTTTTGCGGAGCGAACGCGGCCCTGTTCGTTTCGATCTGCGCGTAATCAGCCTTCGAGGACGCTGCGATCCTGCTCGGCAAGCTTGCGTTTCGCGACAAGATTGACGTCGGTGAGCAGGTCGACGCGCTCGAACTGATCGGCGACCGCGGGCGAGTGCGTAACCAAAATGAGGGCGACGTTTTCGTCGCGGCAGGTATTGCGCAGCATGTCGACGACGAGCTGCTGGTTCCCAACGTCGACGTTTGCGGTCGGCTCGTCGGCGAGTACGAGTTTCGGCTTATTGGCGAGCGCGCGCGCGACGGAGACGCGCTGCTGTTCCCCGACGCTCATCTGGCCCGGCTTGTGATGGAGACGGTGGCCAAGACCGACGCGTTCGAGAAGGTCGATCGCGCGTTTCTTATCGGAGCCGCGGCCCGAGAACGCCATGCCAAGCTGCACGTTTTCAAGCGCGGAGAAACCGGGCAGGAGATTAAACGTCTGGAAGACGTAGCCGATACGCCGCGCGCGGAACTGGTCGCGTTCCGACTCCGTGAGAAGCGCCGTGTTCCAGCCGTCGATGAGGACTTGACCGGACGTCGGGCGGAGAATGCCCGCGATGATGTGCAAAAGGGTCGTTTTACCGCAACCGCTCGGACCGACTACGACTACCTGTTCGCCTTCGTCGACGCTCCAGCTGGGGACGTCCAGAATGGGGAGCTCGCCGCCGTCGGGCTCTTGATACGATTTCTTCAAATTCTTCAGCTCAAGCATTGTTTCTTCCTGAATACGGTTGCGAAATGGAAAAGCGCGGAAAACGCATGCGCGCCGTAACCGCGCGCCCCGCGTTTAGACGCTGCAACGGAACATTGTATTCCTTTTTGTTCTTTTTTTCAAGTATTTTTTGCCCGCGGAATCTTTTCAAAAAAGTTTTTTAGCCGCACGGACGATTAAATTTTTAATATACTACCTATTTTAACTATTTTTAAAACGTTAAAATGGGCCGCTCATAACGGCGCCAAAGGAACCGTTACGCCATTTCCGCGTCTAATCCTAGGGGAAGAATCGCTCTTTGTGTTAGATTTGGGGAAATGAGCGGTTTTTTGGGTTGAGCATAATTGGAAAAAATATTAAAATAGGAAAAACTGCGGAGTTTGGGAATCTGGAATCCCAACGTCCGCGCAGCGCGTTCCGACGTCTGTTTGGCCTTCGAACGTCCAGAGCTCGTTCGGGTAACGTAACGGCCGCGCCGTATTTGCAGTACAGTGAGGAATAAAATGAGTTTGTCTTCGAAAATTACCCGCGTATTATCCGGTCGCCGTCTTATCGCTAAAGTACGCGAGGACCGCCGCCGCGCCACGCAGAAGGAATGGCGCCGCCGCCGGCTCTTTGAAGCGTTGGAACCCCGTCAGATGCTCGACGCGGCGTCTCTTTCCGCGCTTCCCGACGAGATTACCATTTCGGCCGCGAATTCTTATCATTACGCGTTCGAAGGCCAGCCGAACGGCTTTATCGATTCCAGTACGGTCGAGGGTCTTACCGCGTCCTTTGTTAACGGCGAGCAGGTCGCGTTTACCGTTCTGAAGACGTCGACGGACGGCGCCGTTTCGTCCCTTGGCGAAGTCGTGATTCAGCTCTTCAATTCCGAAGGGGAAGCGCCGAACTCCTCCTCTCAGTTCATGTCGCTCGTTTTCGACGACTACTACGAAGGAAAAACGTTCCACCGCGTTATCGACGGATTTATGTTCCAAGGCGGTTCGAGCGACGGTTACGGATACCAGGGCTCCGAGCTCGCCAACGTTCCCGACGAGTATTCCGACGTCCTCACGCACAGTACGCGCGGAATTGTCGCCTACGCCAACAGCAACGATCCGCAGCACGGCCGGGTCGATACGAGCAACGCGCAGTTCTATATTACGTTTGGCCCGACGCCCTGGCTCGACGGCGGGTACAACGTTTTCGGTTTCGTCGTCGACGGTTACGACGTGCTCGATCAGATGGAGCACGTTGCGGTTACGAATAATCCAATGTCGGGCGAACAGAGCTTTCCGGTCGAAACGTATTCGATTTCAAATTGCTATATCATACCGCAGGAAGCCGCGACGCAGGGCGCGCTGCGGCTCGTCGCCGACGAAAACGCTTCCGGCGTAACGACGGTTTCCTTCTCGTCGAACACCGCGGAAGACGCGCTGCAGTATCAGGAGACGAAAGTCTACGTCGGCGCCGACGGTTTTTCCGCTTACGTTCAGGAAAAGATCGACGCGCTGACGCTCGAGCTCGTCGCTGGCGAAACGAAGACGGTTACGCTTCCGTCCGAATTTGGCGGCGAAGATATCCAGTATACCGTAACGAAGGCGTCCGGAGCCCAAGGGTATTCGATCGTTTCGAAAAACGGCAATAACTCCGAGTTCGATATCGTTTCGACCGAGGCCGGCGCGCAGTTCACAACGATTTCGATTACCGCGAAAACGGACGGCGGCCTGACCGCGACGGCGGCCAAACAGGTCTTTATTTCCCCGTCGAAGCCGGAGGCCGTGTTTGTCAGTACCGACGAGACGACCGTCGGGACGCTTGCGGAAGGCTTTTCGCTCATTTCGAGCAATTTCTTCGACTCCCCGGTCCAAATAAACGTTTCGTTCAAGACGCTCGAAAAAGATCCTCTTACGCAGGCGCCGATCGAAGTTTACGTCGACGGAACGCAGTACGCGTACACGGTCGAGGAACACGCCTACGACGAGGAGACGCAGACGGCGGTCTACGCGCTCTCGCTCTCCCTTTCCGAGGCCGACAAGCTCGACGACGGCCCGCACACGGTTAAAGTTCGCAATTACCTCGCGGTCGAACAGGTTACGGATCACGAACGGCTCTACAGCGAAGACGTCCTTTTGAATTTCGTGGTCGATACGAAAGACTTAACGATTACCAATTCCGCGGATCCGATCAATGTGAACGTCGGGGACGCCGGCGTTCTTCAGATCCTCACCAACAAGGCGGACGAATCCGGCGTCAACCGCGAAGATATTACGTTTGCGCCCGTAAATCCCAACGCCGTGCCGCGCTTCGTTTCGATTTCGGCCGACGGCGCGCTGTCGTGGGGCGCGATTACGTCGGAAGATTACGGGACGTTCCAATTTGAAATTCAGGCGGAAGACGGCCTCAAAAATACCGCGAAGAAGTCGTTTACGATCAACGTCGGCTCCAAGCCCGTCTTCGACGACCTGACGGAAGAGCTGACCGTCGTTACCGGCGAGATTCTCTTGGCGACGGTTACCGCGAGAGTCCCGACCGATTCGACCGCGCTCGTTCGCTACTCCGTCGCCGGGCCCGAGGGCATGACGATCAGTCCGTCGACCGGCGCGATCGTTTGGGCGGTCGACGGCGATTACATAACCGACGTCCGCGTGAAGTCGCAGAAGCGCGATTTTGCCGTGACGGCGACGGCGTATGAAGTCGCGGAAGACGGAACGGCGACCGATCTCGAATCGACGACCAAGACGTTCTCCGTTACGGTCAACAACTCGAAATATCAGCCGGAATCTACCGTCACGCCCGTTTGGGACGCGATCGCTCCCCAGACCGTTACGGCCGGCGATACCTTCCGTCTGACCGTTCACGCGAAAGCCGAAGCGAGCCCGGCCGCCAGCGCCGCCGTTACCGAGAACGACGGCGAGATTTCGCCCGGCTCCGACACGGAGCAGGAAGATCTCGAAGTCGGCGTTCTTTACGAGCTTACCGGAACCGTTCCGAGCGGCATGACGATCGGCGCGAGTACCGGCGCGATTACGTGGGCTGTTCCGGCCGATTACTTCTCCGACAACTCAATTAAATCGAAGACGATTACGGTCGCGCTCAAAGCGACGGCGATTCTCTCGGAAGTCGGCTCTTCCGTCGAATACGGCGGGTCGGCCGAGACGTCGTTCCCGCTTACGGTTACGAATCCGAATTATACCGATTCCAAGCCGGTCTTCACCGATCTTACGAACGTAACGGCGGCGACGAATTCCCTCTATCAGGGCAAGGTCGTCGCGACCGATCCGGACGGCCGCGCCGACAGAATCGCGTACGAGCTCGTCGGTTCGAACTATCCGGCCGAATTTGTCTTTAACGGCGAGACGGGCGAGATTTCCTGGCAGATTTCGGAGCATTATCTCGACGACGAAGTTTCCGCGCAAATCTTTAAGTTCACCGTGAAAGCGACGGAACAGTTCCGCGAAGAAGACGGAACGTATACCGACGGCCTCGCCGATGAAAAGACGTTTGAAATTATGGTCGCCAACGCCGGTTACGACGCCGCCAAGGCGATCGTTCCGGTCTTTGATCCGATCGCGGCGCAGACGGCCGAATCCGGCAAGACGTTTACCCTGACGGTCGTCGCTAAGGCGACCGAAACTGTCCCGGCGTCCGGATCGGAAGCGTCGCCCGCGACGGTAACGTACCCCGTCGAATACTCGCTTTCGGGCGAATATCCCGAAGGCATGATTATCGACTCGGAGACCGGCGCGATTACATGGGACGTTCCGGAAGATTATTTCAGTTCCGACGCGATTGAATCGAAAGAACTCGCGGTCTCCGTTACGGCGACGACCGTCTTCAACGAGACGTCCGATTTCGTCGACTACAGCGGCAAGGCGACGTCGACGTTCAATCTGACCGTTAAGAATTCGAACTATAAGTCGTCCGACTTCGCCGACTGGCGCGAATGGTTCGACGGATGGGTCGCGAACGCGCAGACGCGTTACAACGGGCAGGCCGCGAACCTTAAGGTCTATTTGAAATCCTATCTTGACGCGATCGACGACCGCACGGCCAAGCTGAAGGCCGCCAAGGCGGACTACGCGTCCGGAAAGTCGACGGTTACCGATTTCATCGCCGCGCGCGACGTGATTGTCTCCGACTTCAATAAGGCGGTTGCCGAAGCGCGCACGAAACTTGAAGAGGACGACGCGAAGTTTGACGAAGCGTACGACAAACAGGTCGAAGTTCTTAACCAAGCCTATAAGACGCTTTCGGAGAACGCCGAGCTTACCAAGCCGAAGAATATCGATAAAGACGTGAGAAAAGCCGCCAATAAAGCGATTGAGACCGCGATCGACCGCTCGACCGGAAACGCGAATTTCCGGCTCGCGAAGAAATCGACGGGCGCGCGCGTCGCGACGAATCTCACGACCGCGCTGAAGCTCTGGCGCGAGGGATACGCGTATAACACGGCCTACGACGACGCCTATTCCGACAAGCTCTTTGTCGACGCGCTGGCCGACGAAAACGCGAACGCGCCCGCGTCGGATTCCGGTTCCTCGACGAATTCCGGCTCGACGGCGAACAGCGGTACGTCGACCGAATCGGGCGCTTCGGGCGCGTCGACCAATATTGATCCGAACGTCGCCTATACGGTGGACGAGAACGGGAATTTGGTCCCCGTAACCTTATGATAAAAACACGAACCTGACAACGGGCTGGTTTGCACGAAGGCCGTCGGCTCTTTACGGAGTCGGCGGCCTTTGCGTTTGAATACGGGGACGGGGCAAGAAAAAAAGCGTTCGGCCGAAAGTTCGGCCAAACGCTTTGCATTGCGAAATTGCGCGAAGAAAAAGACTACTTTTTCTTTTCGACGTGCACCGTGTGCTTACGGAGACGCGGGCAATACTTCTTGAGCTTAAGCTTTTCCCCGCCAGGCTTGCGGCGGACGATGTAGTTGTAGTCGCCGGTTTCTTCGCAAACGAGGTAGACGGTTTCCGCCTTTTTCTTATTTTTCCCTGCCATGGTTTTATCCTTAAATACTATCTGTTTACAAACGCCGCGTTCGCGGCGCCGGTTGTCTGCCGAAATGGTTTCGCGATTTCGTCAACGCGCTTAGACCGGGTATTATATCCGGCTTTTCAGATTGCTCAACGCCCCCCGGCGGAATTTTTTGCCTGTTTTTCGCTTTTTTCTGTAAAAATAACGTTCGCGCCGGCCCACCGCGCGTTTATTTGGCGTTATAATGAGCGTCAAGCGGCGCGGAGCGTTAAGACGTCCGGCCGCCGTTTCCCGCGTAAATCCGCGGTTCCTTTTGCAACGCGTTTCAAGAGCCGCCATGATTCTCAAGATTATCGACTGCGTTAACGCCGTCTTTCTGACGGTCGCGGCGGCCTGTCTTGCCGACGGGCTGTTTGCCGCCGTCGGCTATGAGTTTTCCGACTGGGTCTTTGAACATGTCTGCCGCACGCGCGTTTTTCTGCGCTGGACGCGGTACGTTCTCATGGCGGAAATTATTGCGGCCCGAGCGTATCTGTGGTATTTTGCGCCACAAGCGGGGATCTTGATCGGCAGATGGGCCGAAGCCAAAAGGCGGACAAAGATTCTCTTTTGGACAACGTTCCTCGCCGAGATACTGGCGTTCTGTCTCGCAGTTTTATATATGCCTTTTCATTTGCCGTATTCGACGCGGTATTAGCGTCGCGGGCGTTTTTAGAGACTCTGTTAATCGTTAATTGCTCTATTTTCTCCATTTTAACGCCGACTTTGAAAAAAATCAGAAAAAGATCGGTTTTTTCCGACTGTTTCTGGCTCTTTTGCGCGCGAGACGCTACAATAGTTTTGGGCAAATTTTTAGAAGGGCGCGTCTTTGCGCCGCTTCTGTCGGTATGACGGGGAACATATGAGTTCGAGCGACGATAAACGTAACCGCGGTCAGGGCGATCCTTCCGGCATGAACGCCGATTCTTCCCGCGCCGACCGTACTGCCGAGCTCGTTCGCGAAATTCTGAGGCGCAATCGCGAGGAGAAGGCACGCGGGTTCGCAAGTCCGAACGCCGCGTTTCCGCCTGAAGACGCGCCGGTTCCGCAGGGCGACGCCGTCGTTTCCGACGCGGTCGCGCGCGTACTGGCGCAGATGAGAGGCGGCGGCGCAGTTCCGCCCGCGCCCCCCGCTCCGCCTTTGCCCTCCGCTTCTTCTCCGTCTCTTCCGTCCCCGGCGGCTCCGCCCGTTATGGCCGGCGCGCCCCCTCTGCCTCCGCCCCTTGCCGAAGATTCGCTTACCAATCTCATGCCGTCGAGCCGAGGCGCCGCGCCCACGCCCCTTGCGGACGACGCGGCGCTCCTTCCGCCCCCGCCGGCCGCCGAGCGCGGCGCTTTCAAAAAGCGCAAGCGCCGCTCCGAGAGCCGCGCGGAACGCCGCGCGAAAGATAAGGAGAAAAGAGAGAAAGAGGCGCTCGACGCGCGCGCGGCGTCCTTTGCGCTCGGCGCGCTTGCCGGAACGGTCGCTCCGACCGCCGTCGCCGCGGTTCCCGACGAATTTCTGGCTTCAATTACGCTCGCGCCGGCCGCGCCGGAGGCCAATTTGGGTTCGCTCGCGTTAGCCGGCGCCGCCGGCTCGCCCGACGTCTTTTTGCAGGAGCTCAGTCAGACGAACGTATCCGACGAGAACGCCGCCGATACGCGCGAGCTGCTCGGCGAGCAGTCGACGCTCAAAAAGGCGGCGGACGACGCGCCCAGTTGGCTCACGAGCCTCATTATCCACCTGATTATCCTGCTCTTTTTGGCGTTCCTCTTTATTAAGACGGATCTTCATAAATCGCTCGAAGTCGTATCGGAACCGGGATTTAGCGACGAAGTGGTAATCGACGAAGTCTTTGATCCCGACGCCGCGGTCGTCGACGCCGAGACGGTCGAAGTCGACGCGGAATCGCTCGAAGTGGAGGCGGAGGTCGCCGAGGACGTGCCCGACGTTTCCGCGTTCAACGAGGATACGGCCGAAGCGCTGACCGTAACGGAAGAAGACGCCGGACTGGAAGCGTCGCTCGGCGACGTCGAGAATTTACTCGGGACGCTCAACGGGGACGATTTGGCGGGCCGCGGCGAAATGAAGGCGGCGCTCATTGCGTCCGGAGGGGGCAGCGAAGGGAGCGAGAAATCGGTCGCGCTCGCGCTCGCGTGGATCGCGGAGCATCAGATGCCCGACGGATCTTGGTCGTTCCATATGGGCATGTGCCCGACGTGCGGGGGCCGCTGCCGTAATCCGGGCTCGAAAGACGCGCCGATCGCGGCGACGTCGATGGCGCTCCTTCCTTTCCTGGCGGCGGGGAATACGCCGACGACGGGCAAATATAAGAAGGTCGTCGCTAAGGGAATGAATTATCTCACTTCGCACGGCGTTTCGACGGAGGACGGCGTTTCGTTCCGCGAAGGGGACGGGAATATGTATTCGCACGGCTTGGCGGCGATTACGCTCTGCGAGACGTACGCGATGCTCTCTCCGCGCGATAAGAAGCGGTTCCGGCAGTTAGGCTACCTTGCTCAAGACGCGATTCGTTTCATTGAATACGCGCAGGCGGACGACGGAGGATGGCGTTACGTGCCGAAACAACCCGGAGACACTTCGGTCGCCGGCTGGCAGCTCATGGCGCTCAAATCGGCGCAGCTTGCCGGACTCGACGTGAACGCGGATACCGTGCGCGGCGCCCGCGATTTCCTGCGCGACGTCGTTGCGCTCGATTACGAAAGCCGCTACGCCTACATGGCTGGCGCCTCCGAGTCGGACGCCACCGACAGTATCGGGCTCCTGTGCCGCCTCTATCTCGATTGGGGAATTGAGAATCCGGATCTCATTCGAGGCGTCAACCGCCTGTCGAACGATATCGGCCCGAAACTCAACGTGCCGTACTATACCTACTACGCGACGCAGCTCATGTACAACGTGGGCGGCTCGACGTGGAACCGCTGGAACGGCCGCGTGCGCGACGAGCTCATTCGGACGCAGGAGATGGAAGGACACGAGCGCGGAAGCTGGTTCCCACAGAACGCCGACGGTCATTGCATAACCGGAGGCCGGCTCTACGCCACGTCTTTAAACTGCATGGTGTTGGAAGTGTACTACCGGCACATGCCGCTCTATCAGAAGATGGAGCAGAGTACGAATTTCCCAATCGACGTGCCCGCAGAATAGCGCGCGTATACGCACGCCGATTTTCCTTTGCGGAACGCCCGCTCGGGAGCTCGCAAAGCGCCGCAGCCGAAGTCATTTAAAGCGCGCGTCTATCACTTTTAGCGGCGATAGGCTCCGTTCGCGGCGTAAAAACAGATTCTTCAAAATAATTTTCAAAAAAAATTTGAAAAATCTTGACGCCGCAAAAATCCGCAGATATACTCTCAGTTAGTAGGGGTGGAGAAGCGTCTCTTTTCTTAACCGTTTAAGGCAGGGGCCGTCTCCAATATGCAGTCCTTGCATA
>CADACS010000012.1 GCA_902786505.1 uncultured Planctomycetota bacterium | reverse complement strand
GATCTTCCCGACAGCGTGACGACGATTGGCATAGCCGCTTTTAGGGGCTGTTCTTCGTTGGAATCGATTGTTATTCCCGACAGCGTGACGACGATTGGCAACGAGGCTTTTGATGGCTGTCCGTCGTTGACAATACGCGCGCCCAAAGGTTCCTTTGCGGAAGAATACGCGAAAGAAAAAAAAATCAAATTTGAAGCCGCCGAATAGAAGAGAACGTTTTGCGCGCAGAAAAACGCGGACTTTTTGACAATCGCAACGTTTATTTATCATGGCGCGCCGCTTTTTGTAAAGAAGCGCGCCGCAATTCATAATATTGATTCGCGCGGAATACGCTTCGCGAGTTAGGAGCGAAGCCGTTTCCTTTCTAGAAAGGCCGTTATTTTGAATAAAGATTTTATGAAAAATAAACAGAGGCAAATACCGTCAATATATGTTAAGAGCGTTGATTTTTACCGTTGTTTCACCCCGTTGATATTTCACGGTTCGATTTTTAAGCGCTCCCCGAATAGGCTTTTAATTCGGACCGTGGTCGTTTTAACGAGAGAACGTCGGCGGTAATTAACTTGCTCTTTCCACGAGTCCGAGCGGAATACCCTCTCGATGTAAAGATGGCTCTGTCACGGTACTTTCCGTTTACCCCCCAATCTCCCTTCTGAGCATATCGGGCGTTTTTTCGCGTCGGCGTCGCAGGATGGATTACGAGACGCGAGATCATACAGTAAAAATTGCGTTCATCGCAAGCGCCGTCGCCGACAAAGAAACGGCTTTGCCGCCAATATGAGTCAAGAGTTTCGGAACAACACACGTGTCGCCGCGGCTGTTGGAAGTCATTTCTGACGCGCCGGTCTGCCGGTTTTTAACGTCTGTTGCAAAGCGGAGTTTACGCCAAGTTCGTTTTTTGACTCTTTCGTGTTTGTAAACCTTCCATTCGCCCTCGATGTAAACCTTTAGCACGGAACTGTCGACTACAACATCAAGAGAACCGCTCTTACCGTATGCTTTGAGAGAAACGTTTAACGTTTTAGAACGTTTGCAAAGGGACTATAATCGGGAACTCGCGCTTCCTGAACGTTGGGGATGAAAAGCATATTTGCTCAAACCCTTCAGCGCTTCGATAGGTAAAGTGGAAGACTTCGCGAACGGTAGACGGTAAACTCAGTTTGCTTACGTCTGCGGCGAGCAAGCTTGTGAATTCCCGCCGCCATGCTGCCATTGAGAAGGAGTTGCCAATAAAAAGGAGGACTCCAAATACTGTTTGGAGCCCTCCTTGTATTCCACGAATTAGCTCGGCGTGAAAGCCGTCAATAATTGGCTAGAGATCAATGGCAAACGAAGACATGGCTTGAGTTGCGAGTGTGAATCGTGCCAGTTTACCGGATGCGTCATACGTGTCGACGAAGTTTGGCGCAATCTCGTTCGGCGTCTTAAGGAGAATGGTAATAGCCCAAAAATCAAAACGATTCATAGTTGACTGGACCCACTGGAATCGGTCGGGCTTTTTACCGTGTTGTCTTATGACGTTGGCATACCTTACCCGCATAGCCAGCGCGATTAGGATCTCTTCAGGTCCTGTCCCAAATGCCAAATCGCACTCGAACGCAAACTCGTAGAGTCCCTCGAGCGTCTCGTTAATGTCTGCGAGCGTTTTGAATAATGCAAACGCTTCGCAATCCTGAAATTGAGCTCTTTCAAACCAGTTCCACGCGTCTAGCGCAGCCTTGTCGTATTCGACGGCGCTCCGAAGTCTTCGGTATTCGTCTGCGACGGGCAAATCTTCCGATTGTTTCAAGGCGTCCGGCGTATCCTGACAGGAGCGCTTTTCGAAGTTCGCTCGAAGCACGAATTCCCTCAATTTAGACCCGTCGGGGTCAAACGTGTTCTCAGGAACCAAAGGGTTGCGGTTGTCAAGCGAGGCGCGTTCAGAACCAGAAAATAAGCTCTTTGCGTTTTTTTCATCAGAATTGAAGTGGGAAGAATTAGATGAACCGTTCGGTTTCAGTTGCGATTTATAACGATACTCGTTATCGTTGTTTTCCCCATAGCGACGTTCATGCCTGTCAATGTCATTGCTGTAACGGTCGGCGCGGAGATAGTCGTTGCCAATACGACGAGGGGGATAATCGCCGGAGCGATTCATTCCGCTTTCATCAGGAAAATCTGAGCGTTCGATCATTTAAGTATCCTTTAAATAAAAAGATATAACGAATGAACAATTCCTTCAAGCGTGTCCAAGGTTTTGTCTTGCTCACGCTCTACCTTTATGATAGAATATCTGTAAAACAAAATCAATCAAACGAAACAAAAAAACCACAATTTTTTCTGAATCGTCCCACAGTTTTAAAAATAGATGAATATTGTGAATTTATAATTAGACAAGCTAATTAAAACCTACCAAAATAATTGTTGCTTATAGTAAGAAGAAAGTCTTTTTATCTTGAAGAGTACTATCAAGATAAATAAGGGGACGTTTTTTACATTGAAAAGCTTTTAACTGAAAAAAGCCCGACTCCATTCTCAACCGTAGATAGTAAAAAACTGCCGAGTCTTTTTATCTGTTTAAACTAATATCACACGTACCCTTGAATTCTTAGCGTTGGGGAGTGTATAATGAAAGCTAGGCGCGCCCTCCTTTGCGTCTTTTATTTGAACCGTAATTCCCGAGCCTTTAGATACAGATAGTGTGGATTTTGACATGCGATCCGTTCGTACTGCCAGCGCGGCTTTGTGCGCGTTCTTTATTCTCTCTTTAACGTTTCTCGGCTGCAGCGGCGGGACAGGGCAGGTCAAATTGCCCACGAATCCGAAAGCGGGCGATAAGCTGACCGTTAATATTCGCGGCGCGAAGCTGACGTTTCGCTACTGTCCGCCGGGCGAATTTACGATGAACGTCGTCGACTTCAGCGATAAATATCTGCCCGATATTGAAGAAGAGAAGGACGAAGACGGCAACGAAACCGTGCCGGAGACGCCGGTTACCGTTAAGATTACGCGCGGATTCTGGATTCAGGAAACGGAACTTACGCGCAAGCAGGCGGTCGCGATCAGCGGTAAAAAAGACTATTCCCGTTCGAAGTACGACGACGGCGTTCCCGCAAATAACGGGGACTACCCGTTTTGGGGCTCTCGCAGCGATTTCGAAGGGCTGCTCAAGGAGCTCAATTCGGACGGTTCAATCGTCTCCGAGAATATGACGCCGCACGAAAAGATTCGGCCCGACGGCTGGAAGTTCGAGCTGCCGACGGAAGCCGAATGGGAATACGCGAGCCGCGCGGGCTCGAACGATCCCGAGCCGGACGGGGAATGCGATATGTACGCGTGGTCGAAGGAGAACTCCAATGAAACCGCGCATAAAGTCGCTTCGAAAAAAGCGAATAAGTGGGGCCTTTACGATATGCGCGGCAATATGTGGGAGCGCGTCCGCATACCGTACGACAATATGCGGGGGGACATGCCCGATCAGCAGATTTTCGAAGACGACGGCGCTCTGCACGATCCCGACAATCTTCACGGGCGGTTTGAAATCGTCCGCGGCGGCGGTATCGCGATGGCGGCGAAAGACTGTAAGTCGGACACGTGGTCTTATTTCGAAGGGCGCTGGTCTCCGCTTTCGTTCCAAGGGGACGTCGGGGGCCGTCTCGCTCTTGTCGAGGAAGAATCGATTCTCAAGCCGAACCGCAAGCAGATCGTCCGGGAGACCGGATTCAGCCGCTGGCGGCGCCTGCGGAACGAAGAGTCGAACCAACGGCTTGAAGAGATGCGCCAGAGAGTTATCGAGCGGAGACAGCGCGAGCAGGAGGAAATGAAGAAGGAGATGGAAGCGAATCCGGACGCGTTCAAAACGCCCGCGCAGCGAATGCAGGAGCAGATGGACGAGGCGCGGCGCAAGGCCGAGGAAGAACAGGCCGCAATGGAGCGCCGCGAAATCGAGAACGTCATGCGCGATAATCCGGGAATGACGGAAGCGCAGGCGAAAGAGTTCCTTGCGAAACAGAGAGCCGACGCGCTCAAGAAGCAGGAGGAATTCGATAAGGCGCACGGGCTCGATAAGATCGAGGACAATTTCGAACGCAGTCGCCGCCGCGCGGAAATTCAGCGCGAAGAGTTCGAAAAGAACCGCGAAGAAATGGAAAAGCGCCGCAAGGAGATGAGGGAGAAGGCCGGACTGCCGCAGAACACGGAATTTGAAAAGCGGGTTGAAGAGAGCCGCAAGAAGTTCGAGGAAAGGGCCGCGGAGAACCGCAGAAAGTTAGAAGAGCGCGTCAAACAGAGGGAAGAAGAAGACAAAAAGCGTCAGGAAGAATTCGAAAAAGAATTTGAGGAGATGAGGAAACGGGCGCGGCGGTAACGCGCTCCGTTTGAGCCAAACGGCGCGGCGCGAAGTCTTTCCGCGCCGCGCCTGATCGGGCTTCTACCCGCGTGAATCAGCGAACGCGCTGCTTGTAAAAGTCGTCGAGCAGCCGGAGGCAGGGCGCGTCGAGCGTTTTGCGCGCGAATTCTTCCCACGCTTTCGGAATGGCGCGTTCCGGATCGGCGCGCCAGTATGCTTCGGCGATTCCTCCGGCAATGCACGCCTGCGTGTCCGCGTCGGCTCCGAACGAGATTGTGAGCCGAACCGTTTCCTCGTAGCTGTCGGCGCCAAAGAACGCGATAAACGCTTCCGGCACGCTGACGGGGCAGGTTTCGTCGAACCGGCTCGTCTTGCGTACTTCGTCCGGCGTTCGCGAAAGATCGTAGCCGAACGTCTTTTCGACGTACTCTTTCATTTCCGGCTTCTCTTTTCCCTGCCGCGCGAGAAAGATTAGCGCAGCGGTCGCCTGAGCCCCTTTGATTCCCTCCGGATGATTGTGCGTGCATTCGGCGCTCCGGCGCGCTTCGTCGAGCGTTTCTTCGAGCGAATCAAACGCCCAGCCGATCGGCGCGACACGCATGGCCGATCCGTTCCCAAGGCTGTTGTACGGCCCCATGGCGTCGTCGCGGAGCCATTGCGCGAATCTGCCGCCGTAGCCGCGTCCGGGATAGGCACGGCCCCAGCGCCGGTACGCTTCGGCGTAGTCGCCGCCGAGCAGTAAGACTTCGGCGGTCGCGAGCGTGAGAACGGAGTCGTCGGTGAACTCGCACTTGGGATTGAGAGCCTCAAATTCTGTCGTTCGGATCGGATTGAACTCGACGACCGAGCCAATAATATCGCCAATAATCGCGCCTAGCATGGCTAACTCCTTCTTTCTGATCTGACCGAAAGACGGTCGGAATTAAAACGCCGTAATTTAGAGAATATTCACTCAGCGTCGCAACTGCGTCTATTATACCGGCGCGAGGTCTCGCTGAAAAGGGGCCGCGGCGCGCGTTCGCGTTAATTCTGCGGGCGCGATTCGTCAAAACGCCGCGTTTGCCGATTCTTCGCGTTCCTCGGCTTAAGACCGCGGCCGATTTTCCGTCAAAAAGATTTTTTTTGAAACCCCGGCGTTTACAAACAATCTAACAGGCGTATGATATTCCGCAAATCGAACGGCTCCGCCGCACGCGCGACGGGTTCTGCCGTCCGTTTCGCTCTAGACTGCTAAAATTCGAACGTTTTACTATAATCTTCGTTTTTTCCGGGCTTCTTTGGAAGCGGGATCCCGTATTTACCGAACTTCCGCCGCCCGTAAATCAGTCGAACGCTTTTGCGCTTCTGAGCGCAATTCTTTACCGAGTTCTGTCACGCAATCAGGAGACCAATCATGAAACGAGCTGCCGTGAAGAAAGATAAAAAGAACGCCGAGCGTCGGAACGGAATTAAGTGTCCCGTCCCGACCTTTATTCCCCGGGCCATGACCCCGTATTACGGCGGGGCCCGCTTTCCGGCCGCGGAGGAACTGACCGCGCCGTACTTAACGCCGCCCGCCCCCTCGGCGGAGGACAAGGGCGCCGCCTTAGAAGGCGTCTCGCTTCTTCTCGAAAATGAAGAGCGAACGGGGTACGACGTTCGCGAGAACGCCAGTCTGTACTTCCCGCCCGACGTTCTCCGCCGCAATATTCTGACGCTCGGCCGGATCGGGAGCGGCAAGACGCAGCGCGTTATGTATCCGCTGATCGCCTCGACTCTCCAGAGCAAAAGCGCGTCTCTCGTCATTTTGGGAACCAAAGGGAACGAGTTCGACGCCGTATCCGCAATGTGCGAAAAGTACCGGCCCGGCGGCAGGGTCGCGTGCGTGAACTTCGCCAACGCGGCGCGTTCTACGGTCGGCTGGAATCCGTTTGCGGCGTCTTACGCAAAGGACCGGAAATCGGCCGCTCATGAAAACGCGAACGTGTGGGTCAACGTCGGCTCGCCCAGCAGCAAGGAAGAGTCCCCGTTTTGGCGCGATTCCGCGACCCAGTTAATAGCGGGTATTGTCCTCTGGATCGAGAGCAAGGGCAGAATAGCGCGGCCGGTCGACGTGTATGAAATCGTCTCCTGCTCGTCCCGGCTCTCCGATCTGCTCGAGGGCGCCAATGGCCCGACGCCTTTTCTAAGCGACTTCATGAGAGCGTTTCAGGACGACAACCACAATATGCAGACCGTTCTCACGGAAACGCAGGGGTACGTCCGGCATATGATCGACGGCGATCTGGCGGCCGTAACTTCGTGCGACGACTTCAAATTCGATTCGCTCTTCGACGAGCCGACCGTTTTTGTCCTGGAAGTAACGCAGGACAGTATAAGGCGGGTGCGCCCGTTCATTAATATGATTCTGGGCCAACTCCTCGACGCCGTTCCGAGGCGCGCGAGCCGGGACCCGAACGCGAAACTGCCGCGCCCCCTTTACTTCTTCCTGGACGATTTCGCGGCGGCCGTCGGAACGATCCCCGACTGCGCGAGCCGTATTAATACCCTGCGTTCAATGGACGTTCGGTTCACGCTCGCGCTGCAGAGCCGAGGACAGCTTTATGAATTCTACACGCCGGGCGAGGCGGACGCCATTCTGTCCGCGTGCGGGACGACGCTCTATATTCCGCCCGTCTCCGAGAGCGACGCCGAGCTCGGCTCGCGCGCGTCCGGATATGCGACGTTCGCGTCGCGTCCGAGCGGCGTCCGGAGTTCGGAAAACCGGCTCCAAATTGGATTTGGCGCGCGGCCCGTCGACGCCAAAGAGGCGGATTCCGACCCGTACGCCGAAGGCGCGTTCGGGCGCTACTTGCTCCTTCCGAACGATATCTCCATGTCGACGGAGCATCCGACGTACGGGCAGGCCGCGACCGTCTTTCTGCCCGGCAAGTATCCGTTTCAAGCGTACCTGCCCTGCGCGTACCAGAGGAAAGATCTAGCCGAATTCGTCTGCGCGGGCAAATCCTCCGCGCGGCGTCCGGTCCCCGGAAGCGAACTGGAACTCGCGTTAAACGATCCGAATTGGGAAACCGCGCTCCGGGCGCGCGCTATCGAATTGATAAACAACCCGTACGTTCCCGAACTGCCAATTGAATTTCGAGTCCGTACGTTGCTGGAAGAGTGCGGATACGCCGACGCGAACGAGAAGGTCAAAGAATGGTTTGACTACTTTATCGCCGAATACAAAGATAGACTGGACGTTGTCGAGAGGACGCTCCAGGAACTTCAAAAGAGAGAGGCGACTATTACCGAGTTCCACGGCGCTTACATAGAGTCCGATTCCGACAATATCCAAGCGAATCTCTTTTATCTGGATTACGACAGAATCAGGAAAAAAACCATATAAAAAGATTAAGCGCCAAAAGAGCAGTTGACGGCGTCGATTCGGAAGAGTAGGCGCGTCTGTCGGCGGGGCCGCTTTGCGCGATTGATTCAGAGCCGTGCGCGGGCGATAAAAACGCGCCGTACTTTTTGGGGTACGGCGCGTTTTTTTTGCGCGCGGATTTGCGTAATTGTCTTGAGGAGACAGAGTTCCAAAAACAAAGAGAAAAGACCGTTACAGCGACGGGCCGTTTCGCTTTAGTTGCCGTTTTGGGGTTTAAGGGAGTTAATAAAGTCAACAATCTTATCTGGAACGCCGAGAAGTTTGTCCCATCGGCGGCGTCTTTCTGACGGGATTGCTCCATAAATAGGTTCTTCCCGAAGAATTCCGTTTACCCTTAAAAAATGCTTTGCTTCTTCCATTGTTGGAATAGGATATAGAAGTTCGGTTAGGTCTTCGTAGCTATACAAATCGCTGTCAATGTCGGAATCACAAATAATCAAGGCAAGTAAAATCTGAATCATTACGATGCGGGAGTCGAAACAGGTAACTTCTGGATACGGTGTTTTAAAGTCTGCGTCAAATGCGGATTTTTTTAGAACATTTGCACCAACGCTCCCAAACATATAAATTTTGGGGGTAATTGTTCCGGTGCAAAAAATCTCGGATCCGTCTTTGTCGAAATAAAGCGTTTGTATTGACGATTCAACTTTGAAATCAAAATCTCCTGCGTCAAAGAAACATTTTCTATTTAAAGCAGGCCCTTTATAAAAAACCCCAAGGTCTGTTTCATAGCCTTTTATTTGTTGGACTTTTATCTTTTTCATTTTTCGCCCCTTTGCTCGAATTCAGTTAGCGTTTCATAGGCAGTTTTTAACATGTTCTTTGTTTTATTGGCATTTCCGACTCCTACAATTGGCAACCTCTGTTTGCATGCGTCAATTTAGTTTTGACAATACAACACAATTCAAGCTAGAAATCTAAATATATTCCATACGCCCCGCTATTATACCGTTTTTCATAAGAAAGCGATTGAATACGACCGCATCATGCGCGCGTCACATTTAGAACACTCCGGTTATTTATCAGGGGCAATACGTCTATATGACCGAGCGATTCGTTACACCGGGACAATAAAGTCGACCTGCTTAAACGTTAACTTTTACGAATTTCTTTCTCACACATTTTTCTTCAGCGTTAACATATTATTCGACAAAGGTTATATTGAAAAACACGGCTCGCGAAAATGAAGAAACGTTTTACACAGAACTCTTTTCTCCTAAAAAAGCGATGTTTTTAGGAGAAAAAACGCCTCTTTAGGAGAATCGCCGCGCATCTTTCGCTCTTTTGTTAAATCGGCCGTCTTCCGAATTCGTTGTTCAGGGAGAAGCGTTTTAACAGCCAACCCGAGAAAAACTCTGAATGACGGCAACGGCGCTTGGATAAGCTTTTTTCACATATCGGCGTCGTTAACCGCCGATTGTTCCGGATAGAAGCCCATTCCCAGAAGACTCGTACTGCACAAAAATGCGGAATCCGCAAAAATATTACATAGGAGAATTGACGGAGCGAGCGGCGTTGACTATAATCTTACTGCACAAAAATGCGGAATCCGCAATTTTGTGCAGTAGAAAACTGCGAATGGAGGACGCCGTTGAATGGAAATTCGTAGAGACATATACCTGAATAAACTGATCTCAAAGGAACATAACGGATTGATCAAGGTGATTACCGGCGTGCGAAGGTGCGGGAAATCCTATCTTTTGTTCAATCTGTTTAAAGATTATTTGACGAAACAGAAAACGCCGAAGGATCACATTATAGAAATGAGCTTCGACGCTTTTGAGAACAAAAAGTATCGCGATCCGGAGACGTTCTTCTCATATTTAACGGGACAGATCCGCGACGGCAAGCCGTATTATGTTCTGCTCGACGAAGTGCAGTTGTTGGGCGATTTTGAGTCGATCTTAAACAGTCTTATACGCCGAAAGAACGTGGACGTTTATGTGACGGGCAGCAACGCGAAGTTTCTGTCCAAAGATATCATAACCGAGTTCCGCGGCCGCGGCGATGAAACGCATATGTATCCTTTGACGTTTGCCGAATATATGAGCGCATATTCCGGCGACAGATTGAGCGCCTGGCGCGATTATGTAATCTACGGCGGACTGCCGCTGATTATGTCTTTTGATACGTCGGAACAGAAAAGCGCGTTTTTAAAATCGCTGTTTGAGGAAACCTATATCGCAGACGTCGTCGGCCGCAACAATATACGCAATAAAGAGGAACTGGAAGAACTGCTGAATATTTTGTCTTCCGGAATCGGTTCGCTTACCAATCCCCGCAAGCTTTCGGCCGCTTTTAAGAGCGTAAAGAATAAAGTTATCAGTCCGACGACCATCAAAAGGTATATCGACGCCCTTTGCGACGCTTTCCTGATCGACGGCGCGCTTCGCTACGATATCAAAGGGAAAAAGTACATAAATACGCCTTTAAAATACTATTTTACAGACCTTGGACTTCGTAACGCCAGACTGAATTTCAGACAGGTGGAAGAGCCGCACGCCATGGAAAATATTATTTTTAACGAGTTGAAAGTCAGAGGATATAACGTCGACGTCGGCGTAGTCGTCGTAAATGAAGAAGAGAGTACCGGAAAGAAAATCCGTAAGCAGCTGGAGATCGATTTCGTCTGCAACAAAGGTTCAAAAAGATATTATATTCAGTCTGCGTTTGCGACGCCAAACGAGAAAAAAATGCAGCAGGAACAGCGGCCTTTGATCGGCGTCGGAGACGGATTCAAGAAAATCATCATAACCAAAGACGCGTTAGCGCCTCTTTATAACGAAAAAGGAATTCTGGTAATGAGCGTTTTTGATTTTCTTTTGAATTCAGACAGCTTGGATTATTAAGTCGCGCTTTGTTCCGCTTTCCGTTCACGCTTTGCGTCGCTTGATTTTAGCGTCGCGCTCCGGTATCATATACGCGGTCTGAAAACGCAGTTTTTCGGAAAGCCGTTCGGTTATATTTAGTTAAACCTTCGGACTGCAAGAGTTTGTCTCTTTACACGGAAGAGAGGGAGTCCTATGAAACGCACGTTCGCATTTGCCTTACTGACCGCGCTTCTTGTTGGCGCGTCGGTTTCCGCCGCGTTCGCCCAGTCAGGCGCCGCCGCGCCCGATCCGTTCGATCCTGTCGCGTCGGAACTTCTGTGGGCGCCGAAACTTGTCGACGACGCCGTTATGCCAAGCCTTGCGGAAATAGAGCTCGTTGACGCGTCGGTTGACGAGGCGTTTTCGAGATTTGCGTTTGCCCCGGTCAAAGAGCCCGGTCCGTCTATCACGGTCGAGCGTCAGGATTACGCGGCGCTTACTTACGGCGCGACGTGCGTCGGCCAGCCGTTCGATATTGGCGGCGAGAAGTTCAAGTATGGGCTCGGAACGCACGCGAACAGCCGTCTGAAGGTCTTTTCGGGCGAGTCGCCGATAACGCGGTTTACCGCGAAAGCCGGAATCAACGCGTCGGAGTCGGCGGGCTCCGTGCAGTTTGCGATCGAAGCGAACGGAAAAGAGATTTGGCGTTCGGAGACGGTTCGCGGCGGCGATAAGCCGATTGCGGTCGACGCGTCGTTCGATCCGCCCGTTCAGGAATTCGTTCTCGTGGCCGATACGACGGACGACGGGCCGTCGTGCGATCAGGCGAACTGGCTGAATCCGATCATTACCGACGCGAAGGGCGCGCATACGTCCCTGTGCGGCGCGCCGACGGTCCGGCTCGCGCCCCAGCTTCCCTTTTCGTTCAAATACGGCGGCGTCTCTTCGCGCGAATTCCTTAACGATTGGGTTTTTACGTCGGTCGGCCCCGTAGCGTCCGACTCTTCGACCGCCAATTCGTTCTTTACGCGCTATACCTGGACCGACCCCAAGACGAAGCTTTCTGTCTGCGCGACCGTTCGCACGTTTAGACGGTTCGCCGCGGCCGACTGGGTTCTGACCTTTACGAACAACGGGGATCAGGACACTCCTTTAATTGAGGACGTCAAAGCGCTCGACGCGACTTTTGATTTCGGCGTCGATATCGCGCCGCTGTCGATTCATACCCTGTCGGGCGACTCCTGCGATTCGAAGTCGTGGTCGCCTGTCGATTACGAACTGAAATTAGACGAAACGAAATCGTTCGCTCCGACCGGCGGCCGCTCGTCCAACGGGGCGTTTCCGTTCTGGAACGTAACGCCGCGTATGGCGGACGGGGACGAGCCGAACGACGGCGTCTTCTTTGCGGTCGGATGGAGCGGGCAGTGGAACGCGTCCTTTACGCGCCCGAAAGGCCAGAAGTCGACCTTAATCGCGACCGCCGGCATGGAGACGTTCGCGTCCGTTTTGCGGCCCGGCGAATCGATTCGGACGCCGCGCGCGCTCGTTATGCCGTGGATTGGCGACCGGACGACGTCGCAGGTTCTTTTCCGGAGGCTGCTCATGTTCGAGTACGCGCCCCAAATTGCCGGAAAGCCCGTTAAGCTGGACTTTATCGCCCAATGTTTCGACCGCTATTACCGAAAACTGCCCGGCTGGGAGAAGTGCGGCGCGCAGATTCAGTCGGCAAAGGCGCTCAAAGAGATCGGCGGGTCCGCCTACTGGTTCGACGCGGCGTGGTTCCCGCTCGGGTTCCCGAACGGGGTAGGGAACTGGCGTTCCGATCCGGAGAATTTCCCGAACGGGGTCGAAGAGCTCGGTTCCGAGCTCAAAAAACTCGGTCTGCGGTTCGTTCTGTGGTTCGAGCCGGAACGCGTCGCGCGCGGTTCGGAAATCGCGACGAAATATCCGCAGTACGTCTTTGGCGGCGAAAACGGCGGGCTCTTTAAACTCAACGATCCGGAGGCGCGCGCGTTCCTTACCGAGCTGCTCCAGAAGCGGATTAAGGAGTTCCAGATCGACGTCTACCGCAACGATTTCAATTTGGATCCGCTCCCTTACTGGCTCGCCGCCGACGAACCGAACCGAAAAGGAATGACGGAAACGCGTTACGTCGAAGGGCATTATGAAATGTGGGACGCGTTCCGCGCCGCGAATCCGAATCTGTGGATCGACAACTGCGCGTCCGGCGGGCGGCGTATCGACCTGGAGACCGTGTCGCGTTCCGTGCCGCTCTGGCGGTCCGACACGTGCTGCTGGGCCGGCCATCCCGAATGGGATCAGGCGCACACCATGGGAATCGCGCAGTTCCTGCCGCTCTATTCGTGCAGCTCGTGGGATTCGTCTCCGTACACGTTCCGAAGCGCCGCGAATCCCGGCGCCATTATGCAGTATAATTTCCTGGATCCCGACTACGATCAGGAGCGCGCGAAAAAGTCGGTCGACGAAGCGAAGCTCTATCAGAAATTCTGGTACGGCGACTTCTATCCGCTCACGCCGCCCTCGTACGGGAAAAGCTCGACGGTCGCGTGGCAGCTTCACCGGCCCGACCTCGACGCGGGCGTGGTCTATATCTTCCGTCAGCCGGAATCGCCCTATCCCGCGGTCGAATTTAAACTTCACGCGCTCGATCCCGACGCGACCTACCGCGTACGGGTAAAGGACGGCTACGACGCGGAGGAGGGGAGCGAGTATGAGCTAAGCGGCGAAGAACTGGCTTGGCGGATTACCTGGATACAGGAAAAAGGATCCGCCGTCGTTCTGGAATACGCGCGGGAATGAGTTTGCGTTCGCCCCGGCGGCGTAAAGGGTGCATATGAGCGAAACGGAGACTCCATTTGAGGTTGCGGAGCGTAATACGCGCGGCGGTCCGGCGTCGGGCCGACGCGCGGCTCGCGTTCTGTCCGCGCAAAAGAGCGCCGGACGGGTCTATACGCCGGAATCTATCGTCAACGATATTCTGAACTTATCGGGCTACGTCGGAAAACGGATTCTGAAACGGCACGTTATCGACAACAGCTGCGGAGACGGCGCGTTTTTGAGCCGGATTGTCGAGCGCTACTGCCGCGAATGCGAACCCCGGCGCCTGAAAAGGGAGCTGGAAGAATTCGTTCACGGAATTGAAATAGACGCCGGCGAACTCGGGAAATGCGTAAAACGTCTCGACGCGGTCGCCGCGCGGTACGGCGCGTCCGGCGTCCGATGGGACGTTCAATGCGGGGACGCGCTAAAAGCCCGTCAGTACGACGGTAAGATGGATTTCGTTTTGGGGAATCCGCCCTATATTCGAGTTCATAATTTAGGCGAATCCTTCGACTCGGTCAAGCGGTTCGCGTTCGCGCGCGGCGGCATGACGGACCTGTATCTCGTCTTTTACGAGATAGGGCTTCAAATGCTCAACGACCGGGGCGTTCTGGGCTATATAACGCCGAGCTCCTTTTTCAACAGTCTCGCGGGGAGCGTCTTTCGCAAGAGCCTTGCCGAAGAGAATTTACTGGCGAAGCTTGTCGATCTGGAGCATCTTCAGGTCTTCGACGTCGCCGCGTATACCGCCATAGTCGTACTTGAAAAAGCACGCAAAGCCCGAACCGTCGAATTCTGCCGCTATGAGAACGGCCCGCGCTTCGTCGCAAATCTTTCCCCGGAAGATTACCTTATCGACGGCAAATTCTATTTCTCCGAGAAGAGCGAGCTCGACGAACTCAGGCGCGTTTTAGAGAACGGCGCCGGGAACAGGTTTGAAGTCAAGAACGGATTCGCGACCCTTTGCGATGCTTTCTTTATAAGCGACCGTCTGACGGGGCCGCGCGTTGTGCCCGTCATAAAGGCGTCGACCGGGAAATGGACGAAGGCGCTCTTTCCGTACGCCGACGGTAAACTCATTCCCTATGAGCAGTTGGCGACGGATCCCGAACTGAAAAGATATTACGAACAGAACGCGAAACGGCTCAAGGCAAGGAGTCTCGAGAATCCCCGCGAATGGCACGCGTTCGGAAGAACGCAGGGGATTCGGGACGTTTATAAGAACAAGTATTCGATTAACGGTCTCATCCGCGATAAGAGCGATATTAAACTCAATCGCTGCCCTCCGGGAACGGGCGTTTACGGCGGCTGCTATATTCTTACGGAGATTCCCTTTGAGGAACTTCAGGAGCTGATCTGTTCCGACGCGTTCGTCAGATACGTCTCCCTGCTGAGGAAATATAAGAGCGGCGGCTACTACGCCTTTTCGTCGCGCGATCTTAAAGTCTATCTTGAATACGCGTACCGGCGCCGGTTCGGCGATAAGAACGAACGCTGAGCGCGGCTTTTCTTTTCCGGAAAAAGAGAAACGCGGCGAACCGCAAGACGGCTCGCCGCGTTTTTTACGTTACGCTAATTGCGAACGGTCGGTTCTGCAATCAGTTCTTTTTGACTTCCTGTAGCGCGGTGTAGTATTCGAAGCGCTTCTGGATTTCCGACTGGGCCTCTTCCTGGAATTTGGCCGCGGCGTCGGGATTGATGCGGTTGAGGGACTTGAAGCGGTTCTGCTTGGCTTCGAAGTCTTTGAGGAAGCCTTCGGGCGCCTTGCTGGCAAGTTGGAACGGCTTTTCGAGTCTCGGGTCGTAAGACCAAAGCGGCCAGTATCCGCACTTGACGGCTTCCTTCTGGAGTTCCATACCGGTCTTCATATCGATGCCCTGACCGATGCAGTGGCAGTAGGCGATAACGAGAGACGGTCCGCGATAGGATTCCGCGGCGACGAGCGTCTTAATGGCGTGCGCCGGATTCGCGCCGAGCGAGATCTGACCGACGAAGCAGGTTCCGTAGTTGACGGCCATCATGCCGAGGTCTTTCTTCGTGGTCGGCTTGCCGCCGGCGGCGAACTTAGCGACCGCGCCTTTCGGGGTCGACTTCGAAGCCTGTCCGCCCGTATTCGAGTAGACTTCCGTATCGAGAACGAGAATATTGACGTCGCGGTAGTTCGCAACGACGTGATCGAGCCCGCCGTAGCCGATATCGTAAGCCCAGCCGTCGCCGCCGAAGATCCACGTGCTGCGGCGCACGAGGTAGTCCGCGGACATTTGCAGGAGCTTCGCTTCTTCGCTCGTGCAGTTGAGTTCGACGATCTTCGCTTTGAGGTCGGCGACCCACTTGCGCTGCTGCGCGATTTCCGCTTCCGTTTCCTGCTTATTGCCGAGCAGATTCTCGACGAGTTCGGCGCCGAACGCTTCTTTCTTCGCGGAAAGGATTTCCTTCATGAAGCCGGTCTGCTGATCGACCGCGCAGCGCATGCCGAGCCCGAATTCCGCGTTGTCTTCGAAGAGGCTGTTGCACCAGGCCGGGCCGTGCCCTTCCGCGTTCGTCGTATAAGGCGTCGTCGGAAGGTTGCCGCCGTAAATCGAGGAGCATCCGGTCGCGTTCGCGACGAGCATGCGGTCGCCGAAGAGCTGCGTAACGAGCTTGATGTAAGGCGTTTCGCCGCAGCCCGCGCAGGAGCCGGAGAATTCGAAGAGCGGGAGAAGGAGCTGCGAGCCCTTGACCGTGTCGACCTTGACCTTCGAGCGGTCGTAGTCGGGCAGCGTGAGGAAGTAATCCCAGTTCGCGCGCTCGGCGTCGAGATGCGCGAGTTGGTTCTCCATATTGATCGCCTTTTTGCCCTCTTCCGTCTTGCTCTTGGCCGGGCAGACCATCGTGCACATGCCGCAGCCGGTGCAGTCGTCCGGCGCGATCTGGAGACGGAACTGTTTCCCTTCGAATTCCTTCGTCTTGGCGGGCACGGTCGCGAAGGTTTCGGGCGCGTTGGGCGCGTCGTCGAAGATCTTCAGGCGGATCGCGGCGTGCGGGCAAACGAGCGAGCAGTTTCCGCACTGGATGCAGACGTCCGGGCTCCAGATCGGGATATCGATGGCGATGGAGCGCTTTTCGTACTTGGTCGTTCCGGTCGGGAAGGTGCCGTCGGCGGTCGGGAGCATGTCTTTGGTCGTGAGCTCTTCGCCGCGCGCGTCCATAATGGTTCCGAGAATATTCTTAACGTACTCGGGCGCGTCGTCGGCGACGGCGCCGCGAACGCCGGTAATGCGGTGGAACGTCGAGGTGACTTTGCCCGGTACTTTGACTTCCTGGAGCGCGGCGAGCGAGGAGTCGACCGCCTTGAAGTTCTTTTCGACGATTTCCGGACCCTTCTTGCCGTAAACCTTCTGGATACCGGCCTTAATGCGTTCGATACCTTCTTCGACGGGCATGAATTCGCCGAGCTTGAAGAAGCACGTTTCCATGACCGTATTGATGCGTCCGCCCATGCCCGCGGCTTTCGCGACGGAGACCGCGTCGACGACGTAGAACTTCAGCTCTTTGTCGATGATTTCCTGCTGCAGCTCGATCGGGAGGTGATCCCAGACTTCGTCGGCGCTGTAAGGCGCGTTGAGCAGGAAGGTTCCGCCCTTGACGATCGGGCCGAGCATGTCGACTTTAGTCGTGAAGACGAACTGATGGCACGCGACGAAGTTCGCGGAGTAGATGAGGTAGGAGCCTTTAATCGGGCGCGGCGAGAAGCGCAGGTGGGAGATCGTAACGGCGCCGGCCTTTTTGGAGTCGTAAACGAAGTAGCCCTGGCTGTAGTTCGGGGTGTATTCGCCGACGATCTTGGTCGTCTCTTTGTTGGCGCCGACGGTGCCGTCGCTTCCGAGGCCGTAGAAGATGCAGCGGCGGACGTCGTCTTTTTCCGTCTGGAAGTTCGGATCGTAATCGACGCTCAAATTGGTAAGGTCGTCTTTGATACCGACGGTAAAGCTGTTTTTGATCGTTCCGTTTTCAAGCGCGTCGTAAACGCCCTTAACCATCGCGGGCGTAAAGTCTTTGGACGCAAGTCCGAAGCGGCCGCCGTAAATCTTCGGAAGCTGACCTTCCCAGAGCTGCGCCAATGCGGTGACGACGTCCAAGTAGAGCGGTTCGCCCGTCGCGCCCGGTTCCTTCGTGCGGTCGAGAACGGCGATCCGCTTGACCGATTTCGGAAGCGCTTTAACGAACGCTTCGCCGCAGAACGGACGGTAGAGGCGGACGTTGACGAGACCGACGTTCTTATCGGCTCCGACGTAGTCGAGATATTCTTCGACGACGCCCGCGCCGCTCGCCATAACGACAATGACGTTTTCCGCGTTCGGATCGCCGTAGTAGTCGAACAGATGATATTGGCGTCCGGTGAGTTTCGCGAACTTGTCCATTTCCGCCTGAACGATTTCAGGAACGGCGGCGTAGACCGGGTTGCACGCTTCGCGCGCCTGGAAGTAGACGTCGGAGTTTTGGGCGGTTCCGCGAATGAACGGCTTCGAAGGATTGAGCGCGCGTTCGCGGAAGCTCTTGATCAGATCGACGTCGAACATCTGGCGGACGACGTCTTCGGAGATCTTTTCGAGCTTGTTGACTTCGTGAGAGGTGCGGAACCCGTCGAAGAAGTGAACGAACGGGACCTTCGCTTTATGGGTGGCGGCGTAGGAAACGAGCGCGAGGTCGTGCGTTTCCTGAACGGTTCCGGCGGCGAGCATGGCCCAGCCGCAGGAGCGGGTCGCCATGACGTCGGAGTGGTCGCCGAAGATGGAGAGCGCGTGGGTCGCGACGCAGCGCGCGGTAACGTGGAAGACGGTCGGGGTCTGTTCGCCGGCGATCTTGAACATGTCGGGAATCATGAGGAGCAGGCCCTGCGACGCGGTGAACGTGCAGGTCAGCGCGCCGGCCTGAAGGGAGCCGTGAACCGCGCCGACGGCGCCGGCTTCGCTTTGCATTTCCACAATTTGGGGAATTGTGCCAAAGAGATTCTTCTTTCCTTTGGCGGCCCAATCGTCGGTAAGTTCGCCCATCGTGGAAGACGGGGTGATCGGGTAAATAGCCATAACTTCGTTGCAAAGATGCGCGATCATCGCAGCGGCTTCATTACCGTCGCACATTACAAAGCGTTTTTCATCGCTCACTGTAGGTCTCCTCTACAAAAACATTAAAAACTGGCGCCAGAGCGCCAAATATGACAGGGGTTCTCGTTCACGCGTTCAGAAAGAGCCGTCGCGCGCGGCGGGGGCCTCGGACGTCACGTCTCGCGCCCCGCGCTGGACCTGAAAACGCAAACGATCGTTTCCGTTTATCGGCTGATTCTTCTTTTGCTATGCCGCGGCCGGCCGCAACGCTTATCGCGGCGGCCGACCGCATGTCGAATTTATTCCGGTAATTCTAATCGGGCGCCCGCTTTCTTCAAGAGGGGGCGCGCATTTCTTTTCGCGCGGTTTCAAAGCGCCGCGGGGCGCGTTCGCCCGTTTTTTTCGAGGTTTTTCAATTGAGTCGGCGTCGGGCGCGCCCCCGTTCCCTCTTCTGCCTTTTCTATTTTTTTGCGGGGAAAGGAAGAATAAAACGTTTGGTCTGGTTGGTAAAAATACATAAGACGCAAAGAATAGGAAAAACGCAAGCAGCGCCGAGCGGCTTCCGCATGAGTTTTCTTTAGTATACTTTAGTAAATTAGTGGAAAAAATCGCTATTTTTTTCTCCATTAGGTTGAAATATTTCGGCGGAGACTGTATAATGTCGGGGCGCATTAAGGCGGCGCGGGGCGGCGGTCCCCGCGGAGTCTGAGGCGGCGCACGGCGCGGGCATAAGCCCGTATTACCGCGAGGGATCGCGGAAAAACCGCGCGCTATGGTCTGTCGCGCTTATGACACGTAGAAGCGGTAGGACGAAATTGACGCAGGTTCGCGTCAAGGGCGTTCCCACCGTTTTTCTGTTAAATAGGGACGTGCGCGCGTTCGGCGGCAGGCGGAATTTTGGACATACGGAACAAGAAAGAGAGCGGTAACGAGAATGGCTGATGAACGGATTGATCCCGCGTTTGACGTCGTGGACGTCGACGACTCGATGATCTCAAGTCTGCGCAATTTATTGGAAGCCTGGTGCAAGCACATAGCCGTCCTTGCGGTCGGCATGCGCGAATTGGGCCGACAGAACGCGTTGGTCGACGCTTTTCTCCTCGAAGCGCTCGAAATCACCTCGAGCGGAGTCGTCGCCGACGCCAAGACGCTCACGAAGAAGTGCACGGCGGCCGACGTCGTGTACCAGCTCGCGTCGTTCTTGAGCGCGCCCGCGGAAGGCGAAACGCCGGAAGACCGCAAAGAGGCGGAAGATCAGTTCCGCGCGGCGTTCGACGGCGTCGCCGACGTTCTGGCGTTCCTGTCGACCAATTCGACCGATCCCAACGAGCTCGTCGACGCCATGGTTAAGGTCGGCGGTTTGGCCGTTCTCGCGTTCGATATTTACGAACTCAGCGCGCGCTATATGTTTGGCGAACCGGTCCCCGCGAGCGTTCGCAGAACGCCTTCGGAAGGCCGCTGCGTTCTCTTTGTCGGCGACGATTACGGCAAACTGAGAGAGCTTCTCGAACGCGCCTCGTTTAACGAACTCAACGTCTGGACGTACGGCGAAGGTATTTCGGCGCATTCGCTGCCCGAATTTTCGAAGTTCCGGCGGCTCGTCGGTCATTACGGCGGCTCGCGCTGCAATCAGAATAAAGAGCTCGGCGGATTCCCCGGCTCGATCGTCGTGGCGTCCGGCCCGTTCGACGAACCGACCGGCGACTACGCCGACTACGTCTTTGCCGTCGAGCCGACCCGCTGGGACGGCGTCGCCGTGATTCCGCGCAAAGAAGACGGCTCGCTCGACCTTGACCCCGTCGTTAAAGGGGCGGCCGATTCGTCCGGGTTCTTTAAGAGCCGCGGCCCCGTCGCGAAGACGCCGGTCGGATTTGGCGGCGAGCAGCTTGCGAGTCTGGTCGAGAAGCTCGCGCGCGCCTACCGCGTCGGCGCGCTCAAACGGGTCGTCGCTATCGGCGGCGACGACACGCCCTCGCCAGAGCAGGATTTCTATACGAAAATGCACGCCCTGCTCCCGAAGCAGTCAATTACGCTTACCTTTGGCGAAGTGAAGTTCCGAATTAACGCCGAACTGGAACCGCCGACCGACTACGGCGCGCCCCGGCTCATCGATCTTGGCCGCGCGCGCGATATGAACGCGACGCTCCGGTTCGCCGCCGAGCTCAATCGCGAGCTCGATAAGACGCCGGCGACGTCGCCGGTCTCCTTCTACGCGAGTCTGTGGGGCGAGAAGTCGGTCGCCTGCTTCCTGGCGATGTGCGCGTCGGGCTACCGCGACGTCGCGGTCGGGCCTTATCGGCCGGCCGTCTGGAACGACGAGATCGTCGCGCTGCTGCGCGAGAAGCTGGGCGTGAGGCTCGTCGGGGATCCCGCCGCGGAAGCGTACGCGGAACCCGCGGCTTAGTTGATAAGCGTTGAACGGAACGGCGCCGGGAGCGATTCTCGGCGGCGTTCTTTTTTTATTGCGGATTAGCGCGACGGTTGCGCTCTTTGCCGTGCGGCGGCGCGGCGCTCCCCGGGAGTCGGGGAACCTGTTCTCTTCGCCGCGCGCGCTCTTGTTGCGAGGCTTGTTTATGGTTCGGTCTTGTTATCGCGCCGCTCTTGTCGTCTTTGCGGCGTTTGTTCTGGTCTGCCCGGCGGTTGCGTCCGATTCCGTTTCGGTCGTTTCGCCGAACGGGGCCGTGGCCGTTTCCGTTACGGTCGGGCCGGACGCGCGCTATTCGCTGACGTACGGGGGAACGGCCGTTCTGAAAAGCTCAAAGCTCGGCCTGACCTTTCGCGGCGCGGAACCTTTTGGCGCGCTGAAACTTATCGGCTCTTCGACGCGCGAGATCGACGAGACGTGGCGTCTGACGTGCGGCCGCAAATCGGTCTACGCCGACCGCTGCGTGGAGACGGCGCTCGACTTACAGGAAGAGAACGCGCCCGGCAGGAAACTGCGCGTTATTGTCCGCGCGTACGACGGGGGCGCCGCGCTGCGGTACGCGATCCCGGAAGACGCGGGCGTATTCGACGCGCAAAACGAATTCTGCGTCGAGTCGGAAGAGACCGAATTCGCGTTCGAACAAGATTGCGACGTCTGGGCCGCGTTCTTTAACGGCTTCGCTTCCAATCACGAAGGGAATTTCCAAAAGAAGAAACTGTCGGATATTAAGCCCGACTCTTTCGTTGGGATTCCGCTCGTCGTACTCGGAGACGGATTCGCGGCCGCGCTCACGCAGTCGGACCTGCTCGATTGGTCGGGCGTTCAGTTCCGCGCGTCCGACGATCCGTTGACCGTGCGAACGCTCCTTGCCCCGCGCGACGATAAACGCGGCTGCGTCGTTCGGCGCGGGCCCGCGCTCTCGCCGTGGCGCGTCGTTATTCTCGGCAAGACGCCGAGCGACCTTGTCAACAACGCGGACGTCGTTCTCAATACGGCGTCGCCCTGCGAGATCGACGACTCCTGGATTAAGCCCGGCAATTCCGCGTGGGACTGGTGGGCGCCGAAGGGGGGCCGCGAAATCTCAACCCGCGCGATTCGGGAATTTATTGACTTCGCGGCGGACATGAAGTGGGACTACGCGCTCGTCGACGCCGGATGGTATCTTCGCGACGGGAAGAACGTCAAGATCGGGCCGGACGGGCTTGTCGTCCGCGACGGATTCGACGTGCCCGCGCTCGTGGAGTACGGCCGCGCAAAGGGCGTCGGCCTGCTCCTGTGGATCGACTGGCCGGATCTCGTTCAAGTCGATCCGCGCAAGACGCTTAAGCGCTGCTCCGACTGGGGCGTCGCCGGCGTTAAGATCGACCACATGAACTCTCATTCGCAGGAGACGGTCGCCGGTTTAACGGAAACGGTCCGCGCCGCCGCGGAATATAAACTGCTCGTGAATTTTCACGGAATGTACGAGCCGACCGGTATGGAACGCACGCTCCCGAACCAGATTACGCGCGAAGGGATTTACGGGAACGAATATTTCCGCGGGCGCGCGATTTCTCAGACGCTCGTCGCCACGCTGCCGTATACGCGCTGCCTCGTTGGGCCGGGCGACTATACGCCGGGCGGGTTCCGCAATACGCACTTGGAGACGTACCGGCCGCTCAAAGAACAGAAGGACGCAAACGCGTCGACCGAGGTCGTCGGCACGCGCGCGCACGAGCTGGCGCTCTGTATGCTTTTGGATTCGCCGCTGCGCTGCCTGTGCGACCTGCCGCGCGTCTATAAAGATCAGCCCGGCTTGGAATACCTGCGCGCGCTCCCTGCGACGTGGGACGATACCGTCGCGCTGGACGGCGCTATTGGCGAATTTTACGTCGCGGCGCGCCGGTCGGGCGACGACTGGTACGTTTCGGGCATAACGAACGAACAGGCGCGCGCGTTTGCCGTGCCGCTCGATTTCCTCGACGAGGGCGCGAGTTACGACGCGGCGATCTACGCCGACGCGCCCGAATCGGACGCCGACGCGGCCGCGATCGCCATAACGTCCAAGACGGTCGTAAAGGGCGAAGCGCTGACCTTTACCGCGGTTCGCGACGGCGGATGGAACGCGGTTCTGAAAAGAAAGCGATAGCGCGGCCGCCTTGGGAAGCCATGGCGAACGCGGAAGTTAGATAGGCGTCGAAGATTACATGAAATTTTTTACCGGTCGATTTTTACCCTTTTGGGGCGCGTTTCTGGCGACCGCTCTCTTTTGGGCGTCGCTCTTTTCCGCGACTCACGCGTACATGAAGTACGCCGTCTTTGCCGTTCCGGCGATCTGGTCGGCGCTGGCGCTGCGCGCTCGGCGCGAGGAATCCGCGCGTCCGAAAGGGTTCTGGCGCCGCGTCGGCCGACGGCTGGCCGGCGAGTACGCGCAGTATTGGTACGCGTGGACCGCTTTTTGGCTCCTTACCGTCTACTGGGTCTCCTATCCTCATCCGGCGACGCGGCTTGGCTGGCTCGCGCTGTCGGCGTATCTTGGATGCTATCTTCCGCTCTTTATCGGCGTGTGCCGCGCCTGGACGCGCTGGCTCCGGCTGCCCATTTGGCTTGCCGCGCCCGTGAGCTGGGTCGCGATCGAGTGGCTGCGCAATCGCGTTTTCGGCGGCTTTTCGTTTGCCGGACTTTCCCATGCGATTTACGATTCGCCCGATCTTCTGCAGCTTGCCGAACCGCTTGGCGAATACGGCGTGAGCGCGTTTATCGTGCTTATCGGCTCGCTCGTCGGGCGCGCCGCCGCGGTTCAGACGGGCGCGGCGCCCGGCAGAAAGAGCGCCGCCGTTCGGCTCGTAAGCTTTGCGGCGATTATCTTTCTGGCGGTCGCGCTTTTCGGCCGCGCCCAGATTGAAAAGATTGAATCGAGCGAAATCGCCGCGCGGAATAACGGCCGTCCTTTTCTCAAGGTCGGGCTGCTTCAAGACTGTACGCAGTACCGCTTTCCGCCGCCGCGCGGGCTCAATAAGCAGGTGTCCGACAAGTACCGCGCGCTCGCGCTCAAAGGGGCCCGGGAAGAGGAGGGCGGATACGACGTTCTGATCTGGCCGGAAGGGACTTCGTACGGGTATTATTTCGATTCCGACCGCGATTACTCCGATCTTATCGCGTCGATACCTTCCTCCGGGCTCGAGCCGTCGCCCGCGACGCCGCAAGAGTTGCGGGAACGTTTTCCGAACTTCTACGCGCTTTCCGAAAAAGAACGCGCCAACGCCGAGCTGGATTTCCTCTACCTTTCCGACAATATGGCGCCGCAGCGGCGCGGCATGGCGCGTCTGACCGCTAAGTTGGGCGGCGCGGCTATTTTAGGAACCGCGTCTGCGGTCTTTTCCGAGGTCGGGGAACCGCTCACGTACAATTCCGCCGTTTACGTTCCGTATCTGGGCGACGAAGCGGCCGTCGAGGCGTGCGACGAAGCCGAATGGACGCAGACGCCGACGTCGTCCCTGATCGAAGAGGATTCGACCGTCTTTCGGCGCTACGATAAGATTCATCTGGTTATGTTTGGAGAGTACATACCGTTTTTGAAGTATCTTCCCGACTCGTGGGAACTTAAGAGCGTCTGCTCCGAGACGATTCTGTCGCGGGGCAGGGGCCCGACCGCGTTTCGCGTTTCGCCGCACGGAACGCAGGCGCGCTTTATTCTCGCGCCGAACGTATGTTTCGAAAGCCTTATTCCGCAGTTCATTAAGAATCAGCTTCGCGAACTGCGCGCGGTCGACGCGGATCCCGATATCCTCGTGAACGTCTCGCACGACGGCTGGTTCCGGTGCGGCGTCGAGACCGACTTGCATCTTGCGACGCACGTCTTTCGCGCGATCGAGAACCGCCGTTCGGTCGTAACGGCGACGCACGGCGGCTTTTCCGCGTGGATCGATCCCGCCGGACGCGTGCGCTCGACCGGCTCGCGGGGCAATACGGAAATCGTTAAAGCGCAGATTTTCAGCGTTAAACCGGCGCGTCTGGGCATGATCGGCGGCGTCGATCTTGCGGAAGCGTGGTCTTTGGCCTGCGCGGCGCTCACGTACGGGCTGTGGCTGCTGGGACACGCGTTCGTCCGCGCCGCGCGCCGCGTTCGCAAACGGACGCCGGGCGGTTCGGCAAACGGTCAGCCGTTACGTTAACTTAAATTAAAAAGGGGCAATAATATGAGATACGCACAAATCGCGGCGTCCGCCGCGCTCGTCCTGTCGCTTTGCGCGGCGTCCGCTTTCGCTCAGAACGCGGCCGAGTCTGAAAACGGCCCGAAATGGGTTCCTATGTACGAGGGCGTCGATATCGCGGCGTACGAGGTCGCCGATCCGCTCATGAAGGTTATCGCCGCGCGCATCGACCTTACCGTGCCGGGCGTCGAGTTTAAGACGACCGCGCCGCACGAGAATTTCAAAAAGGAAGAGCGCGAAACGAACCGCCGCACGACCGCCGAATTCCTCAAAGACCGGGGCCTTTCCGTCGCGATCAACGGGAATTTCTACGGGCCGTTCAACGCGACGACCATTAAGACTGAAGGGGACGCAAATTTAACGGGGCTCGGCGTTTCCGACGGATTTGTCGAATCGGATCCGCGCGATACGTATCCTTCGTTCGTCGTTAAGAACGACGGCTCCGTCGATATCAAACAGTACTCTGTCGGCGACGATCTTTCCGATATCGCTCAGGCCGTGTCCGGCAATAAAATCGTCGTTCAGGACGGCGCGATTCCGGAATTTACCGACGTAAAGGTCCATCCGCGCACCGCGGTCGGATTCTCGCAGGATAAGCGGTACGTCTACTTCATGACGATCGACGGCCGTCAGGCGGGCTTCAGCGTCGGCGCGACCTACGCGCAAGTTGGAACCCAGCTCAAATATCTCGGCGCGTATCAGGGACTTAATCTCGACGGCGGCGGCTCCACGACCTTTGTCGTGCGCGATTCCGAAGGGGAGCCCGTCGTGCTCAACAGCCCGTGCAACAGTACGGAAGATCACCTGCGCCATAACGCGAACGGTATCGGCGTTAAAGCGAACGGCGCTCCCAAAGAGACGCCCGCCGGGTTCCGGTTCAGTAAGTAACCCGCGTTTGATTCTTCCCCGCGCCGGAATGAAATGAAACCGCGTCCTTTCCTTCGTTTCCAGAAGAAAATCCTTTCCCTGCCGGGAGTTCGCGCTATTGCGCCGGATTCCTGGTATCTGCGCGTTTTGTACCGCGTCAAGACGGGCGACGTTCTCCGGCTCAATTCGCCCGTGACCTTTAACGAGAAGATCAACTGGCTCAAGCTGCACGACCGCGATCCGCGCTATACCGCGCTCGTCGACAAGTACGCCGCGCGCGAATACGTCGCGGACAAAATTGGTCAGGAGCGGCTCATACCGCTCGTCGGCGGGCCGTACAACTCGTTCGACGAGATCGACTTCGACGCGCTGCCAAACGCGTTTGTTCTCAAATGCGCTCACGACAGCGGAAGCGTCGCCGTCTGCCCGGATAAGGCGGCGTTCGACCGGGCCGCCGCGAAGAAGCGGCTCGACCGCGCCATGCGAAAGAATTTCTACTGGGCGGCGCGGGAGTATCCGTATAAACGCGTTCCGCGCAGAATCGTCGCGGAAAAGCTCCTGACGAACGCCTCGGGCGGAGATCTTGTCGACTATAAGTTCTTTTGCTTCAATGGAAAAGCGCGCTGCGTTATGTTCTGCTCCAGACGGTTTTCTAAGGAGGGACTGCGCGTTACGTTCTATGATCCCGACTGGAATATGCTGCCGTTCGAGCGGCATTATCCGCGCGAAGAACGGCCGGCCCCGAAGCCGGAAACGCTCGGCGAGATGACCGCGCTCGCCGAGACGCTCGCCGAAGGGATTCCGTTTGTCCGCGTCGATTTCTACGACGTCGACGGCCGTATTTATTTCGGGGAACTGACGTTCTATCCCGGCGGAGGACTGGAGGAATTCAAGCCGAAGGAATGGGACGTTACGTTCGGGAACTGGCTCGAACTCCCTCCGCCGCGCCGACGGCGCGAGCGCTGTAATTGTAATAAAGGCATAAATTTATGAAGATATTAACGATCGAATCGAGCTGCGACGAAACGGCCGCGGCGGTCGTCGACGGCAACCGGAACGTTCTCGGCGCGTCGCTCGCGTCCCAGATCGACACGCACCGCCTTTACGGGGGCGTCGTTCCGGAAATAGCGTCGCGCCAGCACCTTGACGCGATTCTTCCGGTCGTGTCCGAGGCGCTCAAAGAGGCGAATCTTTCTCCCGGCGATCTCGACGCGGTCGCCGTCGTTAACGAGCCGGGGCTCGCCGGATCCCTGCTGGTCGGTCTTTCTGCGGCCAAGGCGCTTTGCGTCGCCAATAATCTGCCGCTCATCGCGATCAATCATCTTCAGGCGCACATTTACGCGTGCAAAGTCGCGTTCGACGAGAATATCTTTCCGTGCGTCGGGCTCATAGTCAGCGGCGGCCATTCGAGCCTTTACCGCTGCTCAGGGCCGATCGACTTTACGCCGCTCGGCACGACGATCGACGACGCGGCGGGCGAGGCGTTCGACAAAGTCGCCGCCATGCTCGGTCTTCCTTATCCGGGCGGCCCTTCGATTCAGAAGGCCGCGGAGAAGGGCGATCCGAAAGCGTTTGATTTCCCTAGGCCGATGCTGCACGAACCGGAACGCATGCAGTTCAGTTTCAGCGGGCTCAAGACGGCGGTCCGCTATAAGCTCATGGGCGTCGGCAAGGTCGATTACGCGGATATGCAGATAAGCGAGCAGACGCGCGCCGACGTCGCCGCGTCGTTCCAAGAGGCGGTCTGCGACTGTTTGGTCGGAAAAGCGGTTCAGGCGCTCCGGCTGTGCAAAATGAAGACTCTGTGCGTGGGCGGGGGCGTCGCCGCGAACGCGCGGTTCCGGGAGAAAGCGCTCGACGCCGCCGAAAGATTTCGGTTCAAGCTCTATATCGCGCCGCCGAAACTCTGTACGGACAACGCCGTTATGGGCGCGATCGCAATCGAGCGGTACGCCGCCGGGCTCTTTGCCGATCTCGATCTGGATATTTCGCCCGGTCTGGTTCGCGACAAGCAGTAGCGCCGCGCCGCGCGGACTCTAAACCGCAACGCCGGCGTTCGGCCGAGAAGAATGACAGAACGTAAAAAAACGCTCGCGCAGCATGCCGCCGCGCGAGCGTTTCGCGTTTTATGCCAGTTAAGAAGCCGAACGTCAATAGGATTCGACGCCGATGAGTTCGTTGAACTTGATCTTCTTAGCGAGCAGGTGGTCTTTCATGGAGTTTGCGTCGACCTTCAGGCTGGAGCCGCTCGCGCCCATGTCGTTCATACCGGTCATCATACCGCCCATCATGCCGCCGCCGTTCTTCGGACCTTCGGCAATGAATTTATTGGTGTCTTCGAATTCTTTGAGCGTGTCGTCGAGCATGGCGATCGTATCCGCCTGCTTTTCGTCGTTCGGATCAAGCTTCGCTTTGACGCCGGAGCCGCCGTTCTTTACGCCCTTAATGGCGAGCTGAATGCACTCAAATCCGTACTGGACGCGCGCGACGATCGTCTCCATACTCTTCTGGTTCTGGATCGTGCCGCCCATGCCGCCGCCCATACCGCCGGACATGCCGCCCATACCGCCCATGCCGCCGGCCATATCCATGCCGCCCGTCATACCGCCGGACATGCCGCCCATGCCGCCGGTCATACCGCCCATACCGCCGGACATGCCGCCCATACCGCCGGCGCCGCCCATGCCGCTCGCCGCGCTCTTGACTTGGTCGCGAACGAGCTCGCTGTCGATATAGGTGGATTCTTCAACGCAGAAGTCGCGCGCGAGCGTAACGAGCGATTTCGCCAGGCCGTTGTAGTCGTACTTGGCGACGGAATCGAGATTCATATCGCCGATCGCGCGCGCGGCAATGCAGCGCAGCTCGAAGCTGACGTCTTTATTTTCGATCATCTTGCGGAAGAGATCGAGCGTGCCCGTGCCGCCCTTGGTTCCTTCGGGGCTCTTGAAGCTCGCCAGACCGATAACGGCGTTTTCCTGGAAGCATTCGTAGATCTCGCCGCGGATATTGTGCTGTTCGGCGAATTTTTCGTCGAGAACTTTCGCGAACGTCGTCTTAACGCCGTTGCGGAATGAATCGTCTTTGATTCCGAGCTGCGCGTGACGGACGAGCCCAATGAGCGCGCCGTAACGGACGTAGTCGGGAACGTCTTTATCGCTCGTGCAGATCTTCGCGAGGACGGGAATGGCGTCGGCGTAGGGCGTTCCCGGCGAGTTGCGGTCGGCGCCGCCCGCTACGTCGAGCTTTCCGATCGCGAGAACGGCGTTGTACCGGCACGCAGGATAGCACTTGGCCGAGCCCGCATAGCTCTGAAGAACGGAGACGACCTCTTTGAGGAACGTGTCTTGCGCCGCGCCGGAAAGACTGACCGCGTCGCTTTCGAGTTCCGCCACGTACTTATGGATTTCGCGCCCGTTGTCGCGAACGGTCCAACGCGCGAGATAGTATTTCGTGAGGAAATCTTTGATCTTAGCGGAATCGTTACTGCCGATCGTCGACGCTTTTTGACCGGCGAGCCCGTCGTCTACGCTAGCTTCCTTATACTCCTGCGCGGAAAGGAGGCCGACGCTCAGGAAGAGACACAAAGCGGCCAGAACGGTCGCGGCCGTACGGCTAGCGCCGCGCAAAGCGGACGCCGATTCAAATAACGAGGTTTTCATAGGTTCTCCGCTGGAATACTCCAAATAACCACACAGGAAATACCGCCGAAAAAATCCGGCGGCGCGCCGACCGTAAAAGTCCACGCTACCACTTCTATCATACCTCCAAGGGGGCTCCGGCGTCAAGCGTTTTCAAGAAAACTATAGTCAAATAGCGCAAAAAAGAAACTAAAAAAACGGAATTTAACGGGTTGCGCCGTTAAATATCCCGAATTCCATTTGGCGGGTCCGGCAGTCGGTCCGCGCGCCGCGTCTTTTCAAATTGGCGCGTTCTGTTAGAATGTAGCCCCTGCCGAGCCCGTCCGCGCCGGGTCTGCCAGCGTTTTTTCGGGCCGTTTTTCCTTTACGCCGAACCATGTCCAGAAACGTCGCCACCTACGGCCAAATCGTCGCCGAATCGCGCCGTCAGCTCGATTTCATTCCGGGCTCTCCGCGCGTCGATCCTCCGACGCCGCTCCTCGTAACGGGAGTAACGGGCGTCGCGGGTTACGCGTGTCTTGCGTACTTTCAGTCCCGCTTTCCGGGCAAGGTTTACGGGTCGGTGCAGGAGACGGACGTCGACTTTCCCGCTCCCGATCTCATTTTCGTCGATTTGCGCGATTACGGCGCGCTCGAACGCGAGCTTGACGCGCGTAAAATATCGGCGATTCTCGACTGCGCGGGCAACTGCGCGCTGAAGGCGTGCCAGCTCGATCCGAAAATCGCCTGGGACCTTAACGTGGAGGTCGTTCGCAATTTAGCGCGTTATTCCCGCAGCCGCGGTATCCGGCTCGTGCATCTCTCGGTCGATATGGTCTTTGGCGGCCGGGAAGGGGGCGGATATCGGGACGGCGAGCCGACGTGCCCCGTCAACGTCTACGGTCAGACGATGGCCGCCGGCGAAGAGGGCGTCGCGGAACTTGACCCGTACGCCGTAACGCTGCGCATATCTATGCCGATGGGCGTGAGCTACAACTGGCATGCGGGCGCGATCGACTGGATCGCCTCGCGCTACCGCGCGAATCGGCCCGCCACGCTCTTTTACGACGAAGTGCGAACCCCGACGTACGTCGACGAAATGGCGCGCGTCTTTCGCGTTTTCCTCGCCAACGGCTATGCGGGCGTACTGAATTGCGGCGGGCCGCGCCAAGTCTCGCTCTATCAGATGGCGCAGATTATCAATTGGACCGGCGGATTCGAACGCGATCTCCTCTTCGGACAGTACCGGGAGGAATATTGCCCCGTTCCGCCGCGCGTCTCAAACTGCGCTATGGATTCCTCAAAACTTGCCAACGTCCTGGGGTTTACTCCCTTCTCCCCTTGGCCCGCCCTGCCTGAATTCTGGCCGTCCGACCGCCAGTGGCACCTGACCCGGCCCGACGCGTTTCACGGCTCCACGCCCCTCATGAACCGGCTCCTCTCCTTCTCGCCGCGGCTCTATCCCGCGGGCGCCGACTATTACGCGAATCTGTTCTGACGTCCGGCGCGCTGAAAAAGAAAAAAGCCGGAGAAATCATTCTCCGGCTTGCGATCGGCGCCGCGTTCAAACGTCGTCAGACGCGGCGCGTTCTAATGACAAACTATTTGACTTCAATGACTTCGATTCCTTTCGGCGCGTCGATTTTCGTCTTAATCGAGCCGTCCGCCTGCTTGTCGCAGCGGATTTTAATCTGGCCGTAAGGGGTCGGGACGGAGCCTTCGAACCATTCGAGATCGCCGAGGAACGGCTTGACCTGAACCTTTTTGAAGCCCGGTTCGAGCGGGGTTACGCCCATGACGTTCGCGCTGATCCAAGCGGCGGGTCCGGACGCCCAGCCGTGGCAGAGCGAATGACGGAGCCCGACGTAGCAGTAGGCGCCGCGGTCGCCGTGCAGGCTTTCCATGCCCTCGGGGGTCGCTTCGTCGATTCTGCCGGCGTTTTCAAGCCACTTGAGATCGAAATCTTCCCAGAAGGTCGTGGCGCCGCGTTCGATCATAGCGCCCCAGTAATCGCGGGCGACGTCGAGCGCGACTTGGTTCTTGCCGCCTTTCGAGAGCGCTTCGAGCATGTAGTATCCGTAGAAGGTCGAGAATCCCTGCGGACCGTCTTTGGCGACGACGTCGACGTTCGATTCGCCGTCTTTCTGGATATCGGCGAGCGCGAGGAGGGCCGCCGCCTGCTTATTGCCGACGTTCGACGGCTTATAGGTTCTCACTTTCGCGGCCGTCTTGAGCGCGAGCTCTTCGGTCTCTTTATCGCCGACGACTTTCGCCATTTCGGCGACGCGGTCGAATCCGAGCGCGAACATGGCGTGCGTGCCCGCGTTGAGCGCGTCCGGCTTGTCGTTCGTGGGCCAGTCGAGGAACGGAGTCGGGAAGCCCGCCTTGCCGTTTTCGTCTATGTACGGCAGGAGCTGATCGACGAGACCCTTGACGTAATCCCATTGTTCTTTAACGAGTTCCGGATCGCCCGTATGGCGGTAGAGATCACCGATCGTAATGAGCCACCAGAGCGAATAGTTCGGCATGCCGTTCATCCATTTCGGGAGCGGCCACGTTTCGCGCGCGTAATATCCGAGCGTGTCGCGCAGTACTTTCGAGTCGCCGTAAACGCGGAGCGCGGTCATGGTTTGCGGCGTAAAGTCGCCGTACCAGACGAGCCGGTCGCGTTTCGCCCCTTCGAAGACGAACTGCTGCATGGTCAGGAGGATCGTGCGCGCGCAGACGTCCCAGACCTGATTGAGGCGCTCGTCGGAGCATTTGAACTGGCCGAGACGGGGAAGGTCGCGATAGATAAAGATCGCGCGCGCGGAGTCGAAGATGATCTTCGCGTCGTCGTCGACGACGTCGATACGGACGAATCGGAACGCGGATTCCCCGCATTCGACCGCGCCGAGCCACGGGACCGTAATAATCTGGTCGCGCGTGGAGTGCTCGTTGACGGCGCCTTTTTCGCCGACGTCCGCGTTCGCTTCGTCGACCGATTCGCCGAACCGGATACGGAGCCGGACCGTCTTGCCGACGCTGTTCTTACTCGGTTTCAGGTCGCGCGCTTCGACGCGGAAGCTGCCGTGAATTTCGCACCCGAAGTCGAGGAGAATGTGCCCGCCGCCGGACATAACGCACGCGGCGTTTTCGTCGCCCATAATGGACGTGGCGGTCTGGCCGAGAACCGGCTGCAGGAGTTTTTCCGGGTTCTTAACCCCTTCTTCCGAGACGGCGACAATGCGCTTGGCGTACAGATATTGACGGACGCGCTGGTCCTGAACGGCGTTCGGCGCGAGATCGTCGGCGAATCCTTCCGGCAGCGCGATCGCTTTTTCCGGTTCGACAGACTGGGCGTTTGCGTTCGGCGCGGTTAACGCGCACGACGTCAGCGCGGCGGCTAACGCGGCGAGAACGGCGGCGCAACGGCGCGGTGTGAGTGAAATTTTCATAAACGGGCGTCTCCCAAATGAGTTCCAAATTGCGGCGCGAGTCAGTCCCGCGCCGACGAGATACTGTTTCCGCCCATTATACAGAATCGCGGTTTATTGTGGGGCCGCGCTCGGAAAAAAATCCAAAAAGAGCGTCGCGGACAATAAAAAAGGCGCCGGCTCGCTGAGGAACCGGCGCCATATCGCTTTGTTAGAAGGAACGTTGCGTTAGTTTAGCTTGACAAGCTTCGCAAGCGTTTCGAGGACCGGGCCCGCGAAATCGAACGAGCCTTCCTGATAGCTCCAGATCGTGCGGCACAGTTCCCACGCGCCGATCGTCGCGAGAATGAGCAGAATCAGGCACGGCACGAGAATGAGCATGTCTTTGCCGGTGAAGTTCGTGGAGGCGACGGGCGCGCTGAGCGCTCCGATCGGTTCGCTCGCGGAATCGGCGACGAACGACGGATCCGGTTCCGAGGCGGACCCGAAATCGACGGACCCGACTTCTTGCGACGCGACGCCGAATCCCGGCGCGGACGCCTGGCCGAACGGGCTCGAATCGGCGCCGCCAAAGACGGACGAGCCGGTCGCGAACGGATCGTTTGCGGCCGGGGCGCTGTCTTCGTTCGTGGTGAAGGGGTCGTCGGACGCGGCGGCCGGCTCGGAGGCCTGCGCGGACGAATCGGCGGAATCGTCGACGACGAACGGATTGTTCTCGACCGCGATGAGCTGCGAGGAGCTCGACGAATCGGAATCGGAATCCGTATCGGTATCCGGGGCGGTTGTCGTGCCGTTGGTCGTGTCTTCGGCGAGATCGAAGATGCTGTCGTCGGCGACGGCAAGTTCGGTGGCCGCGTCGGCGTCGGCGTTCTTATCGAGATTCAGAATCGGGGTCGAGGCGGCGGCGACGTCGTCGGCAAGTTCGAAGATGCCGTCGGGATCTTCCTCTTCTTCGCCGACCTTCGAGGAATCCTCAATCGGGGCGGACGCGGATTCGTCGAGTTGGAAATCGGCGTCGGAATCGCCGAGCAGGGCAAGGCCGCTGTCGCCGGAAAGATTGAGCCCGCTGCCAGAGCCGGTCGAGCTGCCGCCGCCGAGAACGAGGTCCTTTTCGGCGCCGAGCTGGATATTGGAGCCTTCGACGTCGGGATCGTCGAGCAGGGACAGACCGCTGTCGCTGCCAAGATGCAGGAGGTCGTCGTCGGACTTAACGCCGTCGTCGGTCAGGTCGACGGAGGACGGAGTCGCGGAGCCGGAGGGCGCGTCTTCGACGAGCGCGGACGCGGAGTCGGTCAGCGGAGTCGAATCGTCGGCGAGCTTGAGGTCGTCGTCGGCAAGTTTGAGATCGTCGTCGGCGAGCTTGAGGTCGTCGTCGGCAAGTTTAAGATCGTCGTCGGCGAGTTTGAGGTCGTCGTCTTTCTTAATATCCAGTCCGCTCTGGTCGCCGACGCGGACGGCGGCGTCTTCAATGAGGGAGTCAAACGCGGCGGAGTCGGCGAGCATGGTCGGGCCTTCTTCGTCGTCTTCGGAGCTCAGCAGGTCGTTCGCGGCGGACGCGGAACGCTCTTTAATCGTTTTGGTCAGGAACGCTTCGACGTCTTCTTTGCGGAATTTCCACACGCCGCCGTCGCGAAAAGCGCGGAGTTTGCCTTGCTCGCGAAGTCGGTTGACGTCGCCCGTGTTCATATCCAACATTTCAGCGGTTTTTTCAAGGGAATAGTACATTCGAACGTTCCTAATTAAGGCTGTTTTTAAAAGGCGGACCCTTTCGGCCGCCGTTGTCGTTTTAAGGCGATAAGGCGCGCGGACACATAGGCGCGGCCCTTCTGCGACGCGCGGCAAAAGCGAAACGACCCGCTTCGTGTTTTGTCGGCGTCCGCGGCGCTTATGATGAGCGCCGCCTTATTTTTTGCGGTTATAAGCGTTATAACGTTTTATTCGTACCGCGCGCCGCCTCCAGCCTTACCGCCGCGCCGAATCGAGCTGCTCGCGAATTTGACCGGGGGACAGTCCCTCGCAGTTAAAGTCGTCGAGTTTTAAATCCAACTCGAAATTGCGCGTCGCGACGAGCTCGATCGTACTGTTGGCTCCGCGTTGACGAATCCAGTAAACGCAAATTCGTTTCGTCTCGGAATCGACCAGAATGATCTGGCTTCCGGAATCTCCGAGCGGCGAGTCGAACGCGTACAGGGGCGGCACTTCCAACGGCCGCGAAAATTTCGCGCGCCCGTCCGCGCCAAGCGTCGCTCTCGGCGCCGCGTCTGCGTTCAACGAATCGCGAAAGGTTCCCGCGCTCCCTTCAAAGGGGGCCTGCTGCGCCCCGGCGCGCGGCGAACGGTCGCTCAAAACTGCGCCCAACGCGACGCCCGCAATCAGCGCCAAAATCAATTTGGCGGCCGAGCCGGACCCGCGTTTCCGTCCTTGAACTGTTTGGTCCAAAATCCGCTCCTTCGTAATTTTAACAGCGCGCGCCGTTGCAACAATCCAAACGGCGGCGCTTGACCTCAAATATTTATCGGTCTTAATGATCCGTGAACCGATATTACAGGCTTTACTGCGCTATATTGTCTATGTTACCAAATTATTCTAATTCAGAGCCATATAAAAATCAATAATATTTACCCCGATTTAATAAAAAATTTCGGGTTTTGCATAGAATTTTCGGATTATTGCGAATATAACGGGTTTTCAATCCGCGCAAACTGCAAAGAAAAAACGCGCCGGCTTTTGCCGACGCGTTTTCTTAACGCGATTCCTAACGGAGCGTGTTTCAGACCGGCCGCTTATCGGGGCATTTTCGCGGAAACGGCGCCCGCGGCGGGCAGATACGCGTGTTGGACGTAGTCGGCGACCATGCGGTCGGCGCTGAACCGCCATCCGAGGGTCGCGATCGAGCTTCGCATCATGCGGATCCACTTAATCGGGAGGCCGTGTTCGTTGCGGTCGAAGAACGTCTTGACGACCTGATTTTCGAGCACGTCGAGGAGCGCCGCGTTGTCGCGTTCGTCGGTAACGGCGTCGTCGACGTGGACGGAGCCGTCGCCGATCGCGAACCCGTTGGTTCCGTCGTACGCTTCGTTCCACCAGCCGTCGAGAATCGAGCAGTTGAGCGCGCCGTTAAGAACGGCTTTCTGGCCGGAGGTCCCGGACGCTTCGAGCGGCCGGCGCGGATTGTTGAGCCAGACGTCGACGCCCTGAACCAGATGCCGCGCGACGTTGATGTCGTAGTCTTCGAGGAAGAGCACGCGGTCGGCGAAGCGCGGCTCGCGCTGAATGGAGGCGATGCGCTTAATGACGTCTTTGCCGGGGTTGTCGTGCGGATGCGCTTTTCCGGCGAAGATGAACTGGACGGGGCGGTCCGGGTTGTTGACGAGCTTGTCGAAGCGCTCTTCGTCCTGAACGACGAGGTAGGCGCGCTTGTAGGTCGCGAACCGGCGCGCGAATCCGATCGTCAGGGCGTTCGGATCGAGAATGCGGGAGGCGCGGTCGAGCGCTTCCTGATCGGCGCCGTTGCGTTCGAGCTGGACGCGGTAATGGCGGCGCGCGAAGTCGATGAGCAGGTTCTTGAGCGCGAAGTGCGTTTCCCAGAGCTCGCCGGCGTCAATATTATAAGCCTGAGCCCAGACCGCGCGATCGATATTCGTGTCGGTCCAGCCGGGCATATTGCGTTCGAAGAGGACCTTCATTTCCCACGCCATCCAAGTCGGAACGTGGACGCCGTTGGTGATGTGCCCGATCGGGACTTCTTCTTCCGTCTTGTTCGGCCACAGGTCGCGCCACATGCGGCGCGTAACGACGCCGTGGAGCGCGGATACGGCGTTGGCGTATCGCGAGCCTTTCAGGCCGAGAACCGTCATGCAGAATTTTTCGGAGTCCCGGTTGACGTCGACGCGTCCGAGCGCCATGAGTTCGGTCAGGCTGAGACCGAGTTCCTGCCGCATCGGCTTGAGGTGCTCTTCAATGAGTTCGGGGCTGAATCTGTCGTGTCCGGCGGGAACGGGCGTGTGGGTCGTGAAGACGGTCTTTTGCGCGACGTCCTGCATGGCGACTTTAAAGGACACGCCGCAGCTTTCCATCTGCTCGCGAATCGCTTCGAGCACGACGAACGAGTTGTGCCCTTCGTTGAGGTGGAAGACGCCGGGGCGGACGCCGATCGCGTGAAGAGCGCGCAGGCCGCCGACGCCGCAGACGAGTTCCTGACGGATGCGCGTGCGTTCGTCGCCGCCGTAGAGCGTGCTCGTGAGTTTGCGGTCGTTTTCGGAGTTCTGTTCGACGTCGGTGTCGAGCAGGAGCAGGGTGACGCGCCCGACCTGCATGGAGCGGACTTTCGCGTAGATCGCTTCGTCGCGGAGCTGGACTTTGACCATCAGGACGTTTCCGTCCTTGTCGCGGCACGGCTTCAAGGGAAGATTTCGAACGTCGGTGTTCTGATAGATTTCTTCCTGTTCGCCTTCGGCGTTAATGTACTGCTTGAAGTAGCCCTTGTCGTAGAAAAGCCCGACCGCGTAGAGGGGAACCCCCAGACCGCTCGCGCTTTTGACGTGGTCGCCCGCGAGGACGCCAAGCCCGCCCGAATAGATCGGAACCGATTCGTGAAGACCGAATTCGAGCGAGAAGTAAGCGACCGGACGCGAGCCGAGAACGCCCGCGTTTTGCTTCGCCCATTCGGTGCGTTCCGAGATATACTTCTGATAGTTGCGGAACGCGACGTCGATGCGCGCCTGAAGCGCAAGTTCAAGAACGCGCTGTTCGAATTCTTCCGGCGTGTATTCGGCCAGCAGGGCGATCGGATTGTGGCCCAAATCGCGCCAGCGCCGGGGGTTGAGCAATTTGAAAATCTCAACGACTTGCGGTCGCCAGCTCCACAGAAGATTGTTCGTGAGCTCGACGCATTTATCGTACGAGGTCATAGCGGCGGCGCGTTCGCTGTTTTCTACCATGTAGAATTCTCCTTCTGTCTGACTCGCGGCGTTCTTGCGCGCGAGTTGTCTGAATGCTAATCTCTAACGCTGTAGACACGCGCGTTGCCCGAACCGCAAATACCGCGCCGGGCGCGCGTCGACGAATGTGTAGAACGTGTTCCGAAGAATATCTGTCTATCCGATCCGTTGCGTTTGGCTGTATTTTGGCAAAATTTTCCGTTTTTGTAAAGAGCGGGGACGCGTTAATGAGCGATTTTTTTATGCAAAAGAAATGTTTTTTATGAAATTTTCTTTTCGTAAGTGTCGTACTGTTCACAGTTTTAGATTTGTAGAATAACTGTGTAATTGGAACGGCGGCGTCGCTCGCCGTAAAAAAGGGCGATTTTTTTCGGGCGTTGAATTTGCGCGCAAAAGAATTATAATAGCGCGCAATTGGAAGCGCGCGCCGGTTCCCGGCGCCGTTTGTCAAGTTCCGCGCGTCGCGACGGCGCGAACGCGCAAGCTACGCCGACTTGCGGTTTCGATCGGCCAAGTCGGGCAACTTTTAGTTAAGGAATCTTTAACGATGATGAAATCGACGCTTCTGTGCGCCCTCGTCGGCTTGGCTATGCTTGCGACCGTAACGAGCGACGCAATGGCCGCTCCTGGAGGAACCAACGTGAAACCTACAATTGAAAAAGCGAAATTCGGCGCCACGCTCGAAGGCGAAACGGTCAACGTCTATACGCTGACGAACTCGAATGGGCTTTCCGCGAAAATTTTGGATTTTGGCGGCGTTCTCTATGAAATGAACGTCCCGGACAAGAACGGCGTTTTCGCGAACATTTCCTGCAATTACCCGACGGTCGGCGAATATCAGACGATCCGCCCGTACTTCGGCTCCCTCATCGGCCGCTACGGCAACCGAATCGCGAAGGGCAAGTTCAAGGTCGACGGCAAAGAATATTCGATCGCGACCAACAACGCGCCGAATACGCTTCATGGCGGTCTCAAAGGTTTCGACCAGCAGATTTGGCAGGCGAGCTGCAGCGCGGACGACAACGGCGCGTACCTGACGCTCAAATATACGTCTCCTGACGGCGACCAAGGCTATCCGGGCAAACTCGACGTCACCGTCGTTTACTCGCTTTCTGGAATCTTGGCGGCGCGTACTCCGGCTCGATTCTCGACACCGTCCTGACGCTCAACTGCCCCGGCTATCTGCCGACCGACGACACGCTCATTCCGACGGGCAAAGTCGAATCCGTTAAGGGCACCCCGCTCGACTTCACCTCCCCGAAGGCGATCGGCAAAGACATTGCCGGCATTACGGAAGAGCACTTCCGCGGCGGTTACGACCACTGCTTCGTCCTCGCCGATAAGAAACCGGGCGAAATGAGCCTCTGCGCGTTCGCGAAAGATCCGAAATCCGGCCGTACCATGAAGATCGAAACGACCGAACCGGGCGTCCAGTTCTATTCCGGCAACTGGCTCGACGGAACCACGAGCTGCAACGGCTACGTCTATGAACAGCATACGGCGTTCTGCCTTGAAACGCAGCATTATCCGGACTCCCCGAACCAGCCGCAGTTCCCGAACACGATTCTCAAGCCGGGCGACACCTACCGCCACACTACGGTCCACACCTTCGGCGTTGAAAAATGATCGGAATCGGCGCTCCTGACTGAAGGCGCGCAATAAAAAAAGAGCCGGCGCGCGGTCCCCAAGTTGGGACCGCGCGCCGGTTTTGTTTTTCAGCGTCCGACGCGTCTGGGGCGCGGTTATTTCTCCGCGCCCGCTTTCGCCGCCGCTTCCCGCGTTTCGTACATGGAGTAGCCGA
>CADACS010000011.1 GCA_902786505.1 uncultured Planctomycetota bacterium | reverse complement strand
CGTCAGTTGCCGTACGACTGGAGCGGGGCGGGTATTCTTCCGCCGAACTTAACGAACTGCGTACTTGCGCCGACGTTGCGCACTTCCATAACGGGCGAGGCTCCGAACAGGCCGCCGAACTCGACCTTTTCGCCCGCCTTTTTGCCCGGAATCGGAACGAGGCGTGTCGCCGTCGTCTTATTATTGATAACGCCGATCGCCAATTCGTCGGCCATAATACCGGCGATCGTCTCGGGGGGCGTGTCGCCGGGTATGAGAATCATATCCAGCCCGACGGAACATACGGCGGTCATCGCCTCCAGTTTTTCGATCGAAAGGTGGCCCGCGCCCGCGGCGGCGGAGAGCGCGGAGTCTTCTGAAACGGGTATGAACGCGCCGCTTAGCCCGCCGACGGAGCTTGACGCGAAGAGGCCGCCCTTCTTGACCGCGTCGTTAAGCATAGCGATCGCCGCGGTAGAGCCGGGCGCGCCGATATGCGCCAGCCCGAGCGTCTGGAGAATTTCGCCGATACTGTCGCCGATTGCGGGGGTTGGCGCGAGCGAGAGATCGACGACGCCGAACTGCGTGTCGAGGGCTTCGGCGACTTCGCGGCCAATGAGCTCTCCAATTCGCGTTACGCGAAAACTAGCCGTCTTAATCTCTTCCGAGAGCTCCGAGAGAGTTAGCTTTTTGCCAGTCTCGCGCGCGTGCGCAATGCGCCGTTCGAGCGCGCTCTTAACGACGCCCGGCCCGGAAACGCCAATATTGATCGCCGCTTCCGGTTCGCCCGCGCCCATGTAAGCGCCCGCCATGAACGGGTTGTCGTCGGGGATATTGGCGAAGACGACGAGTTTCGCGGCGGCGAACCCGTTGTTTTTCGCGTCCAGATTCGCGATATCGACAATCTTCTGCCCCAGAAGGTCGAGCGCGTCCATATTGATACCCGCCTTACGGGAGGCCGCGTTAATCGAGGCGCAAACGCAGTCAGTCTCGTTCAGGGCTTCCGGGAGCGCGTCGATGAGCACGCGGGCGCCGTCGCAAACGCCCTTCTGAACGAGCGCGGAAAAGCCGCCCACAAAGTCGACGCGGCAATGTTTGCCGGCTGCGTCGAGCGCTTTCGCAAGCTGAATCGCCGCGGATTTATTGTGGCCCGCGAGCAGGTTGGCCGCAGGGGAAATCGCGAGTCGCTTATTGGTAATAGGAATCCCGTATTTAACGCCGATTGCGTCGCACGTTTCGACGAGACGGCTGGCGCGCGTTACGATCTTGTGATAGACCTTTTTGCACATCTGATCGACGTTTGGCGTGGCGCAGTCGTTCAGATTGAGAGCCATGGTAACGGCGCGAACGTCAAGATGTTCGGCGTGCAGCATTCGGATCGTGGAGAGGATTTCGTCAGTTTTCAGCATAAGGATCGCGTCTCTGTAAATTTTCAATCGGGATTAAGGCGAAAACGCCCATACTCGCGTAGATTATAAAACTGATTTTAGCGCGTTCAAGAGGGGACCGCGCGTATCCTCGCGCATGTTGAAACGAGGCGTCTTTCGCGCGTTTTGAGACCGGGGCGGACGGCGCTTTTTGACGCGTCAATTAAGAGAGCTTTGCGAGACGGTCCTTCTTTACAGGATGTGCCGGTTGTATAGAATAAAATGATTGAATAGTCTTTTTGTGTTAAAACAAGAAGGCATGTTGGGAAAATGGGACAATTTTGAAAATTGCCCGTTTATTTTTTCTCACAATAGCGCTAAAATAGCGAAAACTATTTGGCTGGGTAATCAGGGAAATTTATTCCGCTTATTCCGTCAAAACGCGTTCTCGCCGGCGCTCCGCGCGTAAGGCGCAGGACTGCGTGTTTCCTGCGATCACTAAGCAAATAACTATAAAGCAGACCGACAATAACCGGCGCTAGCGGTTTGCGCCGCCCAAAACGGTCGAGAGGAGGCGTCTCTTGGGTAAGACAAAAACTTGTAGCTGCTACGCGGCGGTCGTGATCGCCCTAGTCGTTATTTTGCGGCTTGGCGTGGGCTGTCACTTCCTTTACGAAGGACTTTGGAAGATGGATCCGGACAACGGATTCTCCTCCAAAGGCTTTTTGGGTCAGGCAAAAGGCCCGACAAAGGATTTCTACTATATGTTCCTTCCGGACCTTGGCGGCGAGGGCCGTCTTCACATGGAAGAGGCGTATCAGGTAAAATTCCAAAACAACGAGGTCGTGCCCGGCTCGAGAAAACGCCTTGGCTGGACGCTGCCGGTCTTTGAAAAAGAATGGTTCCACTATTTCGACGCGTACCGCGTGAAGTACAATCTCGACGCCGAAGGAGCGAAAGATCAGCTCGACGAGGCGAAAGCTATTCTGAATCAGTACGTAACCTCTCTCCGCGAGTACACGCTCGAAAACCGGGAAGAAATCCGCGGTTTCATCGCGAGCAAAGCGCGCTTCGAAGAGAGTCTCGAAAAGACGAAAAACAACGCGGAATATCAGCGCATTCGCGACTGGGACGCGCAAATGAAGTATCGCAACGAAGGCGAGAAGTTTGCCGCGGAACCGGAAGCGATGGGCGTCAATCTTCAGCTCGCGCTCTGGGACGTTCTCACGCCGGAACAGAAAGCGGCCGGCCGGCTCCCGGAAATGGCGTACGGCGTCAACCGCAACCCGATCATGCGCTGGATCGACAGTCTTCCTTACATCAGCGTCATAGCGCATCCGACGACAATGAGCATGCTTGACATGCTCGTAACGTTCGGTCTTTCCGCGATCGGCCTGTGCCTCATCCTCGGTTTCTGCACGCGTCTTGCGGCGCTTGGCGGCGCGCTCTTTATGTTCAACGTCGTCCTGTCGCAGTTCCCGTGGCCGACCGTCTATCCTTATCCGTCCGACATGATCGGGCACTCGATGGTCTGGAACAAAGACTCGATCGAGATGGCGCTCCTGCTCTTACTGGCCGCGCTTCCTTCCGGGCGTTGGGCCGGTCTCGACTGGTTCATTTGGACTTGCTGCGGCAGGTACGTGTACCGATGGCTCGGATTTGAAAAAGATCCGTTGGTTCCAAACGCGTTAAACGTCGAGCCGTGCAACTGAACTTGCCGGTTCGGCGAGAAGGCCGGGAGTACAGCTTGCCCGGCTGACATAACCGATAAATATTTCGAGTCGATAAAATCAGACGCCCGCAGGGTCGAATAATTCGACTAAGGGCGCGGCTCGATCTCGCGAAAAAGAGCGCCGTGCAAGGCCCTTGTTTCGCGTGTCAAGTAAACATCCCCCGGACTGCGCGACGTCAAAACGGTTTTCACCCGAACGACCTCCTTTCGCCTTGCGCGATCAAGTTCCGGTTTAACCGTCGACGCCGCGTCCGGCGCGCAATATATAGGAAATATACCAATGAATCGTAACAAAGAGGAAAAAGCGGCTCCTTGCGGTTGCTCGCGACGTAATTTTCTCACAGCTGGAGCGTTGGCGGCCGCCGTGCCGGCCGCGGGGCTCGGCGCGTTCTATTACGGCTTTTCTAAGACCCACGGTCGGCGCATGCGCGTCGCGGTCATGGGCGTAGGCGACGAGGGCAGCGTGCTCTTGGGCGCTTGCAATCCGGACTTCATCGATATCGTCGCGATCGCCGATATCCGTCCGTACAACCAGTACCGCGCGTTCCACGGCGACCATTATGGGGACGTCGCGCTCGCGGCCCGGCCCGGCCTCATGAAGCTTTACGGCTGGGAAACGGAAGACGAAGCGCGCAAACACGTTAAAGTTTACGCGGACTACCGCGACCTTCTCAACGACGCCGCCAAACTTGGAATCGAAGGCGTAATTATCGGGCTTCCGCTCCACCTTCACTCGATCGCGTCGATTCAGGCGATGAGCAAGGGCTTGCACGTTCTGTGCGAAAAGCTCATGGGACACTCGATTATCGAATGCAAAGAGATGGCGCGCGCCGCGAAGATGTTCCACAAGCATCTGGCGATTGGACATCAGCGCCACTACAACATTCTCTACCAAGAAGCGACCGATCAGATCGAACGCGGCGTTCTCGGCGATATTCACTACATTCGCGCGCAGTGGCACCGCGGCAATTCTCCGGGGGCCGACAGCTGGCAGATGCCGATGCCGGAAGCGTTCAAAGAAGGCGATCCGCAGGCGTCGAAACTCGCCGAAGAGCTTGCCGACTGGAAAGCGCAGCTTGCCGACGCGCGCGGGCTCGAAATCGAGACGTGGCGTCTTAAGGTCGCCCAGAAAGAAGCGCAGCTCGCCGACGCGCTCATGCTCGAAAAAGACGCTTCGTACAAAGGCGTCAGCCTGAAGTCGCCCGAAGAGTACGGCTATCAGGACATGGTCGTCGGAGAAGGGGGTAAAAACGAATACCGCCGTCCGAGCACGGAAGAACTGATTCGCTGGCGCCTCTGGAAACGCACCGGCGGCGGCCTCATGGTCGAGCTTGGCAGCCACCAGCTCGACGCCGCGTCCATCTTCCTGGCCGCGTCGAACCGCCGCGCCTGCATGCTTCGCGGCGAGGATCCGACGAAACTGCCCGACAACGGCAAAGTTCATCCGCTCCGCGTCCACGTCTCCGCGAACCGCAATCTGTTTGCGCTCGACCGCGAAGTTCAAGACCACATTACCACGCTCGTGGAATTCCCCGCGCCGACCTACGATCCGAGCACGCCCGCCGGGCGCCGACGAACGATTACCGTTCAGTATTCGACGATCAACGGAAACGGGTTCGGCGGATACGGCGAAATCGTCTACGGCACCAAGGGAACGATTGTTCTCGAACGCGAACAGGATTCGCAGCTTCTCCGCGGTCCTTCGACGAGCAAAGTCGAAAAGAAAGCCGCCGGAGCCGCCGCGCTCGACACGCAGGCGTCCGCGCCCGCTCAGAAAGCGGTCGCCGCCGGACCCGCCGGCCCGGCCGTCAGCCGCGGTTACAAAGAGGAAGTCGAACACTGGGCTTGGTGTGCGCAGAACAATCCGAACTGCGCCGATCCCGATATTCAGCCTCGCTGCAATCCGCGCATCGCGCTTGGCGACGCCGTCATTGCGCTCGTTACTAACATTGCCGCCGACAAAGGCGAAAGCGTTCAGTTCAAAGAAACCTGGTTCGATCCGGAAAACGACGAGACTCCGGAAAACGACCTTGGCGTCGAGAGCGGCGTTCCGAACGTCGATCAGGACAAGTACAAGCTTTGATTCGAACGTCCAAACGTCGTAGTTACTTTATAGCAACAGAATCCCGGTTTCGAACGTCTGACCGCGTCTGACTCCGGCTAAAATATACAGGTAGAAAAATGAATTTAACGAGCGAACAAAAAGCGATCGGTAAGGAAAACTTCCTCGCCGCAGTCGGAAGTCCGTTGGTTCGGCGCGAATTTCTGAAGCAGTCTTCGCGCGCCGATCTCGCTTCCGGTAAAGGTATCGGTTCTTATTACTTCAAGTACGGGGTCGTCGATAAGCCGGTTCGCGTCGCCGTTCTCGGCACGGGAGACGAAGGCAGCGTCCTTATCGGCGGGATCAATCCGCGATACATTCAGGTCGTCGCGATCGCCGATATCCGCCCTTACAACCAGTACCGCGCGTTCCACGGCGACTGCTACAGCTCGACCGCGGCCGCCGTTCGGCCCGGCCTCATGAAGAAGTACGGCTGGAAGACGGAAGCGGAAGCGCGTCAGCACGTCGCGGTTTACAACGATTACCGCGACCTCATTAAAGACGCCGAGAAGCTCAATATTGAGGGCGTGATTATCGGTCTGCCCCTCTTCCTGCACGCGCCGGCGGCGATTCTCGCGATGAAGGCGGGCTGCCACGTCCTGACCGAAAAGCTCATGGGCCATTCGGTTGCGAAGTGCAAGGAAATGATTCGCGTTTCCCACGAATGCAAAAAGCACTTGGCGATCGGTCACCAGCGCCATTACAATATTCTCTACGATCACGCGACGAATCTCATTAATTCGACCGCGATCGGCGATATTCACTACATTCGCGCGCAATGGCACCGCGGCAATTTGCCCGGTTCCGACAGCTGGCAGATGCCGCTCCCCGAAGGCTCGAAAGCAGAAGACGTCAAGAAGGGCGAGCTCATGCGCGAGCTCACCGACTGGACCGCCGAATGCAACCGCCTGAAGGCCGATATCGTTATTGCGGAAAAGAAGATCGAACAGATCACCGCGCTTCCGGAAGATCAGAAGACGCAGCGCCTTATCGACGAAGCGAAACGCCTTCAGCACGACAAGGTCGTCATGCAGAAGGACCTCGATTCCCTCTCCGCGAAAGTCGCGCAGAAACGCGCTCAGTGCGCCGACTACATTCTCATTAACGGCGGCGAATATCAGGGCGTAACTTACGGCAAGGCTGAAGATTACGGCTATACCGCGTGCGTCCGCAACGAAGGGGAAACCACATATCAGCGGCCCGCGATCGAAGAACTGATCCGCTGGCGCCTCTGGGACCGAACGGGCGGCGGCCTTATGGCGGAGCTCGGCAGCCACCAGCTCGACGCGGCAAATATCTTTATCGCGGCGATGCACGGCGGCGTTAAGCAGCATCCGCTCACCGTCTCCGCGACCGGCGCGCGCTCCCTCTTCAATTCGCTCGACCGCGACGTCGACGACCACGTCGCCGCGATCTTCGAATATCCGGGCGCGGATTACGATCCGAACGACGAGCTCGGCAAGCAGCGCAAGATTACCGTCGCGTACGCCACGATTAACGGAAACGGTTTCGGCGGTTACGGCGAAGTCGTCTTTGGAACGAAGGGCACGCTTCAGATCGATTCCGAGAAAGAGGCGTATCTCTATCGCACCTCCGCGGTCAACGACAAGACGAAGGTCGCCGGCAGCAAGGGCAAGCTTGACGTCGTTATCTCCGAAGAAGGGGATCCTCTTTCTTCCGCGATCGGCTATCAGGGCGTCTACGCGACCGACGTAAGCCGCGGATACTGCGAAGAGCTCGAACATTGGGCGTACTGCATTCGCAAGAATCCCGACTGCGATCCGAACGCGGTCGATACCGAAGTTATGCCGTGGCTTACGGGCCTCTTTGGCAAAGACGCGTTCGGCGAATCCGCCGGCGCCACGCCCGCGCTCCTTACCCGCTGCCGCGGCGAAGTCGCGATTTGGGACGCCATTATCGCGCTCGTTACCAATATCTCCGCCTCGCTCAATAAGACGGTCGAGTTCAAAGACTCCTGGTTCGATTACGATTCCGACGAAACGCCGGAATTCGATTACGCCGAAGAACTTGTTCTAAATTCCGCCGATCCTTCAACGCCTCCCGACGCCGTCGCCGAAGCGGTCGCCGCCGCGAAGAAGGAAGCCGCGGTCGACCTGAACCGACCGGAGTATTCGCTCTGATAGGCGAAGTTTACGTTTATCTCTGCCGCTGAAATTTAAGACGCCAACATTGGAGCGAAACGTTCCAAGTTGGCGTCTTTTGATTTAGACGGAAGTGAACTCGCGAAGCTGCTATCGCGCGCTCGCTTTTTTAATAGCTTGTCCGCCGCCCTTGACGAACGCTTTTCCGGCGGTTCTTCATAAGGAAAGCGAATACGGGAGATATCGGCTATGAAACGTACCGCGTCGACAGTCGCGGCGATTCTTATCTGGAGCGCCGCCACTTTTCTTTTTTCCGCAGAGCCGTTGCGGCTGCAATTTCAGTTTTCGGGCGTTTCCGAGGAACAGGGCGCGACCCTCGAAAAAATCGTTCGTGCCCGCGTTTCCGAACGTTCGCCGTCGGGCGAACTTAACGCGTCGTATTCAATCGACGCAAGTTTAGAGCCGGAGGAATACGTTCTCGAAATGAGCGGAACTTCCGCGACGGTTCGCACGGGCTCTTTTCCCGGCCTGGTTTTTGCCTCGGGCAAGCTGCTGCGTTCGATTTGCTACGAGTCGGATTCCTTTACGGTCCCGGAACTTACGCTGCGCGAAAAACCGGACGCGTCTTTTCGCTGCTGTTATTTCGCGCGCCATTTCCACAATTGGTATCACATGGCGTCGGCGGAAGAACTCGAACGGTACGTCGAGGATCTTGCGCTGTGGGGCTTTAACGCGATCGCCACGATTCCGATTCCGATTATCAATTTGAATCTCGATCCGGAAACGGAAGAATGGCGGCAGGCGGCCGACGGCGTCAAGACGATACGCGCCGCCGCTAAGCGCCTCGAGCTTTCCTTTATAACGATGGGCTGTCCTAACCAGGCGGCGCGCGATATGCCGCCCGAACTTAAAGCGACTCCCAACGTCGATCCCAAACGCGGGAACAACGGGATTAACGCGTGTCCTTCTACGCCCGAAGGCTTAGCCTATATGGACCGCGTTATCCGAACCGTTTTCGGCTCCTTTACCGGCGCTCAGGCGGACTTTACATGCTGGTGGCCTTTCGACGAGGGCGGATGCGAATGCGGCCGATGCGGCCCTTGGGCGACCAACGGTTTTTTGAAATACGTCGATCGATACTCCAAAATTATCAACGGCGAATTTGCCCCCGATCAGAAATTCATTCTGTCGACTTGGACGTATCACGAGGACGAATTCGAAGCGGTCTGGAATTGGATCAAAGATCATCCTGAAATTCCCTACGTTCTGGCGGACGCGCACGCCGACTTTCCGAAATATCCCTTGGAACACGCTCTCCCGGACGGACATACGCTCATAACCTTTCCGGAAATCAGCATGCAGGGCCGGTTCCCGTGGGGCGGATACGGGGCCACGCCGCAGCCGAGACGCTTTACCGAGCTTTGGGAGCAGGTTCGCGGGCATGTCGACGGGTGCATGCTCTATTCCGAAGGACCGTTTGAAGACGTGAATAAAATTATCGAGGCGGGGTTCTATTTCCGCAACGAGGGCGCCGAAGATTCGCTTCGCGAGTATGCGCGCTATGAGTTGGCGGGGTGCGATCCGGAAGATTTCGTCACGCTCTGCCGCGATCTGGAGACGATTCTCGTTTTGAAGGAACGAAATCCGGAATATGCGGCCGCCGCGCTTGACGCGATGAAACTGGCGGTCAAAATAGATTCGGAGACGCTTCCCGCGCTGCGCGGTTCCTGGCGCTGGCGTCAGTTCTATTGCCGTTGCCTGCTCGAATACGAGCGCAACGTTCGCGGCAATCAGAATACGCAAACGTACGTCGACGCGATTCTCGAACTGCAGCGTTTGTATCATTCGGATCTCTTCCCGGAAGGCTGCGTCGACGAGATGCGCCACTGCACGACGCCCGTTTTGCCGCAGGGAGAAATCGGCGTCTTTACGAGACCGGAAGAGGAAATTCAGAAGCGGTGAACGTGGAAACCGTTTGAAACGCGGATTTGCCGCGGCGCCACTCTAACCGTCCGCGTTTAATACGGTTGAGACTTTTTTATAACAGGAGTTCTTTTATTATGACCAAGAAGCTAGTCGCTTATTTTTCCGCAAGCGGAGTAACCGCCAAAACCGCAAAGAAACTCGCGGAGGCCGCCGGGGCGGACCTCTATGAAATCAAGCCCGCCGTTCCTTATACGAGCGCCGACTTGAACTGGAGCAATAAACAGTCGCGAAGCAGCGTTGAAATGGGCGATCGCAGTTCGCGGCCCGCTATCGCCGATTCCGACGCGAATATCGCGGCGTACGACGTCGTTTACGTCGGCTTTCCCATTTGGTGGTACGTGGCGCCCACGATCGTCAATACGTTCCTCGAAAGCTACGATTTTACCGGCAAGAAGATCGTTCTGTTCGCCACGTCGGGCGGGAGCGGGTTCGGAAAAGCCGCGCAGGGGCTCCAGCCGAGCGCGCCAAAAGCGACGATTGTCGAAGGGAAAGTAAATCCGTCGGCGAACGACCTTAAAACGCTTGCCGATATGTGAAGTTGCGCTCATGACGCGCGCGGGGCGGCGGTTCTCAAAATACGCCGCGCCGACGGCGGCGATTTTCCGACGCCCAGGATTCGCGCAAATACGGATCGCGCTGGGACGTATATAATTCAGTCCCAGCCGATTTCATTGCGTCGGCGCGTTGGCGGTTGCGGTCGAACGGGCAAATAACGGCAGAGAAAACGTCGGGGACGCCGGCCGTAAAGAGTTTCTCGCCGTTATCATTGGGGAAGGTTTGTCTAAGAAAGCTAACCGACGTTCAGCCGTGAAAGGCTCTCATGCGCTCGACCGTGTCTTTAAACGCTTCCTCGGTGAAGTCCAGGCGCATTAGCTTGCCAACCTGCGCCGCGAAATAAACGGTCGTTTTATCGGTCGTTACCTTGAACAAGGCTTCTGGCCCGCGATTTTCTACGTCGTACAAATAACCGAACTCAACCGTTGTATAGACCAAATCCTGATAATCTTCGCCTTGGGTAAGAATTGACAACGCGAGGTTGGCGAGAGATTCTTTCAGCTCTTTGTTTTGCATCTCGTTTGTAACGCGCGGTTTCTTGCCTGTTGCCATTTTTCTCCTCGTTTTTAGGGTTTAGGAATGCAAAGCTAGGACTTGTTCGACGGTCGCCTGATAAAGGCCTTCGGGTAAATCGAGCCGCATTAGCTCCTCGCCCTTCGCCTGAAAATAGGCGGTCGTTTTATCGGTCGTTACTTTGAACAGGGACTCCAGCCCATGATTTTCAACGTTGAACAAATAGCCAAACTTGACTTTGGTATGATTCAACTCCTTGAAGTCTTTCCCCTGCGCTAAGAGACTCAGCGCGGCGTCGGCCAGTCTTTCTTTCAGCTCTTTGTTTTCTATCTCGTTTGTTTCACGCGGCCTGGCGTTTTTGTCCTTTCTTTTGAAAAAGCCCATTTTGTCGTTTCTCTTTTGATTGGCGAGTTGAATTAATTTTTGAAAAAACGAAAACTGTCGAACCGTCTCTAATAGGACTGTTGTACATACTACCAACAAACTATTTTAAAATCAAGCGTACACAGGACATTATTATGAAAACATTCGTAACGGGAGGCAGAGGTCGGTTCAACGGGAACGCTTTGAAGGCTTGGCGCCGCCAAAACGCCGCATTACAAACGCGGCCGTACTTTTCTTTACAGCAATACGTCTATCGGAGCGTTGTCGGCGGCGTTATGTGTTCCTAAGCTCTTTATTCCGCAAAACGGCGCTCGCGGAATTTTTTTCAAGAGAAACGTTGATTCTTGTTTTCCGTCGGTATATCTTTAATGCAACGTTAGAACCGCGATTCGCGGGGACTTGGCGCTTACAGACGGGAGTTAGAGATGAAACAACGCGCTTTCCTTTGCTTGCTTACGGCATTACTGATATCGGTTTCTTACGCGTCCGCGTCAGGCGCGGCGTTAAAGACGTTCTACGTGGCGCCGAACGGAAACGACGCATGGTCGGGCGCCGCCGCGACCGCGTCCGGCTCCGACGGGCCTTTTGCGACGTTCGAGCACGCACGCCACGCCGTGCGCGAATTCAAAAAGACGCTTGGCGAAAACGCTTCAGGCGAGATTGTCGTTTCGGTCGCGTCCGGCGTTTATGAGTTTGGCGGCCCGTTGGAATTGACGGGCGACGACGGCGGAACGGGGGCGGTAACGGTGCGTTGGGAAACGAATCTCGATTCGCCCGCTAAGATTGTCGGGGGACGTTATCTCAAGGGCGTTAAGAAGCTCGAGGACGAATCGGTTCTCGCGCGGCTCAAAGAGGACGTTCGCGACAAGATTGTCGCGGTCGATCTGAAAGCCAACGGATTCGACGATTTGGGAACGCCGGCCGCCGGTCCGGAACTCTTCTTCCAGGGGGAACCGACGCGTATTGCGCGCTATCCGAACGAGGGCTTCATTAAGATTACGGAGCTCGTTCGCGAAGGGACGCATGAAACGGATATTCGCGGGACCAAAGGGATTCAGGAAGGCAAGTTTTTCTTTGCGGAAGACGAGCCGACGACTTGGGACGGCGAGCCGGACATTTGGGTCGACGGATATTGGTTCTGGGACTGGTCGAATCAGAAGCAGAAAGTCGCTTCGATCGACGCGGCGGCCAAACAGATGACGCTTGAGGAGCCGAATCATCATTACGGATACCGCGTCGGCCAATGGTTTTACGCGTTTAACGTGCTTTGCGAACTCGACGCGCCGGGCGAATATTATATCGATCGCGAGAAAGGCGCGCTGTACTTCTATCCGCCCGCAGATTGGAACGAAGGCGATTTCCTTCTGACGCAGGCGAATACGCTGCTTAATTTAAAAGGCGCGTCCCGTTTTGAGTGGACCGGTTTCGATATGCTCGGCGCGCGCGGAACCGCGATCGTCGGTTCAGGCTGTCAAAACGTTTCGCTTTCTAATCTTAACGTTTCGAACTGCGGAGGCGCGGGCATTTACGTCGACGGCGTTAAGTGCTCTGTTTCCGGGTGCGAACTCTGGAATCTTGGCGGAAGCGGAATTACCGTGAGCGGGGGCGATCGAAATCAGCTGATTCCCGGCGAAAACGTTATTCAGGAGAACTACGTTCATAATTACGGGCGCGTGCAGCGCATGTATGCGCCGGGAATTACGACCAACGGCGTCGGCAATCGGATTGCGCACAATCTTGTCGAAGACGCGCCGCACATGGGCATGGGATTTGGCGGCAACGATATCGTCATAGAATACAACGAGATTTCCGACGTCTGCCAAGAGTCGAACGACGCCGGCGCGATCTATACCGGACGCAACTGGACGATGCGCGGCAACGTCTTGCGCGGCAACTATATGCACGATATTACCGGGTTCGAGGGGCGCGGCTGCGTCGGAATGTATCTCGACGATATGTTCTCGTCCGCGGCGATGGAAGGGAACCTGTACGTCAACGTGACGCGCGCGTCGTTTATCGGCGGCGGGCGCGACTGCAAGATCGTCGACAACGTCTACATTAACTGCAAGCCCGCGCTCCATATCGACGCGCGAGCGCTCGGATGGTGCGCCGACCACGCGGACGGCTGGATTCAGGAAGCGAAAGAGAAAGGGACGATTTCCGGAATCAAATACGACCAACCGCCGTATTCCGAGCGATATCCGGAACTTGCGTCCATTTTCGCCGAAGGGAAAACGCCGAAAGCGCCAGAAGGGAACGTTATCAGCGGCAATATTTGCATTGGCGGAACGTGGGACGTCAACAAACAGGGGCAGTGGCAGGGCGATTCCGTCGAAAAGGCGGCGCGGCCCTATTTGACGTTCGGCAAGAATTACGTCGCCGACGAAGGAACCGACCCCGGCTTTGTCGACCCCGCGCATGGCGATTATCGGCTGAAACCGGATTCCGAGCTTATTGCGCAAGGGTATAAGTCCTTGACTGACGAACCGATGGGACTGACGACCGAGCGTATGCGCGCGAAAGCCGACGCCGTGCGCGCGAAGAAGGCTAAGTAGCCGTTAGTAAATAAGTAAAGCTAAAGGGAACCGCCGGGCCGACGCTCGGCGGTTTTTCTATTGGCGCGGCGCCGGCGAAATTATTTCGTTCGGTTCTCTTGTTTTTATACCGGGAAGGGAGTAGAATTCGAGGGATATTGCGGCCGTCTTTTGTAGACGGTTTGGCGGTTGTTTCCATTGTTTATAACGTTTCCCAAAGGAAAACTATGAAAAAGACATCGACTTTCGTTTTGTCGTTATTCGTCGCGCTCTTGAGCGTCGCCGTATACGCGGCCGAATATCCGGATCCCGCCAAGATGGCGGAACCGGTTGTGGCGCCGGCGGAGCTCAATATGGACGCGGCGTCCCTCGATCGGATCGACGCGATTATTGAAGAGAATATCGAGGCGGGCAATTTCCCGGGCGGCGTCGTCTGCATTGGCCGCGGAAATAAGATCGGCTTTTTGCGCTGCTACGGGAACCGTCAGACGGAACCGACCGTCGAGCCGGTTACGCCCGACACGCTGTACGATCTGGCGTCGGTCTCCAAGGTGACGTCGACCGCGATTGCCGTCGCGATTCTCGTCGAACAGGGCAAAATTGAATACGACGACCGTATTACGCGATTCTTTCCTGAATTCGGCCAGAATGGAAAAGAGAACGTTACGGTTCGCGACTGCCTGACGCACGTCTCCGGTCTTACGCCCGACAACAGTATTCGCGACTATATCCGTCCCGAAGAAGACAAGAGCGTTAAGTATGACCCTGAAAAGTTTTATACCCGCGAAGAAATTCTGCAGCATATCTGCGAACTCGGTCTCCGCACCGCGCCGGGCGAGGCGTTCGCGTACAGCGACGTCGGGTTCATAACGATGGGGCTTGTCGTCGAAAAAGTAACGGGCATGTCGCAGGACGAATTCGTCCGTCAGAACATTTATCTTCCGTTAGGCATGACGGATACGGGCTATAATCCGACGGACGAGCAGAAGAAGCGCGCGGCCGCGGCGGAAAAACGCGTTCCGGAAGATACCGACTGGATTAAAGGCGAAGTGCACGATCCCCGCGCGTTCGCCATGAAGGGAATCGCGGGTCACGCGGGCAATTTCTCGACGGCGCCGAATCTCGCGATTCTCGCGTCGATGCTCGTCGGGCACGGCACGTATACGCCCGCCAACGATCCGGAACATCCGGTTCAGATCATGTCGGAAGCGACGTTCAAGCAGATGACCGAATCGGTTACGATTCCTCGCGGTATCCGTTCCCGCGGCTGGGATAAGCGCTCGCCTTATTCCGGCAACCGCGCCGTTCTTATGAGCCCCTCCGCAATCGGTCACAGCGGGTTTACGGGCACGTCCTACTGGATTGATCCGGATATGGACCTGTACGTAATTTTCCTCGGCAACCGCCTCCATCCGGACGGGAAGGGCGATTACGTCGGCATGTGCGGCAAGATCGGGCAAATCGCGCTCGATTCGATTCGCGAAAAGACCGCCGCGGACGAAACGGCCGCGTTCGTTAAGAAGTCGGTCTACGTTTCGCCGAACGCGGGCAAGAGCTCCGAGACGCTCGCCGGCGTCGACGTTATGGAACGCGACGGCTACGCGCCGCTGAAATTGCGCAATCGCCGAGTCGGGCTCCTCACGAACCAGACGGGCCTGCTGCGCGACGGTCGACGCATGCCCAAAGCGATGCAGGACGCCGGCGTCAATCTGACGACGCTCTTCAGTCCGGAACACGGGCTCTACGGAGTACTCGATCAGGGCAATATCGACGACGCGAAAGACGAAGAAACCGGTCTGCCCGTCTTCAGTCTCTATGGCGAGACGCGCCGTCCGACCCCGGAAATGCTCAAAAACGTCGACGCTTTTGTCTTTGACATTCAAGACGTCGGCGTGCGGTTCTACACCTATATCAGCGCGATGTGCTCCGCTATGCAGGCGTGCGCGGACGAAGGCAAAGCGTTCTTCGTCTTTGACCGTCCGAATCCGATCGGCGGCGTTAAAGTCGACGGTCCGTGGCTCGACGCCGGCCGCGAATCGTACGTCGCGTTCTTCCCCATGCCGATTCAGCATGGCATGACGGTCGGCGAGATCGCGCTCATGTTCGCGAACCAGTACAAGCTGAATCTTGATCTTACGGTCATTCCGTGCGAGAACTGGACGCGCGATCAGTACTTCGATCAGACGGGTCTGACGTGGGTCAATCCTTCTCCGAATATGCGCTCCCTTACCGAAGCGCTCCTCTATCCCGGATTCGGTATTCCCGAGTTTACGAATATCTCCGTAGGCCGCGGAACCGACACGCCGTTCGAGGTTATTGGCGCCCCGTGGATTAACGCCGAAGATCTCGCGAAGAAGATGAACGATGAAAAGCTGCCCGGCATTGAGTTTGAACCGATCAAGTTCACGCCGACCGGCTCTAAGTACAAGGACGAGGAGATTTCCGGACTGCGCATGAAGATCGTCGATCGCGACAAGCTCGACGCGGTCAAAGTCGGCGTCGCGCTCATGTCGCGGCTGGCGGCCGATTATCCGGATCAGTGGGAGACCAAGAACGCCAATACGCTTCTTCTCAACGACGCGACGCTCGCCGCGATTCGCGCCGGCAAGAACGTCGGCGAAATCGTTCCGCTGTGGGACGCCGACCTTGCGCGATTCAAGGAAGCGCGTCAGAATTACCTGATCTATCGCTGAAATCGCGCGCGGTAACCCGCGTTTGATCTTTCGCTAAACGAAACGCCATAACGCCGTTGCGACGTTATGGCGTTTTTTGTCGGCGAATCTAAAAGAACTGCGGATAAAGACGCTGAAAAATCGGCTTTTAATCGCGATTTGCGCGCTATTTTTGTTGCGCCGTTTCTCTAAAACCTGTATGATAAAGCCGCGCCGTCTTTTTTCGCGGCGCGGCTGTGCAAGTAGAAAGGAACTCTAAAATGAAACGCGTTTACGACTATTTGAAGAAATGCAAGACGTATTACCTCGCGACGGTCGACGGCGATCAGCCTCGCGTCCGTCCGTTCGGGACAATCGAACTCATCGACGGTCGGCTCTGCTTCCAGACGGGCCGCTCGAAGCATGTTTCGAAACAGATTCACGCGAATCCGAAAGTTGAGATTTGCGCCTGCGACGGCGAGACATGGGTTCGCATTCAGGCGAACGCGATCGAAGATCCGCGAATCGAGTCTCAGGAAAAGATGCTCGAAGCCTATCCGGAACTCAAGGCGCTCTATCAGCCCGGCGACGGGAACACCGAGATCTTCAAACTGACGTCGGGCGTCGCGACGTTCTATTCCTTCAGCGGCGCGCCCGTCGTCGTTGAATTCTGACCTGAGATTAGCCGGCGGCGTTTACTCAATTCCGAAAGGAGAAAAGCACGATGAAATCCGCGTTCTTTGTTCTTTTGATCGGCGTTTGCGTTTCTCTGACCGCGTACGCCGCGGAGGGCGATTTGCTCGATGTGCGCGATTCGCAGGATTCGCCCGTTAAGTTGATCTTCGACACCGATATCGGCGGCGATATCGACGACGCGTTTGCGCTCGGGCTCATTCACAGTCTGGCCGATCGCGGACGGTGCGAATTGCTCGGCGTAACGCTCACGACCGCGAGCGAATGGGCGGCGAAATTCGTCGCTGCGGAAAACGCCGTCTACGGCAGGCCCGATATCCCGATTGGGCTGCCCGAGAAGGGAACCGACTATAACTTCTATCCCTCCGATACGTTAGGACAAACGAACGCGGACGGAACGCCCGAATATCCCGTTCCCGACAGCTATAAGCCGGAAGATCCGGTCGCGCTTCTGCGCCGTCTTCTCGCGCAGGCGGACGACCGTTCGGTTGTAATCGTGCAAGTCGGTTATTCGACGAATCTTGCCAACTTGCTCGATACGCCGGGCGACGCCGTTTCGCCGCTGACCGGTAAAGAACTCGCGGCCAAGAAAGTCCGGCTCGTTTCCGTTATGGGCGGCGCGTTCGCGCTTGATCCGGAGCTGAAGCAATACGCCGGAATGCGCGAATGGAATATTATCAACGATATTCCCGCCGCTCAGAAGCTCGCGCGCGAATGGCCCGGCGAAATCGTATTTGGCGGTTCGGAAATAGGCGAGCGTATTCGTTTGTCGTCCGTGAGTTTAAAGCGCGACTACCGCTTGCGCCCCGCAAAATTCCTGCGCGACGCCTTTTCGTGGTGGGCGTCTAAAAACGCGCCCGACGAAGGATTGAATCACGAAAGGCCGGCGTGGGACCTCACGAGCGTATTTTTCGTCGTTCGTCCGGAGGAAGGGCGCGGCTATTTCCAGCTTTCCGAGCCGGGCTTTGTGTCGTTTGACGACGAAGGCGCCGCGACGTTTACCCCGGACGCCAACGGAAAACACCGCGTCTTTCTCATCGACGGAACCAACGCGGTTCGCGTTCGGGAAGCGTTCGTCAATCTTTGTTCGGAACCTTAATTAGAAGTAACTGTAATGAAATCGTTTACAGCGATTGTTCTTGCGGCGGTCCTCGCGCTCTGCCAGACGTCGCCGAGCGCGGAAGGCGATCTTCTCGACGTGCGCGATTCGCAGGACGAGCCCGTTAAATTGATCTTTGACACGGATATCGGCGGCGATATCGACGACGCGTTCGCGCTCGCGCTCATTCATCGGTTTGCCGACCGCGGACAGTGCGAACTCCTCGGCGTAACGCTAACGACGGCGAACGAGCAGGCGGCAAAATTTGTCGCGGCGGAAAACGCGGTTTTCGGGCGTCCGGAAATCCCTATCGGGCTGCCGGCAAAAGGAACCGTTTACGATTCCTATCCGACCAAAGTTCTAGAGCAAAAGAACGCGGACGGAACGCCCCAGTATCCCGTTCCCGACGGATATAAAACGGAAGACCCCGTCGCGCTCTTGCGCCGGCTCCTCGCGAACGCGGACGATCGTTCGGTCGTTATAGCGCAAGTCGGGTATTCGACTAATCTTGCGAATCTTCTCGATTCCCCGGGCGACGGCGTTTCGCCGCTGACCGGCAAGGAGCTTGCCGCGAAAAAAGTCCGGCTCCTTTCGATTATGGGGGGCGGATTTGCCGTCGACCCGTCGCTGGCGGAATACGGCAAAATGCGCGAGTGGAATATTGTCAGCGATATTCCCGCGGCGCAGAAGCTTGCCCGCGAGTGGCCTGGCGAGATTGTCTACAGCGGTTCGGAAATCGGGAATCGGATCCTCATGTCGACCGTGAGTTTAAATCGCGACTACCGCACGCCGCGCGCGAAGTTCTTACACGACGCGTATTACTGGTGGGCGGAGTCGGACGTGCCCGGCCTGGGGTTCAATCACGAGCGGCCGACGTGGGACCTTACAAGCGTCTTTTTTGTCGTTCGGCCGGAGAAAGAGCGCGGATATTACCGGCTCTCGGAACCGGGCTCCGTCTCGTTCAGCGAAGAGGGCGTGGCGTCGTTTACGCCCGATCCGAGCGGCAAGCGGCGCGTCTTTCTCGTCGACCGCGACGCCGCGATTCGCGTTCGGGAAGCGTTCGTCAATCTGTGTTCGGAACCTTAATTGGAAGTAATTTCAATGAAATCATTTACCGCGATTGTTCTTATATCGGTCTTCGCGCTTTGCCAGGCGTCGTCGGGCGCGGAGGGCGATCTGCTTGACGCGCGCGATTCGCAGGACGCGCCGATTCCGATTATTCTCGACACCGATATTGGCGGCGATATCGACGACGCGTTTGCGCTCGCGCTCATTCATCGGTTCGCCGACGTCGGCGCGTGCGAACTGCTCGCCGTTACGCTCACGAATAAACGGCCCGACGCGGCGCGTTACGTCGCCGCGGAGAACGCGCTCTACGGCCGGCCGGAGATTCCCGTCGGTCAGCCGCAAGAGGCCGCGCGCGATACGGATAATTATCCGTCCGCGGTACTTGCGTTAAAGAACGCCGACGGAACCGCCTGCTATCCCGTTCCCGAGAAGTTCGAAGTTCAGGAGCCGATCGCGCTGCTGCGCCGTACGCTCGCGAGCGCGCAAGACCGCTCCGTCGTCTTTATCCAAATCGGTTTCTCAACGAATCTTGCCGCGCTTCTCGATTCGCCGGGCGACGCGGTTTCCCCGCTGACCGGCGCGGAGCTCGTCGCGAAGAAAGCGCGGATTCTGTCCGTTATGGGCGGCGCGTTCGCGATCGACCCGGACGCGGAAAAGTATCGCAAGCATTGCGAATGGAATATTCTCAACGACGTTCCTTCGGCCAAAAAACTTGCCGCCGAATGGCCAACCCCGATTGTGTTTAGCGGATATGAGATCGGCGACCGAATTCGCATGTCGCCCGTCAATTTAAAACGCGATTACCGTTCGCCGCGCGCTAAATTCCTGCGCGAATCGTACGAACGCTGGGCCTCGAAAGCCGCGCCGAAAGAAGGGTTGAATCATCGCCGGCCGACGTGGGATCTCACGAGCGTACTCTTTGTTTTGCGTCCGGAAGAAGGACGCGGATACTTTACGCTTTCGGAGCCGGGCGACGTCGATTTCGACGCCAACGGCGCGACGCTCTTTACGCCGCGCGAAGACGGAACGCGACGCGCTTTTCTCGTCGACGGGGACGCGCGAATCCGCGTTGGAGAGGCGTTCGTCAATCTCTGCTCGGAGCCGTAAACCGGAATGGCGCCGCGTTTGAGAACGGCGTAAAATTACCGTCTTTCGCGGCTCGCCGCGCCGCGAAAGTCTCGTTTGTTTGGGTTATGTTTTTCTCGAAGTCGAATTCCGGCGCGATAAATCGTGTGGATTCGTATCTTTTTAAACAATGCAGTTTATAACGGAGGCTGTTTGAATGAAACCTTTGGAACTGAAATTGACGCAAGAGTGGGATAAGACGTTCCCGAAGAGCGACAAGATTGATCACAGTAAAGCGACTTTTATCAATCGCTACGGCATAACGCTCGCGGCGGACGTTTACGTTCCGAAAGGCGTCGACGGAAAACTTTCCGCGATCGCGGTTTGCGGGCCTTTCGGCGCGGTCAAGGAGCAATGTTCCGGTCTTTACGCGCAAACGATGGCGGAACGCGGTTTTCTGACCGTCGCCTTTGATCCTTCCTTTACGGGCGAGAGCGGCGGCGCCGTCCGCTACATGGCGTCTCCAGATATCAATACCGAAGATTTCATGGCGGCGGTCGATTTCCTGTCTCTACACGACAGAGTCGATCCCGAACGTATTGGGATTATCGGGATTTGCGGCTGGGGCGGCTTGGCGATTAACGCCGCGGCGCTCGACACGCGCGTCAAAGCGACCGTCGCGTCGACCATGTACGACATGACGCGCGTGAGCGCGAACGGATACTTCGACTCTGAGGACAGCGAAGAGGCGCGATATACGAAAAAGGCCGCGATGTGCGCGCAGCGCTTGGCCGATCTCCGAAGCGGCGATTATAAACTTGGCGGCGGCGTGGTCGATCCTGTGCCGGCGGACGCGCCCGACTTCGTTAAGGATTACCACAACTACTACAGAACTCCGCGCGGCTATCATTCGCGTTCGTTGAATTCCAACGGCGGTTGGAACGTCATCGGGTGCGAATCCTTCTTTAATCAGCCGATTCTGCGGTACTCGAACGAAATTCGCTCCGCCGTGCTGATCGTTCACGGCGACAAGGCGCACTCGTGCTACTTTGGCAAAGACGCGTACGCTAATATGATTAAAGGGAATAAGTATGCGGACAACAAAGAGCTGTATCTTATTCCCGGCGCGTCTCACACCGATCTGTACGACGGCGGCGGCAAAGGCGCGATTCCATTCGATAAGCTTGAATCTTTCTTCAAGCAGAATCTGAAATAAAACGGCAGGAACGCGCAAAGACCGTTCGAAAAGAATAGCTAACCTCAGGCCGCGTCCGCGTTTATTCCAGACGCGGCCGATCTTTTCCCGCTGGCGCGTTTCTGTTCCCGTCGTTGTTTTTCTATCCTCTTTGGCTGTTCTTTGACGAGGCAAAGCCCATGTTCTACGCTCGCATAGGTAAAGACATATTAGAAATTCAACCGGCCGATAATTCGACGGCGCAGGCGTTTATGAATCTGCTCGCCAAAGGCGACGTAAGCGTCGCGATGCGCGACTATGGCGGATTTGAAAAAGTAGGCGCGCTCGGTACGACGCTGCCGACGAACGACGAACCGATTACGACGGAATCGGGCGACGTTATTCTTTATCAGGGGAATCAAATTACAATCTATTACGCCGCAAATACATGGCGCTTTACCAGGCTCGGGAAAATTCAGGGCGTTTCGGAGTCTGAGCTCAAGAAAATCTTAGGAAAGGGCGGAATTACCGCAGTCTTTTCCTTAAAGTGAACGCTCTTAGAGAGACGACTCGGCGGCTCGAATAAAAAACGCGCGATCCGGCGGTTTTCGCTCGAATCGCGCGCGAGTTCTAACCCAGCGCGTGCGCGCCGGGCGTTCTAACCGTTAACGGGCGTGTCAGTTCCCTTGCGGACGGTCGCCTTGCGGGCGCTGACCGCGCGGACCGCGGGGCCGGTCGCCTTGCGGACGGTCGCCCTGAGGACGCTGGCCGCGGGGACGGTCGCCTTGGGCGCGAGGACCGCGGGGGCGGTCGCCTTGCGGACGGTCGCCTTGGGCGCGGGGACCGCGGGGACGGTCGCCTTGCGGGCCCATACGCGTCTGGAACGCTTCCATCATCTTAACGAACTTCGTAACTTCTTCGTAATCGATGGCGGAAATGGTGCCGGGCATATCGACGGCTTTATTCTTCATGCCGGGGAAGGGCCAGTCGAAATTGACAAAGAGGACTTTTCCGGCGTAGACGACCGCTTCGCACGGCTGGTCGAGGAGCCCTTCGCCGCCGTCGTTATCGTCGTTCATCCACATAATAACCGGGCGGACCTGCTGGCCTTTGTCGCGCGGCTTGAACATCCAGATCGCGTTGTTGACGGAGTCGTCGATGAAGACGCAGTCGAGGTTGGCGTCGTAGAAGATACCGTCGCAGCATTCGAGTTTCGTACCGGCGTTCGGTCCGCGTTCGGGAACGCGCTGATTGAGCGCGTCAAAGACGTTTTCGACGTTTTCCTGCTTGTATTCGCCGGCGTCGTTCGGACGCAGGCTGTAGAGGAAACCATTGCCGAAGTTGCCGAACCAGACGGTTCCGTTCTTATCGACGCAGATTCCGTCCGGGCCGGTGTTGTCGCCGCGGCCGAGCTTCTGAACTTTAACGTAAGCGACGCAGTGGGGTTCGTCTTTGCCGGCCTTGATCTTAATCGAAGGTTCGCCGTCTTTGCCCGCTTTCGTGATTTCGTCGGCCGTGAACATGAAGACGCCGCCGGAGCCGACGACGCCGTTCGCTTCGTCGGGATCTTCGTCGAAGCACGAATCGGTATAGAACAGCTTGTCTTTGTACCAAGCCATGCCGTTGGCAAGTTTAATACCCTCGACGACTACCTGAACTTCGGTCGTCGGTTTGCCGTCTTTAAAGACGACGCGCAGAATGCGCGAGCAGTAATCCTTGTTGTGGAAGTACTGGTTGTCGCAGACGTAAAGGTTGCCGTCCGGTCCGAAATCAAGACCCATCGGCCCCGCTTGGCCCGTGCGGTCGGAGATCGGATATTCGAGGATGCGCGTCGCTTTGCCGTCTTTGTCGACTTCGTAAAGATAGCCGCCCTGCGCGGAATCCGCCTTGACCATATTTTCGTCCATGCGGCCGAAGTTCGGGACGTTGAGATAGAGCAAGCCCGTCTCGTCGCTGACGGTCATGCCGTCCGGCGTATAGCATTCGTCGCCAAGGTTCGCGAACAGCGTCGGTTTGAGGTTCGGGCGTTCAAAACGCGGCCTGTCCTGAGCGAACGCGGTCGCGGTCAGCGCGAGCGCCAGCAGCGCGGTGAGAGTAAACGTTGATTTCATATTGAGTTATCCTTTCTACTGAAGGTGCGCGCCGCCCCGTCGGTCGAGACGGCGCCGTATCGCGGTCGAACCGCAATTTATTCCAATGTAGGCGTGACTTTTTCGCCGTGTCGCTGCGCCTGAAGCGTTTCGACTTCATAGGCGCCGAAGAAGTCGCAGTTATTGTCCATCCACAGCGCGAGCGCGCGTTTTTCTTCCGGCGAGAGTTTGACGTCGTAATGCCCGTCCTGCAGCAGTTTCCAGAGCGGAGAACGGCTGGCGCCGAACTGGCCGGGCATGGTCTTGGCGTTCGTAAAGGAGTTCCACGCGCCGCCGTGCGTCGGCTGGTCCGTAATGGGCGGGCCCGGCATGGCGTTGCCGTTTCCGTTCACGTAGACGTAAGGACGCAGGTTCATGTACGACGTGAGGAAGTACTGATTTTCCGGCCCGCGTCCGAGCTCGAACGTCTTGCCTTCTTTCGCTTTATCCGCGTGGCATTCGACGCAGTGTCTGTCGAGTACCGTTTGAACGAGCGTCGGATAGTTAAACGGATTGGAACCTTCGACGTCCGGTTTAATGATCGACGGCGCGCGCGTAAACGCGGTCGGCGTAACGGAATCGGCGTTCTGGTTCGTATTGAAGCGCCCTTCGTGGCATCCCAGGCAGGTGAGCGTTTCGCCGGGGTGCACGTACGTCGCGCTGCGCATTGTCTGCACGGCGACGCCGTTTTCGTCGAGCGCCTGCATATAGAACGGCACGTTGACGGGCGCCTCGAATCGCGCGCTTCCGTCCTCTTCGACGGGAACCGTCCCGAGGACTTTCCGCGCGCCGTTTTCGCCCGCGTACCCGATCCAAGGAACGTTTGCGTTAACCGTCGTCTTGGGAAGTACTTGAACGATACGCAGTTCCTTAATCTTGGTTCCCTGCGGGAACGGGCGCGTCGTCGTATAGACGTCGACTACGCCGACGGTCGCCGTTTTCGGCAGTTCGGCGGGGACGTTCTTCGCCGCTTTTTCCTGTTCGGTAAGGCCGACGAACGTCTGGTTCGGAATGATCGGCGGCGTCACGGTCGCCATGAGCGGGATCGGATGCTGGCAGGAGATTTTGTCGTCGCGGTAAAGCAGGACTTTATTCCCGAACGAATCGAGGAGATAGATTCCGAAGTCGTTCGATTCGCCCTTATTGGACGCGCTAAACGCGTCGTATACCACGAGATAGAAATCTTCGTCGAGCGGGAACGGCTGACCGTACCGGTGGGGCGGTCCGTGCGTTCCGATTTCCGCTTCCGGGAAGAGCTGGTCGGGCGTGACGCGTTGGATCGGCGCCATGGGATCGTCTCCGACGTCGTCGTCCTGAACCATCGGATCAAGCAGAATAACCGAGCCGAAGTTCTGAGTGTGGTGTCCGCTCGCCGTGCCGACAAAGAGGTTCGAATCGGGGACCTGTTTGAGGGACGTTTCGAAGTGCGGGCGGCTCCCCTGATCTTCGGAGTAGTTGCCTTGGATCGCGCGCGAGTCGCGACCGTCCGGGAAGGTAATCCACGGATGGTGCGCCTGGTTGAAGCCGCGGTCGACGTAGTCCCAGCGCGTATAGACGATCATGCCGTTTCTGTCGACGGTCGGCGCCCATTCGTTCGTTTCGTGAACGCTCAGCGGAACAATATCGCTTCCGTCGGCGTTCATCGAATGGAGCGTATAGCTCGGGCAGGGGCGCGCGTGGCAGCGTCCGTAACCTCCGCGGCGTTCCGAGATAAACGCGACGCGTCCGTTCGGGAGCGGACACGGGTCGATATCGTCCCAAGGGCCGTCGGTGATCTGCGTGAGCTCAGTTCCGTCGACGTTGACGCGGAAGATGTGATACGAATTCTCAGTCGTCCATTCGTAGACGTGGCGCGGCGTCTTGGTATCGGCGGCCGCGAAATAGATCTGTTTCGCGTCGAACGTAAGTTTCGGCGCGAGGAAGCCCCAGGTCGAATCGAGCTTGACGCCTTTGAGACGGCCGTTCTGTACGACAGAATCTTTAAGGACGTCGACGATCTCCGGATTGTCCGAGAACGCGTTCTTCATAATGAAGAGCCCGCCGCCCGGCCGCGCGTGGAATCCGAAGAACTGGTCGACCATATGGTTCCCCTGACGTTCCGGTTCGGGGCAGTAATGCCGCTTAATAAAGAGGATATCGTTAAAGGATTCCAGAAGCGGGTTCTTGAGCGCGATCGAACGGCGAAGTTTATACGCTTCGGCAAAGAGTTTGATCCGGCTGGCAATCGCTTCTTTGGAATCCTTTTGTTCCGGATCCCATTCGCTGTTGGAAGCTTCGTAGCGCTTGAGGAAATCCTGCCACGCGGCCGCATCGTCGTCGAGCGCGTCGTCGTCGCGAGCGTCCTGAAGCGTTTCGAGCAAAGCGGTTACGCGGCGCACAACGACGTCGAGCGGGTCTTTGTCGGTCGGCATGAGCGTCGCTTCCGGATTGCGCGCCGTGGACGCGACGCGTTCCGACATGCCTTCTTTGAGCTGCAGACGCAGCGCGCTGTATTCCTTCGAGATTTCGTAACTCTCGTCGTCGTCGCCGAGCGCGAGAATCGCTTCTCCGGAGTCGTCTAAGAAGAGCGGACGGACAATCTGAATCTTATTGGCCGTTTTAGCGGCTTCCGCGTCGAGTTCAAACCGCGCGTCGCCAACGACGGTATGGTCGTGCCCGTAACCTTCGGGCCCGGCGTCGAGAATGAGAACGAAGACGCGTTTGCCGGTGAGCGAAAGGTCGCATGAGATCGCGGGCTCTTTGCCCGAGAAATATTCGCTCGTCCACAGCGGTTCTCCGTCGGCGTAGGCGTGGATGCGGGCGTGCCCTTGACCGCCGGTTTCGTCGGCTATTCCGAATTGCGCGCGGAATCTAATCGCGCCGGATTCGGGCAAGGTCGTAACGAGCGAGCCGGGGGAATGCCACCCGATTCCCCTTCCGAATCGCGTTCCGTTGACCGTGAGGTCATGACCGTCGGTCGTTCTTCCCTTTCGAGTTTCGCCGAATCCGACGACGGCCATGGACAGATCAAGGTCGTCAAGCCAAACGACGCGCTCAAACTTCGCCGTCTGATCGGACGCGCCGCCGGACGCAGCCGCGGGCTCTTGCGCGACCGCGGCCGCCGCCAAAACGGCCAGCGCGGCGATCGGAGCAAGCGTTTGCAGGATATTCGAAAAACGCATTAAATTTCCCCCGTGCAGGTTAGGTTTACTCGGCGCCGCGGTTTTTGGATTTCTTTTTCGGCGCCTTTGCGCTGATTTTATCATAGAGGAAATTGCGCGTCAATAATTTACAAATTTTGATTATTTATGCGTTTCATATTTCTTCCCTCTTCTTTTAAAGCGGGCCGCCGGGTCCTTGTAAAAACGCGCGCTTTTCATTTGCGCTAACGTTGAAATCGCGGAAATTTAACGCGGACGAACCAATTTTATTTGACGCGCGAACGCCGTTGTGATACAATCGCGCAGGGTTCGCGGGCCGAGTTGCGCCCGACTGATTTAAACGCCGTGTGAGTCTTGAAAAGGAAAACAGAACAAATGCCGGAACCGTCGTTAGACCGTCCGTCCCGTTTGCGCGTCGCCGTCGTTGGCGCGGGGACGTCCGGTCTTGCCGCCGCTTGGCGCCTGCGCGGGCGCGCGCCCGAAGTTGATCTTACGGTCTTTGAAAAGAGCGCGCGCGTCGGCGGAGTTATCGGCACGCGGAAAGTCGGCGGTTTTCTATGCGAACTGAGCGTCGACAATTTTATTACGACCGTCCCGTACGGCCTTGACCTGTGCCGCGAACTTGGGTTTCAGGACGAGCTTCAGTCGACCAACAGCCGTTATCGGCGCACGTTTGTCGTGCGCAATCGCCGGCTCTATCCCCTCCCGGACGGCTTTATGACGATGGCGCCCACAAAACTCTGGCCGATGCTCGTTACGCCCCTGCTCACGCCGTGGGGCAAACTCCGCTGCGGACTGGAATTGCTGCTTCCACGCCGCAAGAGCGAAGAGGAAGAGTCGCTCGCCGCGTTTGCAACGCGCCGATTGGGGCGCGAAGCGTTCGACCGTATTATTGAGCCGCTCGTCGGGGGGATTTACGGGGGCGACGCCGCGAAGCTGAGTCTTCAGGCGACGCTGCCGAGATTTGCCGAAATGGAAGCGAAGGATCGGTCCCTCATTTGGTCGATGACAAAGTCGATGAAGAAGGCCCGCAAAACGAAGCGGGAAGAAGAGAGCGGCGCGCGCTATTCTTTCTTCATTACGCTAAAGTGCGGTCTGCAGGAACTTCCGGAGCGGCTCGCCGACCGTATCGGCCGCGAGAGAATCGCGCTGAACCGGCCGGTCGTGCGCGCGGAAAGGCTTCCGGAAGGGGGCTGGAACGTTGTCGACGCGCAAGGACGCTCCGAACGTTTTGACGCGGTCGTATTCGCGTCCGATTCCGGTTCGGCCGCCTCGGCGCTCAAAGAATCGTGTCCGCGCGTATCCGAACTCTACGGCCAGACGGACCATACGGGCGTGGCGATCGTTCATTTGGCGTATCGCAACGAACAAGTAAAACGGCCGATGGAAGGGATGGGCTTCGTCGTTCCGACGTCGGAAAAGAACGGCGTAATCGCGGGCAGTTTCAGTAATTACAAATACCCGTCGCGCGCGCCCGAAGGCACGACGCTCCTGCGCATATTCGTCGGGGGCGCCCGAGCGCCCGAAACGGTCGAGAAGCCCGAGGACGAGCTTATACGGCTCGTCCATACGGAAACGGCCGCGCTTCTGGATATTGAAGGCGCTCCTATTTTTACCGACGTCGCGCGTTTTCCCAACTCCATGCCGCAGTACTATCTTGGTCGGCTCGCGTGGCGTAAGGAGCTGCAGGCCGCGGTCGACGCCGTTCCGACGCTCGCGCTCGCGGGCAACACGCTTGACGGCGTCGGGCTGCCCGCGTGCATTAAGAGCGGATACGACGCGGCCGATTCCGTTCTCAATTCGATTAAAGTCAATAATAATAACGGTTGAGCCGATCGCTCGATCCGTCGTTTTTCATTTTTAAAGAAGGATGCGTTCCATGAAAATCAAACCGCGTTGTTTATCCGCCGGTATTCTTTTCGCCGACGTGGGGTGCGCCCCGATCGATCACGCGCCCGTTCCGGGCGAACTCGTCCAAACGGATCGCGTCGAGCTCACGCTTGGCGGTTGCGCCTCGAACGTTTCGATTAATCTTGCGCGCCTGGAAGTTCCGACCGGGCTTTGCGGCTGCGTCGGCGACGACGCGTTTAGCGAGCATATTTTGAAATCGCTTGCGAATCCGCTCGTCGACGTTTCCGGGGTGCGCCAGATTCCGAACTCCGGGCCCGGCTGCTCGCTCATCGTCAACGTGCAGGGCGAAGACCGAAGATTCGTAAGTACGACGGGCGCGAACGCGCAGTTTGCCATCGGCGATATTCCGCAGGAGTGGACCGACGAAGCGGAAGTCCTTTACGTCGGCGGATATCTCATGATGGAAAAACTGGAGACGCAGGAGACGGTCGACTATTTCAAGGCGTTCCAGGCGCGCGGCGGAAAGACGATTCTCGACGTCGTGCTCTACGGAACAAGACCGTATTGGCCCGTCTTGGAACCCCTCATGCCGTACTGCGATTACTTCATGCCCAACGACGACGAAGGACGCGTCATTTCCGGCAAAGAAGACCCCGTCGATCAGGCGAAATTCTTTGTCGACGCCGGGGCCAAAGCGTGCGTTATTACGTGCGGTTCCAACGGTTCGATCTACTATTCCGCGAACGAGAAATTCCGCGCCGATATCTTTAAGACGGAATTCGTCGGCGGGACCGGTTCCGGCGACGCCTTTGACGCCGGATTCATCGCCGCGCTCCTCGACGGCTGCGATCCGTACGAGACGATGAAGCGCGCGAGCGCTCAGGGGATGAGCTGCGTTCGCGACGGATCGGCGACCAAGAGCGTCTTTACGAAAAAAGAGGCGGAAGAGTTCCTCAAAGGACGCGACCTCAAATGCGAATCGCTCTGAGCGTTTCGCGAAGGACGTTCCCGAACGCTTTGCGGATTAACGCGCGCCGGCGGCTTCTTTGAACGCCCCGGCGCGCCTTTTCTTTTCGCTGTTTAGCCCATTTTTCCTAACGGCGGGCCTCTAGGCTTCTAATAAGCGGCAAAACGCGCCGTATGGCGGAATCTTTTCAAAAGAAAAAACCGCAATTCTTAAAAAACAATTGATATTTGCGTTTGTTACGGTTAGAATTTCCAGTAGCGGACGCGGCGTCTTTTGACGGCCGCTTTCCTTGGGAAGTTTCCGCCGCGAATTTGCCGCAAAATACTGTTTTCCGGATCGCCGTTGAGACTGCGCCGCCCCGTTCAGGGCGGACGGCGCTCGGCGCGCTCGGAACAGACCCTGTATTTTAGGAGCGTATCATGTTTTTGATCCAGAATTATTGGACGGCGATCGCGTTCTGCATCGTCACCATGGTGTGTTGGGGGTCTTGGGCCAACACGCAGAAACTCGTCGATAAGAAATGGCGTTACGAACTGTTCTATTGGGACTACGTTTTTGGACTCCTTCTCACCGCGCTTATTTTCGCGCTGACGTGGGGGTCGAACGGAACTTCTGTCGGACGTTCGTATATCGACGATCTCACGTATGCGTCTCCAACCTCCCTTGGTTGGGCGCTTGCGGGCGGCGTCGTCTTTAATATCGCGAATATTCTGCTCGTTTCCGCAATCGATATCGCCGGTATGGCGGTCGCGTTCCCCGTCGGAATTGGGCTCGCGCTCGTTCTGGGCGTCGTCTGGAACTTCTTAGCGAACCCGGCGTCGTCGGGCAATCCCGTTTTTCTCTTTGTCGGGGTCGCTCTTGTCGCCGCGGCTATTATTATCAGCGCGCTCTCGTATAAGAAGCGCGACGCGGCCAACGTCGATCCGGACGCGCCGAAAAAGCCGATTGGAAAAGGACTTGCGCTCTCCATTCTGTGCGGTCTGCTCATGTCCCTGTTCTATTTCTTTGTGGCGAAATCGCTCGCGCGCGTCCAGCTGGGAGACGGTTCGTTGGTCGACCTTACGATCGCCAATCTTCAGAACGGTTCTCTCGAAATGGGCAAGCTCACGCCGTACACCGCGAATCTCGTTTTCGCGGTCGGTATTCTTTTGAGCAACTGCATTATTATGCCGATCCTTATGGCGAAACCGCTTGTCGGCGATCCGGTTGAAAAAGGCTCCTACTGGACGGGCTCGTTCCGGAACCACTTCTGGGGCTGGGTCGGCGGCGCGATCTGGGCGGTCGGTATGACGTTCAACGTGCTTGCGTCCGGAATTGCTTCTCCCGCCGTTGCTTACGGGCTTGGTCAGGGCGCGACGCTTATGTCCGCGATCTGGGGCGTTTTCATCTGGCGCGAATTCCGCAATTCCCCCAAGGGCGTCGGCAAGATGCTTGCCGGAATGTTCCTGTGCTTTATCGTCGGGCTTGCGCTCATTGTCGTAACGAAGCTTGATTCCGGCGCGCCCGCCGCGGCCGCGGAACCGACGCCTGCGGTTGAAGCGCCCGCCGAATCGGAAGCTGTTCCTGAAGCCTCCGAAACCGGATCGGTTATTGAGCAGCTTACCGAAGACGCGCAGAACGCCGCGCAAGCGGTTAAGGACTCTGCCGAACAGGCGGTCGATTCCGCGAAAGACGCCGCCTCTGACGCTGTAGACGCCGCGAAAGAAGCGGCTGAATCCGCGAAAGACGCCGCGAGCGACGCAGTTGACGCGGCGAAAGAGAAGGCTGGCGAGGCTGTCGACGCGGTGAAGGAAGCGACCGGCGACGCGGTTGACGCCGCGAAAGAAAAGGCCGGCGACGCGATCGACGCCGCGAAAGAAGCGGCTGAATCCGCGAAAGACGCCGCGAGCGACGCAATTGACGCGGCGAAAGAGAAGACCGGCGAAGCTGTCGACGCGGTGAAGGAAGCGACCGGCAACGCGGTTGACGCGGCGAAAGAAGCGACGTCCGGCGCGGTCGAATCCGCAAAAGAGGCTGCCGGCGACGCGGTCGACGCCGTCAAGGAAGCCGCCGAATCCGCGAAGGACGCCGCGGCCGACGCGATCGAATCGGTTAAGGACGCCGTTAGCGGCGCCAACGAAGCGCCCGCCGAATAATCGGCGATCTCGCACGCTGGAAGACAACGGAAACGCCCCGACGGGATAAGGTTCCCGCCGGGGCGTTTTCATGTATTGTCAGTCGCGGCCGCGCGGTCAAAGGCGTCGCGGCTCGGCGCGTCATTTGTATTGAGAGAGGTCGACGGTAATGGTCGCGTCGGCGGGAATGTTCGCCTTAATGGGCGTCGTCTGCATGCTCGTGAGAGCGGGCGGGACGATCTTGGGCTCTTTGGCGATCTTCGCGTCGCGGTCGGCGTAATACTTGTCGATTTCGGTACGGTCCATATTGGCCATCTGTTCGTTGGTCAGGTCGGGCATG
>CADACS010000010.1 GCA_902786505.1 uncultured Planctomycetota bacterium | reverse complement strand
CAAGGCTGCGCGCTTCACAAAGTCTCCGCCGACGATTGTCTGAAACTCCGCCGGGAATACTTCGGCGAGTGCGTGAGCATGAGTCGCGGGGACGGACGCGCGGTTATCTTTCACGAAACGGGGTCGATCCTTGTCGGGAACGACGTTCGTTCCGCGAACATCCGCGCCGGATTCGGAAACTATTTGTAAAAATCTTCATTTTGACCGGCGCGTCGGCGCGGTTCGCGTCGGCGCGCGGAGGAGATTGCGCAATGGAATTAACGGATGAAGTTGTCGCCGTATGTCGCGACGTCGCGACTCGAAATACTTGGCGCCTTCGGCGAAGGAACGACGGGGATTTCGACGACGCCTTTCAGGAAGCGCTGATCGCCGCAACCGAAGTCGATCGACTTGATTATATCTGGTATCAGACTATCAATCGACTCGAAGCGCGATACCACTTCCGACGAAAAGATTTGATTATGGGGGATCTCGTCGACGTCGGCGTCTCCTTTGACCTCGACTCCAAACTCGACGCCGAGGATCTCCTCAAAAAGCTCCCCGACGACGAAAGCTCACTTCTCCGCCGCGTCTTCTGCGACGACGACCTGCGGATCGATATCGCCCGCGAACGCGGCTGCGCTCAAAATACGATTACCCGCACTATTAAACTCGCGATCGGGAAGCTGAACGGCTCCGTTCAAACGAACGTCGTCGACGGCGTTCTCGTCCTGCGGGAAAAACTGAAAGGTCCCAAACCGACCCCAGTCGTCGGCGACCTCTCGCGCCTCTCTGAAAGAGAACGCGAAGTCGCGATCGCTATTAACGCCGGGGAACGGATCGTCGATATCGCCAATCGTCTCGGAACCTCCCGCGATAGCGTCGCGAAAGCGGCGGAACGCGCGAGACGAAAATTGAAGGAGAATTGATCGGCGAACTGCGGAACACGAGAACAAATTGCAAAAGGCGCTCTTTCGCGTCGACGCAAAGAAAACTAACGACGCTAGAAATGAAAGGAAGAACTATGACGTCAAATCCGTTCGTCTGGTTTATCGCCGGGTTTCTGACGAGTTTTATCGTATCGGCAATCTGTTATGCGATTCAAAAAAAATACGACGAGCTTCGTAAACTAACTCAAAAGGCGATCGAGAAAGAACCGCCGCTCTACAACGGCCTCCGCTGTGTTCGCTCGATTAACAACCTCTTGGCGTTCGTTGCGACGAACACTCAAGGTATCAGTTACGACCACGGCAGTTACACTTACAAAGTTGTGAAGAGAAAATGGACGCTCGAGGATCTTACTCACTTGTTGGATAAATATCTGAGAGAAGAAGACGATTAAACCAATGGAGTCTGCTTGACTACCGTTCATGGCAAGAGGGAGGTGAAGCCTCCCTCTTGCGCTTTTTAATTCAGCTGTAAGAATTCGTCTGAAGAAATCCACAGCGGCGCCCTAGAGCGACGCCTGGAACGTCGCGGTTCGCCGCTGGATTCAACGGTCGCTCCACAAACCTTGGCATTGCGCGTTATGAAGAAAAGAGAACCTTTGCCTCCGCCCCCTCCCGTCCCACCCGAGGAACAAGACGCGCTTCGCCTTATCGCGGTAGAAACGTTTCGTCGTCTAGAGGAACGAGCGCGAATAGAAGACGGACGCGAACGAACAATTCTAGACGTTCTTTGCGACGTGTCGTTACGCCTCACAGGTTACGATCCGCGTCTACCCGAGTACGTGAACGGGCGCGACGTCGACGTCCTGTTATGGGAAGAATGGTTCGACGAGCCGTACGACGACGGCGTTCCCGCCTCTTTAATAACGCACTGGATGAAGGACGCTGGGTGGGCGCTTATGGACGCGTTCCATTATTTCAAAGATCGCAAAATTCAAGACCCGCCATTCGAGGAAGTCCGACGCGTCGTGCAGTATTGCCTCGCAGAGATAGACCGTCCGAAATAGCTTCACGGCGTGTTTACGGTCGGCTTGGTAAATGATAATGTTCGTTTCGTCGTTCGGCATTGTTTCGTTTCTCGCTACTTCGGGTCTACCATTTTCAAACCTTCAATCCCTACGCCGTAAAGTCGTCCCCCTTCCGTTTCTCCGCGACCAAAATCGGCTCCGTCGCCGAAGCGTTCTTACCCGGCTCCTCCGGCTTCGTCTTCGCTCTGTACTTCTCCCGAGCCTCGTTCAAAAGCCGCATTAAAACGTTCATTACCGCCTCCTGCGCCGTCGCGTCAAGACGATTGAACAACGCCAACGCCGCGTCCTCCAACGTCTCCTGATCGCTCTTCGGCTTCGACTCCGGTTCGAACATCTCACCCTCGCCATGCTCCAACCACTCGCGACGGACGTTGAACTCTTTGCAGAGTTGGTAGATTCGGGCGTCGCCTGGAAGTCCGCCGCCGCTCTCCCAGTCTCCGATAGTCCCCGTTTTACAACCGAGGCGTTCAGCGACTTCTCGCTGTTTTAGCCCAAGAGCCTTTCGAAAAGCCTTTAGTCGATCTTTAAATTCGCTCATTGTTTTCTCCTTTTGGGAAGAGGGCAAAATACAGCGTTCATTGTACCACAGTTTTGGAATTATTACAGCACATTCTGCGAGGAAAAGAAAGATTTCATCCTTTTTCAAGAAATATCTTGAAAATTGTATTGAAACACACAGCATTTACTGTATAATACTGAAACTCAGAAAAGGAGACCCAATCATGACCTACGATTTTGCAACGCCATTTCACTGTTTAAACGTCCTCGAGCCGACGACGGCTTCGTACCTTCGGATGTCGATCGAGCTTCTCGCACGGGAGCGAGAAGAGATTCGAGCGATCGAAGACGAGAAGAAACGCAAGCGGCAAGAGAAGAGACTAACCAAACTCCAAGGAGAAAAGAAATGAAGAAACTCATTTTAATCGCGCTCGTCGCGTTCGTTCTGGCGTCGGCGTCGACCGCGAACGCGCAATTATTCCGCCGCGCGTGTTCCGGCGGATCGTGCGCGGCTTATCGATCTTGCTACGGCGGGAGCTGCGCGTTTCGTTCCGGATACGCTTACGCGGCGACGTCGGGCTACTGGACTAGCGGACAATGCTACGGCGGCTCGCGCGCGATCGTCAGCCCGGCGCCGTGCGAACGCGTCGTTGAAACGGCGCCGACTCCGTGCGAACCGACGACGACCGCGCCGATCGAAGCGTCCGAGACGTTCGACCGCTACTATCCGGAGCCGTGCGAACCCGCTTCAACCGTCGAGCCGTGCGCGCCGGTCGAGACGACGACCCCGGCGCCGTGCGAAGCGTGCGGGGAATACGAACCGATTAAGGCGGCTTCCGGAACGCTCGTCTATCGCTCTTGTCCGACCGGCGCGTGTCCGTTGACCGCCTCGACGACCGTTGCGAAAAAGGTCGCGACGCTCCTTGATCGCGTCAATGCGTTTCGCGCGCAATACGGATTGTCGGCGCTCGCTTACGACTCGACGTTGACGGGCGGCGCGCAATATCAGGCGGGCTTTTGCGCGTATCGCGGCGCGCTCGTTCACGGTTCCGGGGTCGCGGAGATTCTCGCGCAGAACAACCAAGGATTGGAAACGGCGCTCAATCAGTGGCTCAACAGTCCGGCGCATCGCGCGCTACTCCTCAATCCGTCGTATCGGTTCGGCGGAGTCGCCGTTCACAAAGACGGCTCCGGACGCGTCTGGTGCGCGATGAGATTCCGTTAATAGACCTTACGCCGGGCATACGCTCCCCCGGCGCGTCTCGACGAGGGGAAGCGTCGAGACAAGGGCGCGGCGGTGGAAACGTCGCCGCGTTCTCTCCCTCGCCAGCGTTCGCTGGGCAAGAACCGAGGGGCGACCGTAGGCGATTAGTCGGTCGATAAATTGCCTTTCATTGTTGGGCTTCGCCTGCCAACTCCGCAGGCTGATAACGTCGCCTTCTTTTGACTTCATGTTTTTTCCTAATCTAGGGGCTTGCCGCCGGAAACGGCGGCAAGTTCCATTCCCCGCCGACGTTCGTCGGGCTTCAACGGGGAACGACCGTAGGCGGTTAGTCGGTCGCTAAACAACGTCCGTCGCAACAGCGGACAATAACGCCGCCCCGACTACATCCCAGACTTCGTCTGAGGCGCGCCGTCGGAAACGGCGGCGCGTTTCTTCCCTTGCCCGCGTTCGCGGGGTTACCGCCAAGGGGCGACCGTAACGGTTAGTCGGTCGTTAAACAGTCACGGCTGGCGCCTCAGACTGCGCTATGGTTAGCTGATAACGCCGAAGGCATAATGCGCCTTTCAGGGCTTGTCGCCGGAAACGGCGGCAAGTTCTTTCCGACGCCTGCGTTCGCAGGACTCAACGTCGGGCGTCCCCCGCGCGTCGACTGGGACGTTAAAGAACTGTTTCCTTATGGAGAGACCTCCCGCTTATGGCCAGTTCCGTTCGTCGCGGCTTGTTCGAGCCGCGCTCCGCACGATAAGCCGCGCGTTGGACGTCGCCTGACCCGGCGGCGCGAAGTCGCCGGGTTTTTAATTCAATCTCAAAAAACGTGAGAAACGATTCTATGGCTACTTTTCAATCAACCGTCGATAGAGTTTTTACGTCTCCGGTCTTCAATGCGGAAAACACGCTCGGCATGATCGCGCAGGTTTCGCGCGGTAGCGGACTGTGCGTCGGATCGCCTGACGAGTCCGACGTTATCGAATCTCTTACGCCGTGGGAAACTCTTCGGCGTTGCGTCCTCAACGGGCACGACTCCGTTTTGGAGTTCGCGGACTTGTGCGTCTTTATTACGTGCCCGATCTTCGTTGCGCGTCAGCTCATGCGCTATCGTATGGCGAGCTACCTTGAAAGGTCGTTGCGATACTCGGAACCGATCGCCGACGATTGCGTCAACCCCAACGCCCCCGCCGCCGAGGTTTACAAGGAACACGAAACTGAATGCCGAGAAGCCTACGACAACTTCGTTACGCTCCTCCGTGAAGCTCCTGAAGAAGCGCGCGCCGTACTCCCGCTCTCGACCCCGACGCAAATCGTTATGAAGACGAACCTCCGGGAATGGCTTCATATCTTCGATCAACGACTCGCGCCCGGCGCGCAAGAGGAAACGCGCGAACTCGTTCGACAAATCTATGAGATCGCCAAGGACGAGTTCCCCGTCGTTATTAAAGCGTGGAGCGAACGAAACGCGCATTGATGAAATTGACGAAGCTGAATGAGAAAACGGACGGGAACGACATGCCCAACTACAACAATGACTACGATTCAGACGAGCTGTTTCTGGCGCGTATATCGAGACGGCTCCTTCGCTTCTATCCTCACAAGACAAACGTCCTAGACTACGACGACGTATTGCAGACCGCGCGAATAGAACTCTGGAAATGCGAGCGGGAAGGGTTGCGTGAGACGCTAGACGCTCACATGTTCCGCGCGGCGGTCTACTTCCGCGCGCGTAACGTATTGAACCTGCAAAACGCCCGCCGCGAAGTCTATCGCGTCTTTTCAACGGAAGACAGCTCGTTCGACTTACTTTCCACGTACGGTTGCGAGACGGACTTCGAGACGAAACACGACGTCGAGGCGCTACTGAAACGGCTCACAGACGATGAGCGCGAAGTCGTTCGTCTCCGATACTTCGACGACACGCCCGCCGTCATTATTGCGAAACGCCTCGGCGTATCGGCGCAGACGGTCCACAAGAGACTCCACTCCGCACTCGGAAAGATGGCGTCGGACTCGCCTCTCAGTACGGCGGCGGCGCGCGAGTTGCACGAAGGAAAGTACAGGAAGGCGCGGACGCAACGGGTAACAAAACGGGAAACAATGTTGCGCGCGACCGACGACCTTAGCGATCTCTCGCAACTAGAACGTTCCGTCGTCGAACTATACCGGAAAGGATTGTCGCTGTCGGATATATCGAAAACGTTAGACTTGTCGCGTAAGAGCGTGAGAGACGCTAGGCGTAGAGCCGCGAGTCGGTTGGAGAGACGACTAGCGCCCAGACGCAAAAGAAGAGAGACGCCGCGCGGCGTTAGCCGCCGACGACTCGAAAGAGAACATAACGACTAGACGTTAGAACCCTATGCAACTATTCATTCCATCCGCGCCTCCAACCGCGAACCGTATGTGGCGAAACGGTAAAGGACGCGAATATTTGTCCCCGGCGATGAAGATGTATATCCAGCTCGTAACGGTCGCCGCAAAGATCGAACGGTTCCGGATCCCGGCGAGCTGGGAATACGTCGACGTTGCGATCTACGTTTCCCTTCAACGCCGTTCCGGAGACGTCGACAATCGGATTAAGCCGGTCTTGGACGCGCTCACGCGCGCCGGCGTCTGGGAAGACGATAAGATCGTCGCTTCCGTCTCCGCGCGCTTGACGTCGCCGTCGAAAACCGGCGCGACCTGGATCCGTCTGCATAAGGCGGAAACGCCGAAGTTTGAAAGCTGGCAAAAGTTCGGATTGACGTTTCCGGATAAATGACGCGCGTCGCTACGGAACGCAATTTAGTCAAAAGAGAACGACAAAATGAATCTCGACGACGACGCTTTAATCGCGAAGATCATGTCGCTCGCGCGGCAAGGCGTCTTCGCTTTTATTGCGCGTTCGGGAGACAAAAGCGCTCTCCAAGATCACTTTCAAGACGCGTACTTGATCGCGTGGAACTTCGTTCGGAAACGTCGGAATCAACCTGACGAAGACGTTCTCCCGCTCATTCCGCAACGCGTCCTTTACGACCTTACGACAAAGCAAAGTCGAACAAAGAAAGAAAACGGAGCCGGACTCCTCACTGAAACGATCGGAAAAGACGAAGAGCCGCCGACCCAAGCGGAATTAAGCGAAGAGCGGCTTATTCTTCTAACCGTCCTGACGACGTTCGAGCGAGAAGTCTTTGAACTCCGCGCGCAAGGCTATACCTTTCGCGAAATTGAACGAGAACTCAATTTACCGCCGCGTAGCGCCGGGACGATCTGGCGCGCCATCGTTGCAAAAATCAAAGGGGAAAACAATGTCTGAACGTTTCGATAGCGCCGTTCGTCTTCGTCGCCTTCACGGTATGAGAGGGTACGGCGTTTACTGCCGAATCGCCGAACTAACGGCAAGTTCGCCCTCGAAAAAGATCAAGTACGACGTCGACGACCTTGCCTACGATATGCGCGAAGACGTTGCGTTTATTCGTCAGATCGTCGAAGAGTTCGGACTATTCGTTATTGAAGACGGCTGGCTTGAGGACGCGTTCAATCGATCTCCGGAAGCAAAAGAGCGCCAACGACAAGAGCAAATCAAACGCAATCGCTCCGAAGGCGCGCGAAAAGCTGCGGCGACGCGCCGCGCGAAGAAAGCGCAAGCGGCTCCGGATGAACCGGAACCGGAACCGGAAGAGGAGCCTGCGCCGGCGCCGACCGTCGAAACGATCGAAACTGCGGATCGCGACTCCGACTCCGCGCGCTTTGATCGTATCCGGGACGAATGGAACAACCGCTTTCGACGGTCGCGCCGCGCCGTCGTCGCGCTGACGCCTGACCCGATCACATGGCAGAACTTCAAAGAGTCCTCCGCAATCTACAGCGACGCCGACTACTGCGACGCGTTCGATCAGGCGCTTAACGATCAAAAATTCTCATGGCAATTCAAAGACGCGCTTAAGCCATCGAATATGCAACGTCTCTTATCCGCCTTTGAAATGGAACAGCAGAAAAAACGTAAGGAAATGCAAGAGTTGACCCCCGAACAACAGGAGTTAATCGAATATGGCAACAAGCATGGTCTCAACTGGGACGACTTCAATTAAAGAACTCGTCGAACGACTACGACCAACTCTCATGATGGAACCTCACAAAGAAGACGTCAACGCCTGCCCGGAATGCGGAGGAGACGGATACGTCTATCGCCGCGACTCCGCCGGACGGCTGTTGGCAAGCCACTGCCCCGTTTGTCGCGGGCTGGAAAAAGCGCGCGTTAAAACCGCGCTGAAACTCTCCGGGATCCCGAACGCTGGAGACGGTTGTGGAATCGAACTGGCGCGCGGGGTCGCCGATTACGCGCGGGAATTTAAACGCTTGGGGTTTTCGGACTGGCTCGTCCTCACCGGCAAGCCGGGAACGGGAAAGACGACTCAAGCGGCGGAACTCGCTAAACGAATTATTACCAAGGGAGGGAACGTGCGATTTTACAATGCGTTCAACTTGACGCGCCGGCTGATCGCCAACCGGAAACGCGCCGAAGACTACTACGCCGCGTTCGACGAGTTCCGCGAAGCCGATCTTGTCGTCCTCGACGACTTCCTAAAAAGCGCTCCCGCGAGGAACTCTTTCGACTTCAATGATTTTTACACGGTAACGTGCGAACTGCTTTGGACGCGCTACGACGATCGGAAACCGCTCGTTATTACCACGCAAAAAACGTTCAACGACGTCGCGCTCTTCGACTCCGCGCTTGCGTCCCGGATCGCGGAAATGGGCAAGGGGCGCTTCATAACCCTTGGACGCAACGCTACGAATTATCGATTGAGGTAACGCTATGGCTATTACTCTGGATTTTTCAACGCGTTCAAAGAAGGCGCGAATCAAGCTCCCCAACAAGCCTAAACCGGAACCGGAACCCGAATATCTAACGGTTCCCGAAGCGGCAAAACTCATGCGCGTTACCCCGGGGACGGTGCGCAAACTTGTGCGCAAAGGTCAAATTGAATGCGCGCGCGTCGGAAACCGCATGATCTTTTCAAAGAAGAAGATTAAGGCTTATCTCGACGGCGAGACGTCTTGACGCCGCGCGATAATTTGACTACCTCAAAGGCGTAACCACTCTTGCGGCTACGCCTTTTTATTTGAAAGGAGAACCGGCTATGGCTAGTTTGCAAGAGAGAAAACGGAAGGACGGACGCGCGTACCTGATCCAATTCACCTTGAATCGGGAACGGCGGTCGTTATTCCTCGATATAAAATACACGCGCGACGAGGCGGAAGCCGTCAAGCTCGTCGTTGAAAAGTGCGTCGACGCGATCGAAACGGAAACCAATGTCGACAAGCGAACGCTTGCATGGCTTGAAAACGCGCCCGACGATTTGCGAAGTCGCTTCATTGCGGCGGGGCTGATCGAAGAAGAAATCGACGGGAGTATGACGCTCGACGAACTGTTCCAAGCGTTTTTTCGGGAGCAAGAACGCGTTTTGAAGCCAAATACGGTTAAGTCGTACCTGATGGCTGAACGCGTTTTCTTTGAACGCGTCGACAGTAAGACGACCGTCGCGGAATTTCGACGCGCCGACGCTCTCAAATTCGCCGCCGATCTTGCCGCGACGCATTACGCGAAAGCGTCGCGAGCGGCTTTTATTAAGAGCGTCAAAGTGGTTTTTAATTGGGCGTTAGATCGTGAAATTATCGGAAAGAATCCGTTCGGTCGAATTAGCGAAGGCGGAACGGTGAACAAAAGCCGAGAATTTTACGTCGACCGGGAAATGTTCGCAAAACTGCTCGACGCTTGCGCGTCGCCGGAGGAGCGGGTTTTATTGGCGCTATACCGCGTCGCCGGGTTGCGAAGTTCCGAGGCGTTGCTCTTAACTTGGGGGAACGTCGACTTCGAGGCGAGCCGGTTAATTGTTCTCAGTCCTAAAACGGAACGAATCGACGGCAAAGAAAAGCGCGTCGCGCCGTTGTTCCCTCAACTCCGGCGCGAACTAATCGCCTTTCGCGACGCGCTGGGCGCGCAAGCGCTCGACAAAGAAAGTCGCATAATATCGCGGAATCAACGTTACCCATGGTCTACGATAAAGCGCGTTCTTGCGCGAGCGAACTTACCGCCGTATCCGCGCCTTGTTCAGAATCTGCGGTCAAGCGCGTCGATCGATATTTATTCAAGGTATGGTGAAGTCGCGGAAAGCGCATGGCTGGGGCACACCTTGTCGACAGCGCAAAAGCATTACCTTCACGTCCTTGAATCAGACTACGAAAAAGCGACCTTAGAAGATTGAAAAGTGGTTGCAAAAGTGGTTGCACCGCCTTTTTTCAATCTCGTGTTTTTAGGCGTTTTTTGTTTTCGCCGCCACAAGGGGCGAAAACCGCTTTGACGCGGGAAAACGCGGGAAATCGCGTGGGTTTTATGCCTACCGGAAATGATCTAGAGTAATCTTTATCCCCGTATTTTTACGAGTCAACACACGCGTGGTTGCAAGAGTGGTTGCATTTTTAAAAACAGGGGAATGAGGGCGCGTTTCACAAGCGAGGAATCCGCGCTAGAGTTTCTTCACGTTCGCCGGACGAACGTCGTCAGGAAGAAAGTTGGCGTAAACGTGATCGCCGTTAAATCTCAGTTCTGCGGCGTCGTGCTCCCGTAGTTCTTCGATTTCTTCCGCAGTAAACTTTCCCTCTGGAATAATGTGATAAAAGTTCCCGTTGACCTCCACAAATTTCGATATACGGAGCAATTTAAAAACCGCCTTACTACTCGTCATCATTGTGCTTCTCCAAACAACACGTAATTCACAACCTTGCGGGCAAAAGAAGAATCGGTCCTACTATCCATCATCATGGCGACGGCTTCGGCAAACATTTCTTTTTCGCTCGTCTTTGCGTACCTCGACAAACAATAAACACCTATTAAAGGTTCCCCGTTGTTTTCTATGAATAGTCTCCGATACAATGTCTTTGCACGCGCTTTGGCCCCTGGGTCGACTTTTTCTACAACGAAATGGTAAAGAGCGTGCGCAATCTCGTGACGATAAAGATGCTTTGACGACCCTGTCGAGTAATAATAGACGATTGGGAAGCCTTCTGCAGTCACCCTAGGACGACTGACAGGAGACGACGGTTCACAATAGTTTGATCGTAACAGAATCGCGTTTACATTTGGGTCAAAGCCTCCTTCCGCAGATGGCGGCAATTCGCCGCTATCGACGATAACGCTGTCAATGAATCCAACCGTTCCAAAAACATTGTAAAAATGCACAAGCTCACAGTTAAAGTTATTAGCGATTCCAAGGGGAAGTTTATAGTAATCTTCCCCAGCTTCTATCCCAAATTTCTTATACAGGAATCTTTTTGCTCCCCAACTAGTCCATGCTCGCACATATTTGGCATTATGCCTATTCCTCGTCCTCTTGTCAAACTCTTTGTTTAATTCGTCCGGTTCTTTGAGTTTTTCATGATAGTTTATGCTTGAACCGTTCGTTTTACTTTTGGAGTCATACTCCTCGGAACGCATTAACTCCAACGGGAGCCTTTTCTCCGCTTTCCGTCTATCAACGTCGTCCCCGATGCTTCGTGCGGCTCCCACTCTGTTGAGCTTCGCGACCTCTTTGCGCCATCTTTTAACGACGGGATCCCCGCTTTTTGACGTGAACGCAAAGATATAGTCGCCGTAGCCTTCGTTCCAGTCGTATCTCTTGCCGTTTAAATATACGTAATGCCGGATGGGCTTCATTTTCGTTTCGCACCGTAAAAAGGAAATATCGTACTACCGAAGGCGCGGGACGCGCGCAACGCGCCTCGCGCCTTCCTTAATGAGACGTTAGAGAGATGATCGCAATCGTTCGCGTTGCGCGACGTCGCGGTGGATAAGACGCGCCGCGCGCTCCGACGCTCGGGAGTATTGCGCGCTAGATGGAACGGGGGCGTCGTGGGCTTCCCCCCAACGCGTCTTTTGGGTTTTTTCTATCTCGCGGGTATTACGTTCAATCGCTTCACGCTCTTTCGCTTTTTTCTCAAGCGTTTCTTTCAACCAAGAAGGATCCCAGTCATTAGGCACAATCCCGGCGTCTTTAAACGCGTCTAGCCACGGAGAGTCGTATTGGCACGAAAACACGCTGATTTTACGACTGCCTTTGTCTGGAATGAAAGGTTCTTCAGTCAGCTTGCGAATAAGAGCCTCGTCGCTTTTGCATTCTTCCGGCAGAACGACACGGATGTAATAGGGGTCGAAGCAGATATACGCTCGTTTGCTAGCGTCTCCTTTAAACGGAACTGCCACTTTTTCTCTTGTTCTGTCGAGGATCTTGTAACGGAAGAGGTCGCGGTAGTGTTTGGTAGCGCGCAGTAGTTCTTCCCTCATCTCACGAAGATCAGGGGAACTGTCGTCAAGACCACTGCTAAGCACGACGGCTCTGTGGGCGTAATAATAAGCCATAAGTCTCTCGAGATCGTCGAGTTCGTTGGGGAAGTAGCCCCCATAACCACCGTCAATCGATGCAACGAAATCCACAGCTTGCCTATATTGTCTGGTGTTCTCTTTAACGGCGGGGTTCCTTTTCTCCTTTGCGGTCAAAGGCACGTTGAGGCGGTAGTAGCCGCCGTATTTCCTTTCCTTTCTCATTCGGTCGGCGTTTCTGTACATGTCGCTCAGGACATGGCTCGTGGCTTTGGCGGATTCTATCCTGTCGCGCTCCGCCATTTCCGCGTCATTGCTGAGGTTCCCTCTAACCCACGGCTTTGCGGCAAGAGCTTTCTCTCTTTCCTCGATATGTTTAAGATCATCTTGGATGAATGACGGGCTGAAGTCGTCCGAAAGTAACCCAGCGTCCTTTAGTTTTTGAATGCTTTCATGCGAGTATTTCATATACGCAGTGTCTTGGTCGTGTTCCGCGCGGTTAAACCGAGACCAAACGTCTTTTGAAACTTGCCCGCGATCAGAAGGAAACTCAAGTTTTATTCTGCCGGATTCCCGATTGAATACGATTCTGGCGCGTATGCCGCCCTTCGAGGCGGGCACCACCTTCCCATCTGGGGACTCTTCAATCGTGTTCTGAGGAGCAAGCCTGTTTTTGGCTTCTTGCCCCGTTAGTCCCAACCGTCTTACGATAAAGATAGGCGCCCAATCAGGCGGCAACACGTCCCCCTGTTTAAGTTGCTGAATCGTTTCCTCTGTTAGTGGAGCGCGCCAAAGTCCTACATGCTTGTCTTCACGTTCATCCCATACAAATAACCCCGAAGGGAAATTGTATTCCGGGAGCCCCGGCTCGTCCGCATAACCGATGAACGTCTTTCTTCCAGGCTTTAGGAAAAGTTGTTTGTTCTTGAAATCAAAACATAGTGTCGCCCTCCCGTATCCAGTGGGAATATCGATCGGTTCTTCTATCGAAACAGAGGCTAAACATTGTTTTTGGATGGTCGAGAAAAGCGCTTCATACACTTTTCCCCCGTCAATCTTTCTAGAGTCTTCGCGATACTTCTTCGCGTCGTCGACTTGGGATTTTGAAGGATTGATCCTATAATCCGCGAGGTAATGCGCCCTCACAATAAGATTGGTTCTGACGGCGAGAAGTCTTTCCGCATCACTAATTGCTTTTGCAATACTCTTGTTGTCGGTCGGAATGCCGAACCGTTCACAGGATTTCGTTACGATGTTGCGTAGGGATTTAACATTTTTTCTGTAGTTTGATTCCTCGTTCTTGTAATAAGCGTCTTTCTGGTAGAACTGATCAATTCCAGAACTAATCGAGTAATAGGCTCCTTTTCTTGGTTTACTCAGAGACTTGGCGTAGGAGTCGATTCTCTCGTCCGACTCTCTTTGTTCTTGATCAGCGCTCTTAACAACTGTTCCATCTCCTGCACCGGCAAGCCCGCGTTTCTTGAAAAACTCTTGGACGTAAGGGTGCGTCCAGCCCTCCGGAAGAAGCCCTGCCCGTTTGATTTTCTCGAGGTTTTCAGGGGTGTACGGTATCAACCCGTCGAGACCTAACGGTTCGAGAGTTTCAAGTGTTTCTTCTTTAGTCTTATTCGGATAACTTATATCAATCAGCGGAGGAGTGATTTGTTCTTCGAATCTCATTACCCCGCCACCGCTCAACGCAACCTGAATGAGGTTCGATTTGTAGCTCCTGAAATATTCTTCATTCTTAAAATGATAGGGCTTGACAGTTCCAGGGGTCTCTTCTGTTTTTGACTTTACTACAGTAACAGGCCCCTCGTTATCTGCTTTTGGAGTTTCGACCGACGTTCTGTTCACAGCGTCGACGACCGCCTCTTCGGGCGCTTGTTTGCTAGGCGGAACGTCGAGAGATTCGGCGTCGTTGTCGTTCTCTTTGTCTTCAGCTTGCGCGGACTCGTTAGACACCGGAACCGCGACGGGCTGTTCGTTACCTTCTTTCGTCGTTTCGACCGAAGCGTCGTCCACAGCGTCGCCAACTGCCTTCGCGGCTTCTTCCGAACTTTGATCGCTCGCGGGGACTTCGAGAGCGCCAACATCCCAGAGACGACGCTCGGATTTATCGGTGAGAGGCTTCATGTTTTCGTTTGAGCCCATAAGAAGCTCGTAGACAAAGTTGTCTATGAATCCGCCGTCTAAGAGTCCTTTTACCGTCTCGGGAGTGTACTCTCCTTTTAAACAGCCATCGTATTCACTCTCCCCGGAGCTTACTTTTGTGAACCCTAGCGATTTTAAGCGCTTTTTGTCTTCTGCTGACAATTGCCGCAATTCGTATGAATCGATGTATATACCTTTGTCTTCGTAGCGTGGGTAGCTTCCGTTGATGTGAAATTCGAGTTGAACGGAGCCACTTTTCCTAACGTAGAACCTGCTATTTCCGTGATCTATATGTATAAAAGTTCCATTTATGACGGAGCCGCCGCGATGGAAGACGTCCATCGCTTCATCTCTTTTCTTTTGATACGATTCAAGGAGATCATATAACTCACTACGCGCTTGCTCCGGATTGCTAAAATCAACCCCAGCTCTCTTCTTGAAAAGGTTCTTAACTTTCGACGAAAAACCTTCAAACGTGCCGTATTCTCCGTAGTGATCTATCGTGTCGAAAGCCATACTAGCCCATTTATCCAAGGCGGCACAGTAAGTTTTCATGCGGTCCTCGATTACCGAAAAACGAGGAGATAACCCAACTGGCTTTTTAGTAATCCAGTGAATACCGTCCCATCTTGGGTAAGAATCGTCGTCGGTTTCAAAGGAGAGATTGTAATCGCGCTCCTCCGGCATTTGATTGCTATCGGAGCCAGAAGAAATGTCTTCGGCAGACTCGCCCTCTGTTTCAGGGATCGATTCTTCAGCCTTGTTCTCGTTGCCAGCTTTCTCTCTTAGAGCTTCTTCTTCGATTGATAGCGCTCTCGTAGGTACGTTTTTCGTTTCGTTAGCCGGCGCGCTCGAATTGTCGTCCCACCCTGACGGTCCTAAAATTTGATCTCTCTTATGTCGCGTCATCCCGAGGTCGCTCACCATGCTCAAAACGGCTCTACGAGTGTCTATTTTTGTGGCATTTTTTTGCATGAGAACGCCAAAAACGTCATAAGCGAGCTTTTTTAGATCGTCTTTCTTGAGCTCCTTTGTCGCGCGATCCAAAAACGCGCTGATCGCGACAAACCGTTCCTTGTTTGAGTAGTCGGCTTTGAAGCTCTTGAACAGTTCGCGCCCCTCGTCAAACAGCGGAGAATTATCAACGGCGTCACCCACTGACGTCGCGGCTTCTTCCGACGTTTGCGAACTTGGCGGGACGTTGAGCGCGTCCGTGTCGGATGGTTGATCGGGCGACCCCTTCTCTTCCTTTGGGACTTCCACTGGCGCTCCATTCAACGTGTCGACGACAGCCTCTTCGGCTGGTTGATCGCTTTCAGGGACGGGGGACGATTCTGGCAGACGATCGATTGTTCCCCCGACTTCTGGATAAACGTTGGAATACCATTCCTTCGGCGGTTTGCTCCCTTTATTCTGCGGATCGTCTTTCCACACCGATTTGAGCACTCTTTCAACAAACGGTGGGTTCCAGTCGTATGGGAGATAGCCGTGCCGTTTCAAAGCTGCTATTGATTCCGGAGTAAAAGGTATCTCCACTTCTGGGAGCGTATGTCCGGGGTAATAGGTTCCTCTCCCGTTGAGCGCCTTTCCGAGCGCTTCTATTTCTTTTCCCCCGTCTGGAACCGTCAGAATAATGCGAGGTTGCCGAAAACGCTGTTCCCCTTCTTCATTTCTCCGCCACGGGATTACCTCCTTTTTACCGTAGAATTCTATATAATTCTTGCCGCCAGCGCATACCTTTCCCCCTAGAACCCACGTCTTTTCGACGTCGCCTGGCTTGTATTGGGGTAATTCTTGTTCCTCTTCGGGAGATAGGCTGTGCTCATCTCTCCCGCCAAGGGCTTCCTCTCTCTTTTTGGCGGTCTCGAAGTAGTCTCTTGTTTGGGCCTTCTTCGGTTTGACGGCGGTTTTAGGGGGTTGCACACTCTTCGACGCTTCGTTCGGAGCCACGGATTGTTCGATAGGCGCCTTGCTTTCAGAGTCGCCAACCGCGTCCCAATTAAACTCGCCCAACGCATTAGTTCCAGCGCCGTCTTCTTCAAACTGCCCCTGCTCGAGCCGTCGGTATTCTTTTGCAAGTATATTGAAGGAACGAGTAGCTCGGCTTTTGAGACGTCTAATTTCCTTTTCGACGTCAAGCCGGGTTTCGTTTGGATCCCAATTCGCGTCGCCTAGCGACTCGGCGATTCTTTGCTTGTCTCTGTTTACAAAATACTGATAAGCAAGTTCGGATAAATCGTCTGACTTGGCTATGTTCTTGTAGACGTCGTCTCGTTCCGTGACGTGCTCCGCTAGATCGAATAGTTTCCAATCGGCCAGCGTCGTATCGTCGTCTGCGCTGTTGAATGAAATCAAAGCCTCTCTGAAACCTTTTTTTGACAGAGGCTTGAAATACGTGAAGCTGTCTGCGTTTGCCCTTATCCAATAACTAGGTCTGCTTCGGGTTCCGAGCGACACTTTCCCATACAGCAAAGCGCTAAGGGCGTTGTTGTACGCCAGATTGTATAAGAAGGAATCTGCGTCTTCTTTTTCTGAGGCGGCGTTGAACATCGCTATTAACTGATAAGTAGTGTGCGTGTAATCTCCTCCCCCTGTATCAAACGAATACTCGCTATTAAGCAGACTCCAGAGACCAATAGCGTCGCGCAACTTCTTCTGTTCAGGGGTCTCGGCTCTATCTTTCGATTTATCGTTGAAAGCGTATTTTACCGCAAGGTCTCGGAGCTTCTGCATGGAAGGACGCGCTCGATCTGTTATCTGATCGAACTGCGCTTGCGCGAGGTCACGTTCCTCTTGTATTGGGGAGCGAAGACCTGAATGCAATAACTTTCTATTGAACTCCTTTTGTAACTTTCTAATTGAAGCATACGCGTCAACGAGTTCTTTTCTGGATTCTTCTAGCTCCGGGTTGTCGGACGGCGTGTCTAAAATCTCAGGGTAATAATAATCCTTTCCCGTCTTCTTACCGCCCGCCGACGCGTCGTCAGGCGCGTTATTGAGGGTTTCTTGACCCGCTTGAGCCCCGGACTTATCGCGCTCTGGAGCATTTAAAGTCTCGGCTTCGTCGTCGTCACCTTCATCCGGTTGCGCGAGGTCTTCGTGGAGTTCACGCGCGGCGTCTTCACTGTCTTGTGTGTTCTCAGGAAGGGCGAGAGCCTCTTCCTCTTCGTAGAAGTCGTCTTCGTCGTCATCGTCTGACAACACTTTCGCGCCTTCCGGTAACGTATAGTTGTAGCCGCTGTTGTTTGGAGACAGGCTAGAGACCGAAGTTTTGTCCTGGTTTAAAGAAGGCGAATCCCCTCCTTCCCCGTCAGCGGGTCGTCGTTGCTCCTCTTCTGCGGACGCCGACGTTTCAAACCCGTCGCTTTCTGAATCTGTTCCGGCGAGGCTCCCTCTTTCTCCATCTGTTCCGCCCTGTGGATCCGCTGTTCCAGCGTTTGCGTCGTTCGGTTTGATGTTTGATTGTTCATCTGTCTCGAGTCCATTAGAGTCTCCTTCTATTTGAGGTTCTTCTTTTCCAGGTTCCGGAACGTCCGCTTCCGATTCTTCCCACGCCGACGCAACGTCGCCGTAGAAGTCGTCGTCCTCGTCCGGTTGCGCAAGATCGACGACGGGCTTTCCGTTGTCTTCTTTTTTCGGCGTTTCGACTGGGGCGTCGTCCACAGCGTCGCCAACTGCCTTCGCGGCTTCTTCCGATCTTTGATCACTCTCGGGAACTTCGAGCGCCTCTTCCTCTTCCTCGTCGCCTAAAAAATCACGCCAATCATCGCCAAGTGAGGAAAAGAGCTTCGACGCTTCATCGTTGTCGCCTTCGCAAACTTTGCCGCCATATTTCGCGCAGACTTCGCTACCGCCGAGCGCGTAAAGACGCTCGCCAAGTCTGTACATCTCCTCGGCGCCGGATTCCCAAATCTCCCTGAGCTTGTCTTGCAACGCAAGGCGGACTCGCTCGCCTGATTCGTATTGGTAATTGTCGCCGCATATATACTTCAAAACGTCTCCGTCGCCGTGAACCATGTACGCGCGACGATAGAGGTCAAGACACTTATAGCCCGCCTTTTGCAACATACGAAGAGCTTTTTCCTTTTCGCCCTTACGAAGTTTGTCAGCGACCTTTTTAAACGCGTCCCCCCAGCCGATATTCAGATTGCGGCGGACTTGCGTAACAACGGCAATGTCCCTTTCAGAGGGAATATCGACGCCCTTGACTTCCCAATCGTCGTATCTCTTACCGTTCTTCGGTTTTTCTTTTTCTTCTTTCTTCTCTTGCGGCTTTTCTGACTCGATCGGTTTGTCGTTCCCTACGTCCTGCGCCGCTTTATTGGATTCTTCTTTGGCTTCGGTTTCTTCGTCGGGGACTTCCGTGTAGAACACGTCGTTAGGGTCAAGTTCTTCACTTCCCTCCGGCGCGTTGGTTTCTTTGTTAATCGCGCGCGCCGCTTCCTCGCTCGGCGTTTCTTTTTGTGGGTTGTCGATCTTGAAACCATCTGCGTCTGTCCAGGCAATTTCGTTCCCTTCTTCATCACAGTAGGCGTAATAAACGTCGTTGTCGTCTTCGTCCGTATAGACGTGGTAGACTTGTCCACCATCGGTCATGCCTTCTTTCCAGCCTACGACGGGCTTGCGCGACTTCTTTTCTTGCGGAGCGTTAGCGCGTTGCGCGCTTGATCGACGATCTTAGAGACGTTTGAGGAGGCAACGTCGTCCGGCGTTTCGTAGACCCCTTGAAGATCGCTCTGTTTTTGTGCCTGGTATTCTTCATAGAAATGTGGAACGGCTGTGCGCCCAGTTGGAACCCAGTCGATGTATTTCCCTTTTTTGGCGTCCCACGTGTATTCGTTGCCCTTGTCGTCGTAGACGGTTGGTTTTGTACTGCCGACGGCGCCGCCTTGCGAGTTTCCCCCGCCGCCGAGCGGTTGAATTTGCTTAATGGGGTTGATGGCATAACGAACGACTCGATTGTTTCGGGAACGATTTTTGCGATTTCTCTTCGACATTTCGATAGCTTTCCTGCTATTGGAGACAATTGCGTAAATACGCAATCCTCCCCATTGTCCTCATCCTTATTCACGCGCATCAGACAAAAAAGAGCGCGCTATCGTTCCTCTGGTCAAGCGTCCGCGAAGCCCGCGCGAACTCGGGAATTAGCTGGAGCCGTTACAGCGGCGGCACGTCGTCGGGACGATACTGGTCAGGGAGGAAGTTGGCGATGAGATGTCCTTCACCTCTTTGGTAATAAATCTCGTCGATCCTACGTAACTCTTCAATTTCTTCTGCTGTAAACAACTCGGAGGGGACAACCCATGAGTAAAAACAGGAACAGCCAAGAGGCGACTCAGTATACCCGTCTTCAGGCATAAAAGAGAAAAAAATTCTTCTTGCTCTTGGTCTCAATCGTAATAGTTTTATAAGAGGAGAATCTTTGCTCATGCTGATCATTTCTTGTACCCGTCTAACACTGTTTGAACGACGTCGTTTGCGATATCGTTGTCTTTTACCCCGCTCAGAACAACAGCAAAAGATTCTGCTATTAATTCTTCAACACTAAAGATCGCGCGAGTAGAGAGCGCTTTCTCAGTCTGATTTATTTTTGCGAGTGACAACCATTTTCTGAGGAGATAATCTCTTGTTCTTTTAGCATACACCTTTGTCCTGTCATTTGCCATAGATCCTGCCATAAGCCCTGTAAAATAGGCGTGCCCGATTTCATGTCGAATGATATGTCGCCAGTCAGCTGTCGCTGTTTGACCGTCATTATACAAGAACGCTACATTTCTTCTCCAGCATTCTGCGTCCATGACGTTACCCCATTTGTCAACCGTCCTGAACCCTGTGCGACCACTCACCTTAAGGTGTTCTGCCCAGTCTTCATATCTAGGACTTGTGAAAGGATGCATTTCAGTAATGTGAGGTCTGACCTCAAACATCTTATACGCGCGAAATAGCTCGGCGTTGACAGCATTTATTACTTCGATTGGGGCGACTCCATAAAAATTTTCCGGATGTTCAACTTCGAGCTCTTTCTTGGCATACTTTATTAGATCGTCTCTTTCAATATAAACCTTAAAACCTCTTGGCAACGTGGCATAGTCCAACGAGTCGCGTAACGTTGTCAATAAAGACGATTCGTTGTTTCTGCCATTACCTATGGTCTGTTCTTCGTGTGGTTCTCTACCTCGCGAAGAGAATTCCATTGACTTTTCTAAACGCGGTTCACTTCTGGTTACGAGATTCCTGTTTCTACGCTCAACCTCATTCCCAACGAACTGCGCCGCCTCGTTTGAAGTCATACGCGCAAGATCGTCGCGATACGACTTGCAAACGGGGCGCCCAAAACGGTTCCGGATCCACCTCACGAACTCGGCGTGAAGATCGTCCCAGACGTACCTTCTACCATTATACCAAACGGCGGTTTTTTTGCATCCTCGACTCATGAAATTTATTCTCCCCCCGGCATACCGTCCAGTCCGGCGTCAATATCGGCGATAACGTCCGTTGCGTTGTACGGATTCGGCTGGCGACGCTTCCCTTGCAAGATTTCACATTCGCCGTACCCGAAACGGATCGCGGAGAAAAACTCCGCTAGCATACTCTCGAGACGCGCGTCGGAAACAAGCGTCTCTTCGCTCTCGTCGATCGCGGCGCTAACGGAACGCAACGCCGCTTTGCATTCTTCCTTCGTGTAGTATTCCAACGTTATTCCTCTTTGTCGTTCGCTTGGTAGAACGGGCACCAGAGCGCGTTGCAGAAGCGCGATCTGACGTGTAAATAGCCTGCGTTCGGTATCAAATTGAATTGTTCGTCGCACGGACGCCGGACTCCGGGATACTCAACCCCGTTTTTGTCTTTGAAACAGATCAGCCCGCCGTCGAGAGCTTTTTGTGATCGGCATTCGACAACGACGCAAGCGACGGCTTTACCCGCCCACGGCTGTTTCGTTACGGTCGCGTAGACGCACGGTGCGCTTGCTTCGTAATCTTGGCAATGGGTCGCGTTGCAATAGTTTTCCGGAGTTAGCGTCGCGCCGTCTTCGCGCTTAGAGTTCAGAGCCGCCGCGTCGAAAAGCGCTGCGAATCGATCGGTTCGCGCTGCGTTTTCGCAGCGTATGAGCTTAACGCGCGCGGAGCAACCGCAATCCTTGTCCGTAAGGGACGCGTATTTGCAAGGGGTCATTCGTTCGTTCCTTTAACGATAGTGAAGACGCCCGGCTCGGGTTGATACGAACAATACCAGACGACGCGCGTTACGTAGTCGTCTTCGTCCGACCATTCCCCGCCGTCGATACGTCGTAAACGATCGAACGACGAGTCGTCAAACCGCAAGACGTAATTGGTTCCGCCGTAAGTAAACGGGAAATCCCCCGTCGCTGTCATACTCTGAAAGTTCGTATAGCTAAGGGAATCGTAGAGCGCTCCCGAAGGCGGGTTGTTGATCCGCCACGTTAAGCCGCTAAACGATCTGAAGAGTGCGACCCACAAATCGGGATCGTCGTATTCCCCTTCGCCTCCGCCGTATAACGTTGAAGTTCCGACGGCTAACCACGATCGATAATCCGGATAGTCCCTCCCAGGCGGAATAGGGCACGCGCTCAATAGCTCGTACGTCGGCGTTATCCGATAGCCAAGGTGATAATGTCCGGACTCAGAAAAGACCGGGGTATACGCCATGTCGATCTTAAACCAGATTTGTCCTCCGGAAAGGAACGAAGGCGCGGGAGCGCAACAGGCGCACGAACCGATATTGTAGGACGGGCTCATTCTTCTTCCTCACTTCCGGAACCGCCGTTATTAGCGCCGGCGTCGACCGTTCCTTGAACGACAACCTCTTGCAGGTTCGCCGGGTTAGGCATTTGCGCCGCGTCGGATAATTTCGCGTCAATCGGGACTTTTGATTTAAAGAGTTTCGCGTACTTATGCGCGCCGAACCCGGTGATCGCGTCGACTTCCTTTGCCGCGTCCGACGCAACGGCGGAGACAACTTCCTCCGTTATCGGACTTCCTAACGCCGTAATCGCGTATCCCGTCGAGTTGGCGTTAAGGATTAGATTCGTGATCGCCTTCGCTGTCGTCGGCGTTCCCAGCCCCGTTAGCGCGGGCGCGCTCGACGTTGTTTTCACAACTTTGACCTGTTCCGTCGTCTTCGAGAGGGATAGATACTTGTACTCGACGACGATTTGGTCGTTGACGCACCGAACGGCGGTAACGACCGCAACGCTTCCGGAACTACTCGAATCGGAAAGAGAAAGCGAAACGCCGGTAACAACCGTTTTCGTTTCCGTCTCCACGCCGCTAATGAACGGCGCGCTCGTCGGCGTTCCCAGTCCTGTGAGAAAGTCGGAATAAAAAGCCGTCCCAAGGTCTTTTAAAAACGAGTCCGTTGTTGGACTTGTGTATCCGGAAACGACGTTTTTTCGCGTTACGGTTAGCCCGCTTAAAACTTTTTCCGTTGTCGGCGTTCCAAGTTCAGATAGTATTTTCACGTCAGACGCAGGCGTGGAACTCGGCGTTTCGTCGTCGCCGAGATATGCGCCTGTAACGACAGCTTCGCGCAACTTCGGTTCCTTGATCGCGTTGGAACGCTGAGGAGTCCAGGACAATTGCACGGTCGTCTCGTTGTTTGCGTTCGGTTGACCTTGATTGATCGTTAGCGTGTTCGTATTGTCGCCGGTAACGAGGATCGTCGCGTCTTTGCCGTTCTGCCCGTCCCGTCCGTCTTGACCGTCCTGCCCGTCCTGACCTGGCTCGCCTTGCGCGCCGGGCGTTCCTGGAGTCCCAGGCGTTCCCGGTTCGCCGGGGTCTCCTTTGTCCCCCTTATCGCCTTTGTCGCCCTTGTCTCCTTTCTCGCCTTTCTCTCCCTGCGCGCCGGTTGCGCCAGGCGTTCCGGGGTCTCCTTGCTCTCCCTTGTCGCCTTTTTCGCCTTTTTCTCCTTGCGCTCCAGTCGCGCCGGTATCGCCTTTCTCGCCTTTTTCGCCGGGTTCTCCCTTATCGCCTTTGTCGCCTTTGTCGCCTTTTTCTCCAGGGTCGCCCTTATCGCCTTTCTCGCCCTGCGCGCCAGTTTCGCCGGTATCGCCCTTGTCGCCCTTAATTCCGTGATCTTCCATGAATTTGATTAACGGGGAATTGTCGGACAAGTCTAAATTAAGAGCGACAACGGCGCCCGCTCTCTCAGGAGCCGACTCGCCTTGCGATTCGTCTGTCGGCTCGTTTTCCGTTTCTGCCTCGTCGTCAGACGGATATTCCGCGTGTCGGAGGTCTTCTTCCGCAACGATCGGCATGAAGAACAACGGCGCCATCGCGCATATTGAGCCGTAGCCGTTTGAATCCATGTTCTTGACGCTATCGGGCATTGTGTTCGCTAACGTATTCCCCAACGAACCTTGCCTGTTGAGAACGCTAAAACCAGCCCATGAAATATTGCCTATGATCGGCGCGCCGTTGGAACCAATATTCGTTTGCGGAAAACGGTATTCTAACGGATACAAAAGGTTTAAAGGGCGAAGTCCTACGGATACGGCGACAACTTTTCCCGTATCCGCGTCTGTGTTTGTTTCACAGTAGAAATCGGATGAAAAGACTATCTTTGAAGTCTTTGTTTCCTCAGCCAATACGTTTACGCCAGGCGTTCCTTCGCGATCCGCGCGCGAATGGAAACCGCTCTCAAACGCCGAATTTTCATAAGAGAAAAGGCAGTCGACTTCAACGCCGCTCCAGCTTATCGTTCCCGAATTATTAAGAACCAAGCCGTCGCCAACTTCCAACCCCGTTACGCGCCATCCGGAACCGCTGTGAACGTACTCTTCGCCGTCCCCAACGTCAACGTTCCCATAAAGCTCCAGTCCAGTCCATTTCAAAGAACACGCGAAAAAGTCGCGGTCGGGGAAATTTTCGGTATACGCGCTTTGGACATATTTGCCTTCAAGTAAGGCAATCCCGTCTTTAGGGTCGGCGCAAATCGTCGCGACTCCCCACTTGTCGAACTTTTCGTAGGATTGCTTGTGAATTGTTTTTGCTTCGCCTTCGTCGACGCTCCCGTCCGACTCCGAAACGTTTGTTTCGCCATTTGTTTCGCCGTCCCCCTCGTTTTCGTTCCCCTCGTTGGGCTCTTCGTTCCCGGCAATCTCTGCGATCACGTCAAGCTCGCGCGCTGGGGAGTACAAATGCACCCCCGCTTCGATTCCAATACGCGGATGAGGCGCCGAACCGTCCATATGGGCGTTGGACGCGACAAAGTTGGGACCGAGCGCAATATATTTGACGTCTTCGACGACTTCTATCTGCAAACCGTTAATAACTTGTGGATCGTCCGTGTTCACGGAGTCGGAGCTTTCTTCCGATTCCTCGCCGTCGGAAGCCGCGTCTTCGTCGGTCTTTTTCTTCGCAAGGACGTCTAGCAACACGTGATTGTAATATTGCACCGCCGGATAGAACTGCTTGTTCTCGTCTTCTTCGTCTTCAACGTCTCCAACGAACGGCAACGATAGCGGATTAGAGAGAGCGACGGAATACGCAGGATCGCGTCGCGACGCGTCAAAGTCAATGAACGTTCCGGGCCTGAGATGAACGCAATATCGTTCCGGCAAAACCATAAGGTTTTCAACGCGCGCGGCAATGGCGCGCGCTTTCTTCCGCAACGCGCGCGCTTTGGACGACGAAACGCCGACGTATTCCGTCGTGCGGTCAGGAGACAATAGATTGATCTTAATATTTGTCAGAACAGTTAAAGAGGTCGGGTGAAACCTCTTTTCGTCGTAACGATTCTCGTCGTCCGTCTCGTCTTGTTCTTCGTTTGAAGAAACGGACGGCTCCTCGTCCCAATAGACCGGCGCAAAGAATAGGTGCGGAACGCCTTCAAAGACGCTGACGGCGGCGTTTTCCAGATCGTCCGCGTGATCTTTCTTCCACTCGCGTTCGACCGCCGCGCGCACCGATTTTATATCAAACTCATCGAGGATTCTTTGCGCAAGCTCGCCGTCGTCAAACGTCCACTTATCGCTGGTTATCCAATCGTTTTTCCAATCTTCGTACCCGTCCGGTTCGTCTCCGATCGCGACGTCAAAGAGACTTTCTAGCTCTTCGAGAACTCTCCTTTTAACAGCCGCGTTATCGCTCGTTTCGATCATGGACATAGTAACGACAGGCTCTGACCCGCTCAACAGCATTAAGAACATCGCGCGGTACGTTTCGTCGTCGTGAGAGCCGACTCCCGCGCGCGAATCGACGATTAACTCTTGGATCCCGCTTTTAATCGCGCTAACTCGTTTTAGTTTTTTCTCCTCCGCTTCGTCGAGTTCCTTTTCAAGCGCCGCCGAGTCGATACGAAAGCAAACGGTCGGCGGGAAACGCGGGCTTCGCTTTTCCTTTATCTCGTCGTCGGAACTCGCTTTGAACGGGTCGACGATCTTTTCGCTCCCTGCGTAAAGGCGAACGCCGCACATCGCAAGCGCCGCGTCTAACGCCAAAAGAATAGGCGTTCCTTCACGAAACACATTGGAATCAAGCCCGTCCGTTTGTTTTTCGGGAACGCCGGTTAGCAACGATTTTTCATAAGTCTTTTTCGTTCCGGAAGAGTTTTCGCACGGGTAGAATCCGTCGTTGTATCCCGTAGCGTTTCGTATCGCCTTTAATTTCGCTTTGAGCGCCGCAATTCGCGCTTGGCGCTCTTCTTCCGTTTCTTCTTCGGCGTCGGGGCGCTCGTCTTGCGCCCCTTCGCCTTCCGTTTCTTTCTCCGTCTCTTCTTCTGCGTCGTCTCCTATCGCGTCGGGGTTAATCTCAGTCGTTTCTAGTAACGTTTCAAGCTCCGCCGGGTATCCTTCTCTGAAAAGAAAGCTGTTTTCGGTCGCGCCTTTGAAGTCTTCCTCGCTGAAGAACTCCGTTTTAAAAAGCGACCAAAAGAGGCGTAAAAGCGACCAATCGCAATGTTCGGCGTCGACTTCACCGCCGCCGCTCTTTAAGTTGTAGCCAGGTTCGCGCCGATACGTAACAACGCGCGAAAACTTGGATTTGTATTTTTGAGCAGGCTTCTCGTCGTCTTCTTCTCCGCCTTCGCTCGCTTGCTCTTCAGTGGACGGCTGTTCGTTTTGAGGCTCTTCATTTTCTTCCGTAGCGGTAAAAAACGCCTTTTGCGCTCGCAAGTCGTCCCTTTTGGCGTGTCCTGGGACTTGTTTGAACGGCTCCAATTTAAACATGGCGCCGCGCATGAAATATCGCCAGTCGACGAGCACGCAAAGAGCGGCGCCCTTCGGCGTTTTCCAACCGTCGACAACGGCGTTGTTTAGAGGACGCTTCGTTGCGATCCAGAGATCAACGTCTTTTTTGTCTTTGATCCCGAGAAAATAGGACGCGTCTTTAACGATCGTGATATTGGTCTTCAGCGTGATTTTCTGTCCGACTTTCAATTCATCGTTGTCGAAGATCGCGGCGATGTGGGCGTATTGCGACGCCATTGTCGGAAAGAAAAGAACGTTGAGGCGCGGACGCGGCGCCGGACTGAGGGCGTAAACCGGAGTCGGCGTCGCGTCGCGCGTCGAATAGCAATGAGACGCGCCGGAGGAAACGTCAGCCGCCCATTCGGAACGCTCGACGGGAAAATCGCGGTCTATGTCAGGCGTGATATAACGTTTGACGTATTCCTCAAGCTCCCCGTTGAGATCGGGCATAATGAACGGTTCGACGCGCGTTTTTCCCGCCGCGTCCGTCCATTCCCAATGCGCCTGAAATTCCTCGTAGACTTTCGTCTCATTTTCGTTCATACGTTGTAATCCTGATTACAAAGGTCAATTGCGACGGCGACGGAAAACGTCGTCGACAAGAAGGCTCCAAAAACTCCCGAGTCCGCTTCCAAGATCATTGGTTTCGCGCTTCGCGTTGCCTTGACGGTCGAGGCGATTTGTAGATCGTCGGCGCCGTCGAGTTCAAAACGCCAGCCAACAAGGGCAAGCATAACGCGCCGTTGCATTTCAAAGAGGTTCGTGTCGAACGTTGAAATAAAGCTATTGCGGCGCGACGACTCGTCCGACGCGCGAAGCCGATTAAAGCAGGTAACGTCGATATAGGCGTTCGATATCAGCAGCTCTCTGCATTGATCGCCGTCGGAGTTAAAGGACGCGCCTTCAAAGGAGACCATGTAGGCTTTGTCCGGCAACGACGGCGCGGGAACCGAACGCGGCTCGTCGACGGGAAAACAAGAGTCGGAAGGTAGATTAAGCGCGCCGCGAAGTCGTAGGACAAAGCGGCGCAAAAGTTCCGCGTGATGGGCGCCGTTTAGATTCACGACTCGCCTCCGGTTGCGTCGACGCCGACTTTCTTCCATGCCGAACCCGTATAGAGGTACGGCGCTTTCGTCGATTCAACGTAGACGAACGCGCCTTCCGTCGCACCCTCGGACGGCAGATCGCCGACCTTGGAATAGACCGTCAGTTGGGATACGTTTGTCGAACCGCTCGTTTCTCCCGTTTCAACGCTCGTTACCGCCGCGAACTCTTCGCCGTTGTAGACGTAAAGCGTCGAATCGGCTTCGCAGAAAATCAACGCGCCAAGGTAGGCGGTTTCCGGGAGTTCGTCGGTCGTCGCGACAGAGCGCGGCAAGCCGTTGTCTGTTACTCGAATTTTCATTATTAGTTCTCCATAGATAACGCTGGGGTTTCCTTTTCTGTTTTGGGCGCAAAGTCTTCGTGCGCTAATTGCGTCCCGTTGTAAAGCGCGGTTAGCGCGTCCGTGTCTTTTGTAATCGTACCGTTCTCCAACGTCTTCTTCGGGTAATAGCATTCCGATTGAAACGTCGGATTAGAAAGCAACCACACTTCGTCCCCCTTTTTAAATGGGCGAGACATGACGTATTCATACGTCCCTATGCAAGAGTAGGAAACGCCGTCGTTATTCCGCGCCGCGCGAGGTTCGCAAAGCGTGATCTCATGTTTAAGGGGCGTAAAGATAATTGGATCGTCTCCGGACGTCGTAATAATCGCGTCGGGGTCGGGCATTTCCGGCAAGCGTCCGAACCGTTCCGCCTCAATAACGACGCGCGCGCGAGCGATCGGACGCGCGACTTCAATAACGCGCGTCGTGCTGATCTTATTGCGAAGGTCGGCGATCTCCTTTTCGAGCGTTTCGATCTGATCGCTCAATTGTTCGATCTGCGTTTCTCGTTCGGATTGTTCGTCTTCGCCTTCAGCGTTCTCGTTTCCGTCGCCCTCGTTGTTCTCGTTGTTCTCTCCCGTCGGCGGCTCCGTCGTAATTCCGCAAAGGGAGTCCTGCGACTCCTCTTTCAGCGTTTCCAACTGTTCGCGCTTCTCTTCGAGTTCCGCCGTCTTACTTTTGATTTGTTCGGCGGTTTCCGCCGCGTTGACGGTTTCCGATTCTTTGAGTTTCGCCTGAGGTAAGACGAAACGCGCTAAATCAACGTCGTAGGTAATATCGCTCTTGTAGACGCTGTAAGGATAATCGAAGACGTCCTCTTGGACGTTCGATTGTTCCGTTGGATAATTCGCGTCGCTTTCGTCTTTGTAGACTTTCGTCGAATAGTCCTCAAGTTCGGAAGTCATCGCGCCTGTCTGCGACGTAACCGGCTTCATTAGCGCGCACGGCGCGGTCGCCATGCACTTGATAAATCCGTACGCTTCAGGGTTCTTTGTCGAACCTTCTTTGTCTTCGTTATTCCTCTCGCCAGTTTGTTCTTCGTCCGCTTGAGTCTCGTCCGTATAGGCGCTGAAAATTTCGTATCCGTATGCGTCAGGCTTTTTCGATTGGAAACGGTTGTAAACATGAACAACATTGTCGTACTCCATCTCCTCTTCAAACTCCACCGGGTCGCCAATAAGATCCAGACAAGGCGAGTAGAGTTGAGCGACGTCGGGCTTGTCTTTTGAGTTTGAATTTGCGCTTTTTGTTTTTGCGTAGAGTTGAACGTTTACGGAGACCGAAACGGACGGCGGATCGCCAAGGTTTTCAGAGATGTTGTATTTTTCAATAAACCCGTTGGCGTTCTTTGCGACGGCGACGAGCTTTTTCTGCACCGCCTGAGCCGCGCGCGCCGTTAGCATTTTCTTAGGCGCGTCAGGTCGTCCGACCATCGTAATGTTCATGCTGAACTGCATATTGGCGCCGTTGATGATATTGTAAGAAACGTTGCCGGAGAACGCGGTCGCTGGGTACGGCGCCGCAATTCGGACTTGCTTATCCGTTACGGTATAAGACAATTCCAGTCCGTTTTCCGATTCTGAAAAGCGAACGCTCGAACGCCGAAACCCGTCTTCAAGAGGCGGATAATACATATGACGATAGAAATGAACGCTTTTTTCGATCGACGAAATGCGCAACTTGCCAGTAAAGGTGCGCGTCGTATAGAAGTTGTCGTCGAGCGTCTCTTCCGTCCAGCAACGATTGGAAACGACAAACCCGTCTTTCGGGTTTGCGCCGAGCTGATTCACGCCGTCCGCGTACGTCTCGCCGCCGAGACAACGGATTTTATGTATTTCAATCGTAAAGGCGACTCGCGCGCATTGATTGACGACCTGAAGAACCGACAAGGAAACAGGTTTCGGACCGCCTGCGACGTCAAGATTGCGTTTTTGCCTATCGTCTAAATCGGCAGTCCCTATTTTCGGCTGGTTCCCTTCAGCGTCGTACTGCGGATACGCCTCAAATATAGGCGCGTCGCGAACGTCGTCGTTCACTAGGAACACGCCGCGCGGCATGGAGAGTTGCCGCAACAGCACATTGAGACGGTAGTTGAAAGAACTCGTTACGGCGTTTTCGCCTCCGGCGTCTGTGAGAAGCCCGATATTGGTGTTGTTCGGCGACGGGAGAAAAAGCGTTGGATTCTGGAATAGGCGCAAAGGGAAGACCGTGCCCTCGAACGACATTCTAATCGTGTTGCCGATCATATTCATTCCGGAACTATCGTATTCGACGGTCTCCTCCCAAGAGGTCGTCATGGCGCGATAGATCGTTACTCCGTTGTACACGACGTGCATTAGACTATCTCCTGCCCCAATTCTGTTGACGCGCGCCTTCAGCGGCGAAACGTCCGTATTGTCGCGACGGTTCGCCCCATTCTGCGTCGTTTGCCGCCTCCGTCCCGGCGCCCGTCGGGTTGTACTTGTTTGCGCTACGCATGAGAGCGTCCCAGAGAGGGCCTTCGGTTATTGCGTGATTCTTATCCAACTTCTCGCGCGTGTTTTCCGCTGTTTCTTCTGTTGCGTTCGCTGTTTTGACGAGTTCTTCGTAATCTTTTAAGTTCTGAACATAGATGTTTTGCAACGTCTTTAAAACGTCGTTAATTGTTTCGTCGGTCGCCGGAGCGCCGCCTTCGAGACTCTTGTACCCTTGCCAATATTTGCCGCCTGCGAGTTTGTCCCGAAAAGCGATCACGTCCTCAATTTCGTCTCGGTTCGATTCGTCGTTAAGATATTTAACCAGGTCGTCCTTTGTAAGACCGTCAAAGGCGTATGTAGATTTCTGGTAGAGTTCGTCGTCGATCTCACCAGTCTCGTAGAACTTTCTTGCAAGATTGCCGCTAGCTATAACATGGTTCATCAATATTCCATTTTGAACTCCTAGCTCCGCTAATTCTCCTTGACTAGGTTGCTTTGCGTATTCAATTGTGGCTTCTACGGAGTCATGGGCCGCGCCAAGTGGGTTCACCATAACAGCGGCAGCACGCATAGCGGCGTCCTTAACCGACTTCAAGGTTTTCTTAAACCACCTGTTCTTTTTCTTCCCCTCTTTCCCTTGTTCATCTTCCCCACTTTGCTTGTCTTCTTCTCCTTGCTTGCCTTCTTTCCCTTGTTCGTTTTCTTTCCCTTGTTCACCTTCCTCACCTTGTTCATCGGAATCAAGCCATTTGACAAATCGTTCTAACGCTCCCCATAGATAGTCAAGTCCTTTAACGACTGCTTGAACTGTCTTTGTAACGTGCCCAAAGGATTCATCAAACGTTGCTAGAGCGCCTAAAAGCTTAGTTCCAATCTCTAAAAGCGTGTTTATTAAATTGCGCCATGCAATTCTCATCTCCAACGTTTCTTCTCGAAGTTTGCTCCACGCCTCAATCAGTTCAACGCTAGACTCCTCCGTGCCTGCCGCAAAACGTTGTTTTCGTGAGAACTCTTCTCCTTCGTACTGCATTTTAGCCGCCGCAATTCTTCCGTTAAACGGCGCGGATTGAAACGCCTTCTGAACGGACGCGTCGATCTGTTTGACTCCCCATTTAATCGCGGTAACAACGGCGGTGATCGCTGTAATAACAGCGCCGACAGGGCCGGCAAGAGCGCCCGCCGCCGTCCCCATCGCGCCGCCGACTTTTCCTAACACACCTTTTGAGGCAGAAAAAAACTTGCCAATACCGGATTCTACGCTCCCTAACGAACGAGACCCATACGCTAAGGAGTCGTTAATCCAGCCTTTCACTTTGCCGCGCGTTCTTCGGCCTGTTGACGCGCCAAGCATACGCTCTTCCTGAGCTTTGCGAGATAAATCGTCGGAGAATTCCCCTTCGAAGTAACTTCCGCTTCTCTGTAGTGTGTCCCCAAGCCACGCGAGAGGGCGTCCGATCGCGCCGCCAATCTTTTCACCGCGTTGTGCGTATCGGTATCGTCTGTACTCTTTCTCCGCTTTCTTTTGGAACTTCTGACGCTCTTTCTTTTGTTCTTCGCCGACGATATATTGTGCGATCAATTCGTCTTCGTTTTGTCGATCGCGCCCTTTCGTTCCTCCTAGAATCCGGCGCCGTTTCCCTTCGTCGTCCGTTCTAACATAGGCTTCAAGTTCGGGAGACATTGGTTTTTCACCTTTCCATTGCCCCGTCATAGAGTCGATCCCGCTTTTAAGCTCCTCCATTAACTCTTTCGCTTTTCCAGCGTAGTCGTCCGCTTTTTCTTTAGGCGTGTCGAAGTCCTTGAAACCGAGCCTTAATCTCTGAAACGTTGCGTTGAGATTGGCGATCTCCTTTTGAAGCTCTTTCAGTTCCTTCTGAAGCCTTTCGACCTCTTCCTTGTCGCCGTTTGCCGCCGCCGTCTGCATTTCGCCGAGTACGGTTTTCTGTCTCGACTCTTTTTGGACTAGCTCTTGTTCGACGGCTTCCTTGCGTTTGTTGTATTCCGACGACTTAATATGACGATCAAAGAACCCCGCCTTCGTCGGTTGACGATCGAAGATCGCTCCTTGCGTCTCAAGATCGAGGATGTACTGCGAACGCGTTTCATCGTCCGCGTTAAGATTGTCAAGCAGACTGTACAGCGCGTCGCCGATTTGCTGTTGCGCCGGAGTCGGGGCGAACCCGGTTGCCGAGAAAATCCTTTCGCGCACCGCGTCGAGCCATTTTGTAGCGGTAATATCAACCCCGTTTTTTCGCGCCTCCTGCCGAATGCGCCGGTCTGACGCAAACGGATTGGCTTCCAAAAACGACTCCGCAAACGCCTGCGTTCGCTTTCGGTTGTCTTCGTGTTCCGCCGTCGCGGAGCCTTCGCCGTATTCCGGCTCTTTTTTCATCTTGGTTACGTCGAACGGCTCGTAGCCAAGACTGTCTTTGTGATATGCAAAATCAATGAAGTCGGGGATTTTTATCGACGAACCAGGATTTTCTTCCGCAGGGTTCTGCGACGGGGACGGATTGGCGTTAGGACTTGGCGTAGAAGGCGCGGACTGAGCGGTTCCGTTCTCCAGTTGAGCGATTGCGTACTCGCGGAATAGACGGATCGCTTTGTCTTTTGCGTCCGTTCCAAACCAGGCGGGAATTTGATTTCTAAAGGTTTCAACGTCAAACTCGACGTTGCTATTAGGCCATATCGGTTGAACTTCTTCTATCAGCTTTTCCAACTCTTTCGTCGGTTCGCCATGCTCGTCGAAGTATCGAGACAGGATATATTTTTGCGCCCTTTCGTTTTTGGCTTCTCGGTTTTTTCCGCCTATTTTTCTCTTCTTCAGGGCGGTTGTCAGATAAAATGGAAGATCTGAAATAAAACTGTCAAAACTATCCTTACGAGGTTTTTTAACGGTCGCATATTTTACCGCTTCGTCGTATATGCTGTCCAAAAAGCTTTTGACCTGATCGTCGACCTCTTGCCCGATAGCGTCCGCAGGCTCTTGCGCTGGCGCTTGACTCTCTGACGGCATGGGAGGCTGTGCGCTCTCCGCCGGTTGCGGCGGTTCTGGAACGTCGCTAACGACGGCGCCTGCTTCCGGAGCGGACGGAACGTCCGCTAGGTCGGCGCCGATCTCTGACTCTGCTTGCGACTGTTGCGCGTTGTCAGCCGATTGGGACGGTTCGGGAACAACGTCAGATTGAGAGTCTTGGGGATGAGATTCTAGCACGTCGTAAAGTTCGTCGACATATTTCAGAACCTTTGCCTTTTGATTTTTGGAAAAAGACTCTGGAATATATTTTTTATATTCCTCTCGGCTGTACTGAGGTTCATATCCCTTTCGTATGTCTGGCATAAACGTAGTGAAAACAAATTCACGAAGGTCGTCCGTAGGTTCGCCGTTTTTATCAAAAAGCATTGAATAGACGTAATCCTTGGCGATTTCGTCTGCATCTACGCGAGAAAGATGTCTGAATAAGAGTTGTTTGTGGTCGTCCCAATTGTTTTCCATCCATTCTTTGTCGATTATAGGTCTTAGAGAGTCTTCGGCTTGCAAACGGAGCGTGGCAACTAACGAATCGACGAGCCATTCAAGACTGTATTCTCTGGATTTCCCTTGACCCACCTTACCAAGGAAATTACCTTTCAGCCGATTGTAGTTTCCGGCTATGTGCGACCGAATCGCTTCTCTTACTTCTTCTACAATCCTCTCTTTCTCCGCACCCGCGCTGGAATAGTCAACCTCTTTGGCAACGTCCTTCCCCGCGTTGTCAAAATTAGGCGTATTAGAGAGATCGGCGCCGACGCCGCCGTTGCTTTTAGGTTGCTCAGCCATTATCGCGTTCCCAAGAGTTCATTTCTTTCCAGAGTTCGTAACGAGCTTGGATGTATTCGTCGTCGCGACCGTAATACGCCTTGTAGAGGTCTAGATTGAATCCGTTGAAGGCGCCGCTTGCTCCGTAGAAGACGGCGAGTCCGGCGGTTGCGGCGGCTCCGGCGAGGTTGAGGTCGATTCCGACGAGGAAGAGTCTGGGGTCTTCAACTCCGAGACTGCGCCCGGCGACGCGTAAATATTCGCTAGGCGTTCCTCCAAACGCGGCACAAAATCGTGCAAGAAGATAACATTTTTTTTTAGGGTTGCGAGGAATGAGTAGAAGCCGAGGTACAGACGCACGCAATCGAGCGTCGTAACGCCAGCGTTGAGCGTCGCGTTGTATGGAACGACTCCGAACGCGGCGCAAACGCCGTCCGTAAAGGAACGTATCTTCTTTTCATTCCCCGCGAGCGCGCCGTTTATTTCTTCCGTAAGCACGTCGAACCCGATCTCTTTGAGCTTCGCGTACGTTTGTAGCGGGTCGGCGCGAATAATCACGCCGTCCGTGGTTTCGTAATAATAAACGCCGCGCCGAAAGTCGTAACTCTGTCGGCGCGCGCGTTTCCGGGCTTTGAGTAGATCAAATAAAAACATTGCGTTCCTCCGTCGTTTTGAATGCGCTAGTTAGCCAAGGCTACCGCCGTAGCTGGTATTGTCAGGAACATTGCAAAGCGGTTCGTACATCGACCCTGCGCCGCCTGTGAATTTCCAGAACAAATACGGAACCGGTTGATTCTCAACTGTTCGATAGCTCGGGTACGCGGTAAAGCCGAACGACGTCTTGCGCTCCGTCGTGCTGACGTTAAACTCGCGCGGTTGCGAAGTCATCTCGCAACGCGGAAAATAAAAAGCCGAGGCGAAACCTTCGACAAAAAGGCAACATCCATGTCCGCTAGAGAACACCGGCGTTCCCGGCAGAATAAGATCGCCTTCGTTCGTCATGCCGAACAATCCAGTGAGAATATCGGCTACGGCGAGTGAGTTATACTTCACCAAGACGCCGCGTATCGACGCCTGCGCGCCCATAAAGAGTAGTTCTGTAGGGTTGCCCTCGGAACCGCCCATGTCGTCGGAATTGACGCGGTGCGTCATGTTCTGAATCGAGACTTGCACGCCGGTTTCCGTGATCCCAAGTTCCTTAGAGGCTGTTGCCTTCACATCCGCCACGGCGGCGGGAGGAGCCCCACAATTCGCCGCGCCGATATAGATATGCGCGGGTCCGTCTACACAAATAATCATAGATCACCTCTAACTATTTCTTTTATGCAATCGGTCGCCGACTCCGCCGAAGTAGGTTCGCGCGCGGTGGGTTATCCCGTTGAGGTTCTCCAGTTCCACGCGCGTCGGCTCCAACAGTTCTGGGCGACCGGCTTCTTCTTTAACGTCGCTATTCACAATAGAAAAGAGACGTTCGCCTTTTCGCAAACGGTCGAGGTACGTTTCCGCGCCCGTTCGCAATTGTTCAACCGTTTCACGAGCTTCTCCGCCGCGTCGCGAGTACAGAAACGCGGCGGCTAGTTCGCAAACGATCCTCTTCGCGAGCGCTTGCGATTCGGCTGTTAATGAGTTCAGTTGTTTCTCGTCGTACATTCCCGCGACGGTCAGAGCCGCCTTTAATTCGCCGGACGCGTCGTCGAGCGCGGCGCGTAAGATAGACGAATTGGCAAGCTCCGACGCGTGGTGCGCTTGGTCGTCGTCGAAACATAGACGAGTCAGCATCCGCGCGTCGAATCGCGCGATCATGTCGTCCGCAGTAAAGGTCATGACTACGACGCCGAGAATAGATTCGTAAGCACGACGCCGGAAACCGGCGCGATAACTTTCGCGCAGTAGTCTTCCGTAACCGAGAGAATCGTGCGTCGGTTCTTCGCGTCGTCAAAGGTTTCCGCCGTCATTTCCTCGCGCGCAAAGATGACGCACGTTGAGAAGTTCGGCCCTTGCATGCCCGTAATGCCGCCCGGTCGCGAAACGATAACCGCCTTGTCTTTCGGCCAGAGCCAGTCGGTCGCGCGCGCCGAGCCTTTTTTCGAGGTAACCTTAACGCCGTCTTCGACGACGACTTTCAGACCGTAGAGCGTTTCCGGGAGTCCGTACGGCCCGCTAGCGAGTTGTCCGGTCGTCATTTTCCACGCGTCGGGAGAGCCTTTGATGTAATCCACGATCTCTTGCGACTGCATGAGTTTCGCGGCGGCTTCCGCGCTAATAACGAGCATGAGGTCTTTTTGCTGAACGCACCCGAGCGTGTCTTTTAGAATCGTGTTCACCGCGTCGTAGATCGTCTGCTTAATGTAGCCGCTAGCGGTGAGCGACTCGTTCCAGGCGCCGTATTTCGTCGTTACGTTGAACACGTGAGAAGCGTCGTAAGCGCTCGCGTCGAGGAGCGCGTCGACGACAAGGCAAGAGCGCGCCGTCATCGCTTGCGTGCCGAGAATCCGCTGATATTGCGCGGTCATATTCCACGACGCTTGTTGCGAAGCGAGATAGCCGAGCGTAACCGGGAACGTTCGTCGAATCGTTCGGTACGTTTCATTAGCGAACGACTCGAGATTTTGGTTCCCGAGCGGTCGTTCCGTCGCGTCCGCCCAAACGCTGTCGTTCCCGTTCAGAAACCGGGAGCAGACCTCGTTTGTCATGCGCGTGTACATTCCGACGTTTTCAGAGACCTTAATCGTCTGAGTGTACTGATTGAGCTTGAATTGATCGATATTGCGCGCGAAGTCAATAATCAGGTTATTGGTCGCTTGCGTATTGGGCACATATGTGTTGTACCCAGATGGATATTGAGGAGTGATTGCCATGATAAGCGGTTCCCTTTCAATCGAGGACTAAGAAACGACGCGTTGAAATTCAACGGCGACGCGGATTTTCTGACCTGCGGCGGTCGCCGGTTCCAACGCGCGAGCGCCGATCGGCGCGCCAGCGGTCGACGAAACGACGCCTTTGCCGTTCGCGTCGGGGGACAAGAGCGCGCCGGCGTCGCACGTTTCCGCGACTTCAAGGAGGCACTCGTCGTGTTCGCCCCAGTAAGGAACGGCGAGCCCTTCCGTCGCGGCGTAAACGCTCGACGCGTTCGTGTATCCGTCGATCGGAACGACGGACGTTCCTTCCGCCGCGATCCCGACGATCAACGTCGACGTGTCGTCCGCCTGATTGACGGTAAAAGGAGCCGCCGAGCTTTGCGTTATGAATCGGCACGGGTAGATATTGCCGCCCGCGACGTATTGCGTAATGTTCGCCATGATTTAAACCCTTTCGCTAGTCGAATTGTTTGGCAAGTTCCGCGCGAATCTGTTCAGAGGGCTGATAGACTCCGCGTTGCGCGTTCTCTTCCGCGCGTTTCGCAACGGCGCGTTCCAGTTCCGAGGCGCGTTCTTTCGAGTACTGAATCGCGCCGGGACGTTCGGCGAATTGCGCGGGCGCGCCGGAGACCAGACGCCCCGGGATGTTGATTTCAGTCGGAACGCGCCGATAGTTCGTTTGGATTTCACGACAACGCGCGTCGAATTGCGAGTCCGACATCTTGTTGTACTTGCAACGTTCACGCTCCTTTTGCTCGTCAAAGACGTAAGAGCCGCGCAACGAACGCAAGCGGGAATAGCGTTCGCGAGAGACGACTTTATCGGTCGTGTAGTCAAACGCCTTTTCGAGTCGCTGGATCTTCATCTCCAATTCCGCGACTTTCTCTCTGAGTTTCATAACAGTGTCTCCGTCGTTATCGGTTTCATAAAGGTCGTCGTCGTCAACGCCGTCAACGTCGTCTTCCTCGTAATTGTCGTCGTCGTAGACGGGGGTAATATCCTCGTCTTCGTTGGGGTCGTATACGTCGTCTGTGTCGTCGTATTCCCCGTAATCGTCAGTTGGTTCTTCGTTCGCGTCGTCGATAAGACTCGCTCCGCTCCCTGCGTCGTCGGGATCGTCAAGAGACTCGTCGTCGGGTTCGTCATCGCCGAAGTCTTCGTCAGTCTCGTCGTCGTCCGCGCCTGCGTAGTCGACTTGTTCCGCGCCCATTTCTTCCGCCGCGTCGTAACGCGCCTTGTCGTCGTCTTCTTCCGGAACGCGTTCCGCTTGCGGCGCGACGTCGACGCGTCCCGCCGTCTCGTCTCCTTGCGACGCGTCAAAGCCCGGCGAGTCTTGCCCAAGTTGATCTTCGTCCAATCCGTCTTCCGCTACGTCGTCGGCGTCTCGTTTCATCTGTCGCCGAATGTAATTGAACTCAGGAGAGTCGAAGATCGCCTTAACGATCGTTTGCGCTATTTGCCGTTGATCTCCGGATAGCGCGTCGTAATCGCTCATTGCATACCTCTCTTTGCATTTGTCTTTACAGCCGGAAACCGGCTTCGGTAACCCGCCGACGTTGTAAGCGCCCGGCGCTTGCGGCGCGATCGAATAGCAAATCTTCTCAACCCCGCCGTTTTGTTTCGCGTACAGCACGCCCATATCGCCCCACGGCGTGTCCGCGCCGAGTAGAGAAATAGGGTCGAGGTACATGTCCGCATAATCGTCTTCCGCCCAAAGCTCCGCGCTTCGGCGCGGGTACTCCTTGAGAAGTCCAACTTTGTCTTTGTCGATTCTGAAATCAGCGAGGATCGCCAATTTGTCGCGCTTGTCGCTCAGCCAGCCGAGACGGAACGGGCCCGCCCAGCCGATTTTCGGCGGCTTCGGCGCGTCCGGGTCGTCGCTCGTGTGCCCGATGACGACCGGCGCAAAGTCGCCGGTCTCGTCGATACGCTGATTCGAGCGCGCAACGACGCTTTCAAGCTCTTTGCGTCCGAACGTCAGCGTGCGGCCAGACTTTAACGTGCGCGTATGCTCGATAAAGACCGGGACGTTCTCATAGAGTTCGTAGTCGTTTGAATTGAATATCTTGTCCGGATTCGTTGTCGACGCGACCGGCAAGTCGTCGAACGCTTCGCTTGCAAACGGGATTTCAGCGAGATCGTCGCTCGTAATAACTAACGCTTCCATATCTATTCTCCGCGTTGTGGGTGCGCTTGCTGTTGCGGTTCAGCGCGCTCTTGTTCAGACTGCTCTTTTTGGGGACTTTCGCTTTGTTCTGACTGTCCTCCCCCGCCTCCGGCGCCGAGGAGTTGCGCGAGCGGATTGCCACCGCCTTGCGCGCCTTGTTGGTTGTTCGCCCTAAAGGACTCGACCGCCGGGTTAATTAGTTTGTCTTCGTCGTCCTTCGGCATCGTCATTCCGGCTGCGGACAACGCTTGTTCCGTAGAGATCGGCGCGCCCATGTTGTAAAGCGCCATGATCGACTGCAACCTGTCGTGATGGTCGATCTCTTCCGTTTCGATCTTGAAATAGAGGCTGTTTTCTTCGAGTTCAGGGAAGTTGAACTTGCGAATCTTCTCCACGAGATCGCGCGTCAACGTCTCTTCAAGGTTGATCGCGTCGTATTTAATGATCTGCAAGTACGTCTCAAGGTGGATTGTCGCGACGTTCGACCCTAGCCCCGTCGCGCCGGTTTCGGTCGTTAGCGTCTGCCCTAGAATGTATCGTTTGATCTGATGTTGGAAGAACTCTTTGACGATAGAGATACAGACTTCGGCGCCGCTCATCGACGGTTCAATGCGTTGCATTTGGTACGACGGGCCGCTTTGCCCTTCCATTTGAGGCACGAGGACGATATTGCCGCTGTGTCCGACGCGATCTTCCGCCGCCTTCTTAATCGCGTCGCGCGCGCGTTCGTTTCCCGCCGGGTAATACCAGATTTCAAACCCGGTCGCGGATCGCTCAATGTACTCCATTAGCCACGCGAGCGTCTCCTTCATGAGATACCACGTCCAGAAGATGCGCGAACGAATGCCGACTCCGTAGATCGAACCGCCGCTATACGGGTCGTCGTAGTCGCCGTCCTCGATCATGTGATGGTGAATAATGAACCGATCGCGTTGTTCGTCGGTTAGGAAGTACGCTAGTCCGCGATCGGTCGGTCCGATCTGTCCGTCGTATTTCTCTTCGAGAGCGCCTTGCGCGTATCCGATACGAATGCCGACGCGTTCCTCTTCATACGGCGCGCCTTCCAGCGTCTTGTAAACGATCTTGTCGCCGTTCACCGGGATCCACGATCGGACGTAATATCGCGGCTCCCCGTCGACGAGCGCGCGTCCCCATTGCAATTGCGCGCCGTATTTCCCGTACCAGAGCGCGTAGAGCAGATTCTCTCTCAATTGCATAAAGCGCGGCGTGCGTTTAATGATCTTTTCGACCGCGCTTGCGGCGTCGTTTTGCGCTTGATTGTCGGGGTTGTCGGGGACAACGCGCCATTCGAGGAGCGCGACGGAACGACGCCGCATTTCCACGCACTCCATAACGGCGAGGTCGTTCTTCATGAAGCGCGCGTTTTCCCACGCGTTCTTCATCGCCTCGTCCGTCGTCCAATACGTCTTCGCGAGCGTGTTTGCGAATCCTTGGAAAGTCGCGACGTGAGGCAGTGGGAACGTCGCCATTTCCACGTTGTCGAGACGCTCTCCCGATTTCAACGACTCAGAAAGGCGTTGGGAAACCGCCTTGGCGATCGTCTCTAAGTCGACGGCGCGTTCCGATAGTAAGCGATCGTCCATCGTTAGTTGTTCCCCGTTGTAATTCTCACGCGATACGAGCGCTCGTAGAGAGAGGCGCCGGTAAGCGCGGCGTCGTTCATGAAATAAGCTAGCTCGACGATTAGGTTGTACGTCGCGTTCGCTTCATTGAAAGGCGACTTCCAAGCGCCGTCCACGTCGTCGTATGGGAAGACGATCAAGTTGTATCCCTCTTCCTTCTCCGCCGACGTAAGCCCCTTAATGTTCTCTGGGTACTCTTGCGCGTTCGGATACCAGACAAGCCCGGTTGTGATCTTTGAAAAGCCGTCGACGGGATACTCGACGCCGCCCTGTATCTTAACGACGCTGTACGAAAGAGAGTCAAAATCCGCGCGTTCGAGCGCGAGCGCTTCTCCGTATATGTCCTTCAGGAGAAAGTACAGTTTAGGCGAGTCGTTAATCTGAACGCTTATCGATTTCATTGAAGATACCCTACGGCAACGTCGACCGCGCTGAAATAACCGAGATTAAAGGCTTCCGCCGCTTCTTTGAAAGCCACGCCTAAATTCCACGCCTTCCACGCTTCGTCCGTCCACGTTTCAAACGCGTAACTCTCAGGAGGAGGCGCGATCATTCCGTCCGTCGTTCGCTTGCAGTCGACTAATTCCGGCTCCACGTTCCACAGCGCTCCCGTCGACGAAACGTTCCCTACGAGCGTGCACGACGTAAAGGTCGCGTGAGAACCGGTCGACGAAACGTAATAGCAGACCGCCGCGTCGTTCGTGCCGCAATTCCCGGCGACAACGCAATCGGTCGCGTTAAGCGTCGCGCCGTTCCGGACGTAAAAGACCCCGCGCGCCGCCGAGTTCCCATAGAAGGCGCAATCGTCAAAGGTCGTCGCGCCGTAAAGCCAGATCGCGCTTCCCGTAGAGTTCGAGGCAAACTGAAGAACGTCGACGCGTCGAAGCGTTGTTGCGTCGCGAAACGTAAAGACTCCGGAACTAATTCCGGAGCAGTCCAAGACGATCCGCGTCTGCGCGCCGTCCACCGTTACGCCTTCCGGGAACGTGAGGGACGACGCGAGCGTGATTTCGCAAAGCGTCCCTGCGGGAAAGGTCGTCGCGTCCGGTTGAACGACGTCGCCGCTCGACGCGTTCGCCAACGCGGCGCGAAGCGTGCCGTCCCCCGAGTTCGCGGCGCTCGTTATGAGAATCGTCGCCATGCTCAGGTCTCCGCGTCCTCAACTTCGGCGGTTAAACGCACGACTCCGTCCCCTTGCGTGCGATAGCGAAACGCGGTCGACGTCGCGGAAACGGTCGCTCCCGTCTGCTGAAGGATATTTTTCGCCATGTCGCGCGCAAGGTCGATTTGAGAGTCGAGAAGCTCGTTTTCCGTCGAGCATTGCAACGTGAGAACAATGAGATGTTTGTCTTCATACGTCTTTTCAATGAGCGTTGAGAACGTGTGCGTCATTCGTAATTCCTTCTGCGATTTCCTCCGGAACGCGATTTTCTTCGATCGTTTGCGCCGCGACGGCTAGAACTTCCCGAGTCTTCGTCAACGTCTCCAGAGCTTCTTCACGGCTAGTCGACGCGCGGTTCATCGCAATGAGCGCGACGGCGATTAGCCCGCATTCGAGCGCGAGTTTGACCGCGCCTAAAATCTCTTTCATTTCGCTGAACGTCATTTCTTTCTTCCCGGACTTGTCGGCGCGCCGCTAGCGGTCTGCGCAATCTGCGCTATGGCGCGAATCCGTTCGACGGTCGCGCGCGCAAAAGAGGCGACGGCGCGCGCCGCGATCGTCCCAATTACTACGATTAGCAATGCGAAAACAATCACGCGCGCGCGAATCCGTCGCCAGATACTCGACGTCTGCGTCTTTACAGTCGTTTCTACTCGTTCCGTGATTTCGTCCCCCGCGTCCTTTAGCCCGTTTGCGATCTGCGCTCCCGCGCGATCTATTCCTGCGTCGATCTTTGCGCCGAGCTTGTCCGCCAGCGCGTCGATCGCGCGCGAACCGATACCGCCGCGCGCGTCCTTCTCCTCTTCCGGAACGTCGCGACGGCGCGGAATAATCGGCGTTGGTTCCGGCGCTTCTTCCTCGCCGTCTCTGTCGTCGCGCAAGAGGTCTTGTAAGAGTCCGACCGGCGCCGAAGTCGCGGCGACGCGCTCCGCGTCGAAGTCGTAAGACTCGGGATCCGTTATGTATACAGCTATCGTCTTTTCGATCTCCCCAGGAGACGACACCAAGATCCCGTTGTCTTCGCCCAGCTTGTAACGCCGGTCGAGCGGCTCGTCGTCAATCTCTAATTCAAGCGGCTCCGGAACCGGAGTCGTCTTCGGTTTGATCTTGACCGCCGCGCGCGTAATGAGATTATTCGCGGCTTCCCGCGCGCCGATACGCGCGATCTCGTCGTAATTCGCGCGCGCGAGTTCCACGCCGTCGCCGTCGACCGCAAGATAGGTCGGTATCTCGACGACGCCGTATTTCCGCGCGATCGCCGCTCCGTCTTCCGCGAGCGCGTCGACGCGCTCCACCACCAACCCGTCGGACAATTCCGCCGCGTCGAGCCCCGGCGCCGTCTTCGCGCACGCCGGGCAATCTTTCGACGTGAACGCGAGCAGGCGCGGCGCCGCCGAATCGGCGACCGGCGTGATCGTGTAATTCGTCCTCGACCGTTGTATCGCGCCGATTAAGTTGGCGAGCGGCAACGCGCCGCCTTTCGACTCGTCGAGTCCTTTCGCCCCGAGTAGATACGTTAGCTTGGCGACGTCGTAGACTTTGCCGCCGTCGACGACGCAAATCCCCGACCCCGATTGACCGGGGACGGGAGGAGGCGAGAAGATCGCCATATTGCCTTCGATTCGTTCGATCGTGCCCCGCCAGCCTTGATCAAACCTCCCGTCGGGACATCCGGACGACAAGAACGCGCGACCGGCGAGCCGCTCAGGCTTCATCGCCTTCATCGGAATGTACGGCGGATCGATCTTCTTTAACGCTTCCGCGTCGACTTCGATAATCGAGAAGTCGCGACCCGTTTGATCGTTTCGCGACTTGTAAACGACCGTTCCCGCGACCGTCTCCATCTTGGAATTTGTCCAGAAGTCGAGGTAACACGTCCGATTATTGCTCGTTACGTGATCGTTCGTCGAGACGTAAGCGCGCGTGCCTTCGGCGTTGTAGCCGTTGAAAATCCCAGTCCCGCGCGCATTGCTAACGCGGACGCGGCAAGTCGCGGCGTGAACGTCGCTCAACGTCGCGTCAGCGCGGCGGAAATCGACCGCTAAGGAGGTTGCGGACGCTACCAGAAAAGCGGTGAAAAGAGCGCCCGCGCTCATGATGGGTGTTCGCATAATCACGCCTCAGCTTTCGCTCGTCGTTTCTTCGTTTTCTCTTCCGTCTCTTCCGCGTCGGTCTCTTCCGACGGCGCGACGATCGACGCGAAGACTTTATCGCGAACGCGCGCGAACGTCGCGCGGTTGAGTTCGCCGGCGTTGAGACCGCGATGATACGCCCGATTCGCGGCGATCGAGATCGCGTAAGAGTCGATCGCGAGCGCGCGCATGAACGCGCCGACAAGATCGGGGACGATCCCGTCCGGCGCGATCTTCACGACGAGCGTATGATCGCCGTTGCGCAAGGCGATTTCGTCGCCGATTTTCCCGTCTAGATTGATCTCTTTCATTTCTAGCCTCTTGGTCTTCCGTTGTCCGGTCTTCCGTTGTCGGGGCGCGCCCTGAAGGGTTTTACGCCCCCAGGGAACCCGCGCGCCGGAGCTGTTGGCAATTGCGAGACGATCGCGCCGCCGTCTTTCGTCCACATCTTGCGTTGAACGAACCACTCTTGGCCCGTGTTCTTGTAATTCCACGTCGCTTTGCGCGGTAAATATCCCTGCGAAATCGCGACGAGCTTATACGGTTTCTGATGTCCGGAGAACGTCCCGCGAACGCGGAGATTGTCCCAGACCCATTCCCCTTTGCTTGCGGCAAGGTAGAAGGCGCGCGCTTCGGCGAGACTGACCCCGCCGTATTCGTAGATCGGACCAGGTTCGCCGCTTAGCTCGTCGTATTCCATCGACGGATCCCAGTGTTGAAACTGGACGTAGAGGTTCGCGCTCTGAACGTCGTATTTGATCGCGTAGACGTTCGACGACGCGTCGACGATTTTGAAGTAGCCTTCCGACAACCACCGATCGACCGGTTGAGACGGCTCCCGGCGCTCCTCAGGCAACGACGCGGAGGAACGCGCGGACGCGTCTTCGTTGTCCTCGGAGCGCCGGCGCCGCTCCTTCTCCTCGTCCGCTTTCATTTCAGCCGCGCGCATTTCTGCGGCTTGAATCTCGGCGTTAAGTCTCGTCCAGTATTCTTTGTCCGCCGGAGTCAACGGGCGCGCGACGTGGAGCGCGTCCCAGTTCTTTTCCGGGACGATATTTGCGGAGAGATTCGCGAAGTCTTCCGCCGACGGCCGCGCGGTCGATCGTTCGATTACGCTTTTCTTCGGCTTCTTTTCGCCACGTTTGAACCAGTTCAGTAGTTTTCCCCAGCCCATGTCATCGTCCTCCCCAAACTGCGCCTTCCCATTCGCGCTTGAATTTACGCGTCGCTTCTCCCGGAGCGGCGACGCCGGCGCGGCATTGGTATGAGTAAATCAGGTAGCGAAGCGCGTCAACCGTGTCGTCGTCGCGTTTAAGAGGCGCCGGCGCCGCGACGGCGGGATTGAGCAACCCCGCGCGCCCGCTCGTCGACTTCCGCCAGCGATACGTTCTCATCTCGTCGATGAGGTGAACGCAACGGCTCGAAATACGCAAGCGCGGCTCATTCCTCGGCGGCTGAACTTTCAGCGCGACGCGAACCGCCTCGATTCCTTTAAAGACGTCGTTCGACGCCGGCTCAATCCACACGCCCTCGGCGTTGAATGCCGCGAGGTTGTCCGGACGCGACGGGTCGGCGTATAAAGCGCCGTAAAACGGATTCTGTTCGCGATGTTCCGTAGGGTAGCCCCACGCGACGGAACGCTCTTCGATCTCCTGAATGTGATCGCTCAACAGTCTCGTCTGGTCTATGCTCCAATACTCGTCGTAGATCGTCCAAACGCCTTCCCCGTCGATGTAGCCCCAGAGGCACACGAACGGGTGTTCCGCGCTCGCGCCCCAGTCGATCGCGCGGTAATGACGAACGCCGAAGGGGATCTCCGGCGGGTCGATCACGTGGATCGCGGGATTAAAGGACGGATAGATCACGCCCTCGTAGGTCGCCAGCGCGCCGGTCATGCGCGTCGCGAGCATTTCGTCGGATACGGACGCGAAGAACTGATCGTACCAGCCGTCCGCGAGGTTCTCTTTGTTCTTCTTTGTGTTCGCCCGGTAAAACGCCCAGCCGGTCGGAGGCGACTCCATGATCTTTTCGACCCAGAGACACAACGTCGGGTCGATCGGAGTGAACTCTGCGAACTGACCGCCAGGGAACATGTATTCGCGGCATCCGCGCAGGACTTCCAGGAACACGTCTTGCGGGAACTGTTCTGAAAACCAGAAGCCGCCGATCGATCGCGCTTGCAACGCCTGCCGTCCTTGTCCGTAGGATTTGAACTCGAGCCGCCAGTTCGTCCTGTGCGATTTCTTCCACGGTTTCAGGGGAACGGATTCCGGCCAGCCTTTCGCGCGACTAATCCACGAGACGCGCGACCAATCGATCTCTTGTTCCGGGATGTGCCCGTGCCCCAGGAGCTTTTCTTGCCAACACGTCGCGCAAACCTGCTGATACGTGTTCGACAGAATCCAGAACGGCGTGTCCGGACGCGGCGCCTCTTGCTGTCGGAGGACGAATAGCGCGGTCTTGTACGCGGCAGCTTCCGTCGTTCCCGCCGCGTTCCCGCCGATGAGGAAACTCACGGGGTCGCGATTAAAGCAGAAGCTCGCCTGCTGATCAAAGTTCGCGGGGTCGTCAGGACGCGGCACGAAATTCAGGAACGCCTGATTCTCAAGCGCGTCGAGGAACGGCGCCACGTCGTCGCGCGCGCAAAAGCGTTTCAGTTTCTCGACGCGCGCGCGTTTCGATAGCTTCGGGTAGCGCTTATTCAGGACTTTCGCCGCGTGCGCTATGAACGCCTCGCGCGCCTTGTTCGTCTTCGGCGCCGGTCTGACGTTCCCGGGGAGGTCGAACAATTCCATTTAGAGCTGTTCCAAGATCGCGTTGAAAAGTTGCTCTTGCGTTAGTCCGGCGACGCGTATCGACTGCTCTTGCGGATTAACGGCGCCGAAACTCAGGACTTTCGCGCGGTAATTCAGGACTTCTAGCGCCAGTTTGCCGCTACCGACGTTCCCGCTCTCAACGAAGTCCGTTAGACTCCGTTTAAGTATCAGCTCGGCGCGAAGACAATCGAACCGTACCGACTGTTGCCACTCGCGCATATAGCGCATCCCGACGTACGTCTTGATTTTCTTCGCCAGCGCCTCTTCCGTTACGTTGAGTTCTTTCGCAAGCGCGCCGATCGACTCGCCCATGATTACGCGGTCGGTCGCTTCTTCGATCTTGCGGTCTGAAATCTTCGAGATTCGCTTGACCGCGCGGTCGCGCTCCGGCGCGAAGTCGTCGTCCTCGTCGTCGAAGTCGTTCCCGAGCCGGATGAACTCTTTCTCCTGCGGCGTCGCCTTCCGGAGCCGCTTTACCGGTATCGCTTTCTTCTCGCCAAAACGTCTGCTCATGATTTTTGTTTTCCTCGCGCGCGATGAAAAAACTTTCTCTCTACTCTTTAATCCACAAAAAAAGTCGATTTTGCGTAAAAATTGGCGTTTTTTCGGGAAAAAATTTTTCAATCGACTTTTAAGCGCGATTTCTGCGAACGCGCGCGAACGTGTGCGCGGGGCTTCTCGACTCTTTTTCTTGCCGAACACGAAGAAAATTTTTCGCAAACGCGCAATATTACAAAAGCTAATCTATAACTCAAAACTAATCCAACGCGCGATTATAAGTTTCGCGTCTCGCGCGCGGATCTAGAGAAAAGCTACGCTTCAGAGTAAAAAGCTCTGGTTTAAGCTTTAAACTAAAATCTACGCTTCAGAGTGAATCTTCGCTTTAATAGCCAGTAAGGAATTCGGTAGTTTGTCTTGAAAGAAAACTAGAGAAAAGATAAAAAGAAAGAAAATATATAAAAGAAAGAAAAAACGAAAAGAGAAAAAAGAAATGCGATTTTGGCTCTCTTTGTCCTCCGGCGATCTCTTTTCGAAGTCGACGCCGGTTCCGAAAACGGCGCCGCCGTCCGCGCCTTCGCTGAACTCGTCGCGATCTCTCTTCCGACTCTCCCCAGGCTCTTTCGTCGCTCCGGCGGGTTCGCTCTTTCCCTCGTTGCCTCATTCCTGCCCCGCTAGCGCCCCTTAGCGGCGTTTTTAGCCCCTCCCCTGTGTATTTTCTCATTCTGACGCGGAACGCGTCGCTGTGAGGCTTAAAACACGCTTAAACGCGCGGACTGTTTTTGAATCTTTTCAAAGAACGGATAAATCTACCTTGAAATTCTTCGAATCGCCGTATAATACCCGCATTCTCTTTTGTTCGAGGTCAAACGCTTCGAGGTAGTACCCATTCCCAACAGGCAAAGAGATATGAAACACACCCGTCATTCCGCGTATTTAAACGGCAAGAAGTATGTTTGGAACGATTCATATGGCGACTATATCTACGCCTTCACTCCGAGGAGCGGGAACAGCGTTGTTAAGAGGTGGCGTGAAGAGGTCGCGAAGCTCAACGCGGAAGGCGCCGCTCAAAGCGTCGGAGACGACGTTGATAGGAGGGAAGCGGAAAAAAGACTCCCGCTAGAGCTAATGCGTTCCGACGAGTATGACCTTGCAAGAAGGATGAAGGACCCCAGTATAATCAATCACGAAAAACTTAAAGAATCGGACGAACTGAACGAAACGTTTGACAAGAGAACGCGTCTTGAGTATACTGACGGCTATGAAGAGACGTGGTCATGTTGGGGCGCAAGACGGTTTCTGGAAGATCAGTTCCACATAGAAACCGATAAGAGCTACTACAAAATTCCGCTTTCGGTTGCCAACAACCTTAATTGCGAGCTTGTGCGTTTCCGCAATGTATTTGGAACCGTCGGTTTTATTGACAAAGTGGTTGTCGACAGTCCCCTCCTACCCGCCAAAGCGGACGCCGGTTACGACCCGAATACGCGCGCGCTTTTGTTGCGCTCTGATTATCGAGAGCCACCGACAAGACTCAACCGCCCTAAGTTTGACGCAAATGGATTCCCTATCGTTTACCAGCGTTCAACGGGGTCGTCAAGGCATGTTTATCGACATGAGATCGCGCACGCGCTTTACCATTTCGTCGTGAGAAATGATTCTGACGCAGAGGCAAGAGCGACGGAGTTACACACCCTGCTTTTTAAAGGGCGCAATGGGCGATTGTCAAAAGGGGTCTTATTGTTGTCGGAATACGCGAAAGACAGCGAATACGAAATGTTCGCTGAAGCTGTCGCCCAGTTGATGGACAACGGAGCGCGATCCGACTTTGCATGTGCTGTTGTGAAGTATGTAATCTTCGGAGGAGACATAAATGATTTCAAAAAGCAAAGCCGTACTTAAACTACTAGAAATCTCAGAGACTATTGTTGTTGGAGGAAGATTATATCAGGTTATTCCCGAAAACGAATTCACTGCGGAAGAAATCGAAGAGCTACGGGAACACGACGCGGCTAATTATCGATTTTACAAGCGTCATGTTTATGCGAACTTCCTCCCCGACGGTATCCGTCCCGACGACGTGCCCCCGCTCTAATCTTCCGCTCTCTCACCTCAAAGCGCTCCGGCTCGCCGGGGCGCTTTTTTTGTCTCTCTGAAAAAATTTTTTCTGCGGTTTGAGTCGAGATTTTACGGGTTCAGAAAGTGAAAATCTGTAAAACTTACAGATTTTCACAGATTCTTCTTGACTTTTCCAGATATATCTGTAAAATAGTAACATCAATCGCGAACGAAAGCCCGTTCGCAATCCCGAACCTCCTAGAATCGAAAGGTTAAACCATGACCAGTCAAACCGCCAAAATGATCGTTCGCAACATCGGCAACACTCTTACAAGACTCGCCGAACTCCAAACCGTCCGATATAAGGGCGAAAGCGAGCGTTACAACGACTCGATCCCTGAATCTTTCAGCGCTCTGTTGGACGACCGCGAACGCGATCCTATGGGAATCAAAGACCGCCTCGCCTGGTGTCTGTACCTCGCCGACGGACTCGGCGAACTCATGTTTGAATACGAGCGCAGGTTCTTCACTTGCGAGGAACGATCCGAAATGCTTCGCGCTTACGACCTCCTGAAAATCGTCCGCGTCGACGACAACGGCGTCTTTTCCCTCGACTACTAACGAACAAGGCGCGGCGGCGTCTCCGGCGCGAAGTTCCCCCGCGTCGGCGGCGCCCTTGTCGGCGGCGGCTTCCATCCAACGCCGCCGGACGCGCCTTCCTCCCAAACACTCTAAACCTGAAAGGTCAAGCAATGCGCTATTTTGAAGTTCAATCCGACGTTCGCGAATGTCTCGCCAACCACCTCAATTATTTCGCAGACGGCATGGATCGCGCTGGAAAGTCCGACCGCGCGGACTATCTTCGCCACTTCGTCTACCACGACGAGAACGGAATCCCGAGAGTCTACGCGTCGTTTAGCCAACGCGACCTCGACGCCTGCCTCGATGAAGTCTCTGACCTGATCTGCCGGAACTGCGACTTCAACGCGTTCACGAACGTCTTCACGGCGATTCGATTCTTCGACGGACTGAAAGACTTCGAGATCGACGAGCCTGACGCGTTCGGCTTCTGCTGGTTCCGATTGAAGATCCATGATTACAGCTCTGAAAAGTTCCTCTCCCAACTCCTCTAGAACTAACGGGGAACGGCTTCGGCGGGTTCGACTCCCGCCCCCTGTTCTCCTCCGAGTGGAACGTCGGAGGCTAAACCTAAGAACCTAGGGCTTCCCCCGAAGGCGGATAGAGAGGAATCACTCGAAAGATGAAACCGCGCCTATGAGCTGATCGGCGCGCAGAAAAAGACTCGTGGACGTCGCGGGGGAACACGCCGCGACGGACTCTTCCCCGGGACTCGCCGGGACTCACACAGGAAAGGTTAAAGGTTTTATCATGCCGAGAAAGAAAGATATCATAAGAACGACTCCATTCGAGGAGCTCGCGCGCGTCGAAGACGGCGTTATGACGTATTACGGGATAACGCGCGAAGAGAACGCCGATTGGCTCGCGTGGGAAGCCCAAGACATTCGGAAACGGAAATACCCTCCGGAAAAACTAGCGAAAAAGCTAGCGACGGCTAACGAGATCGAAGCGTGGCTCCCGATCAAAGCTGGCGACGTCGCGACGAACGCGATCAGAACGGCGCTCTGCCGATACGTCGAACTACTCGACGAGACGTTGCGCGCGGATACGCTCGGTAGTCCGACGTATTCGCCTGAACAGACTTTTGATTATCTATGCGACCTAGACGCGATTGTCAGCGGCGTCTTATACGATTCCGATTGGATACGAGGCGAAGACGTCGTTCATAAGACGTTCGAACAGAAACGTGAAGAAGCCCTGGCGCTAATGCGCAAACTAGCCAAGACGACTCGCTGGGTCGTCTTCAAAGACTATCTGACATGGTTTAAGTCAACTTTATCGCACGTTCAAAGGAGCGGAGACGGATTCGCTTTCGACGTCGATCCTGCTCCGTATTTAGCCGGAGAACACGAAGACATTCTCATTTTGTTCGCATAAGGAAGAAACGATGGACTTACTAGAAAAGCGACTCAACTTCATTCGAGAAAACTACCTCGTCGGGAACGACGAGGAACGGCTCTATCGCCAGAACGAATCGAGCTTAAAACCATTCACGGCGATCGCGGGGTTCGGAGTGAAAGACCCGAACGAATCGATCACGCTCCTCGATAAGTATCAAGGCTGGATTCTGCCCCTCAACCGCATCGGCTATTGTTCGATCATCGTCGTCGACACGGTTCTCTGGATGCACGAACGAGAAAATCGACCGATCTACGACGAGATCGACGGCGTGCGCTTATCGACGATTCGAGACGACGTACGAGCTGCGATTAAAAAAGCGTTTCACGCAATGATCGACGCGGCTCAAAAGACGACTGAATCGACTGTCGAATGGACGATCCCCGAACTTTTGAACGTTGACTTTAGGAGATTAAAACATGCCTAGCAAAGAGAGCGCTTACCGCGAAATCCTCGAAGTCGTCGATCTCGCCGAAGACTTAACCGAGAGCCACGGCTTCTGCCTTGAAATCCGACTCAAGGCGATCGATCAAGAGGATCGCGACGAGAACGTCGAGCGCGCGCTCGAACTCTATCAGGAACTCAAAGACGCCGCGACCGCTTACGATCAGCTCGCGCGCGATCTCTTACGCACTATCGGAGAGTATCGCGGCGCGACGACTGAATCTTTCAGGAAAGACCATGCAACCGAGTCTATTTGATTTCCTCCCGGAACCTGAAAAGGAATTTAAAATCGTCGAGCCGGTTCCCAAGACATTCCGCGACAAAGAATCCTTCGTTCTCGCCGTCGTTGAGCTCGCGCGGAAGAAGCCGCGAACGTTTAAGTACAGAAGCGTCGACGCCGCCGGACTCGTCGAGAAGATCTTCAGCGTTGAAAGCCCTAGTACCAAAGTCAAGAGAGTTTAATCTATGTACCAACAAGCGACTCCCATTAACTTCGATTGGAACGTCGACGCGGCGACGTATCGCGCCGACTCCGCTCTAAATTTCCACACGCTCCGCGACTTCCACCGCGATCCCAAGGCGTTTCACGAAGGCTACTTCGCCGAGCGTGAAGAGTCCGACGCCATGCGGTTCGGCACGGCGCTCCATTGTCTGCTCCTCCAAGGTCGCGACGCGTTCGACGCGCAAACGACGGTCTTTGATCCGCCGATCAACGAGAAGACCGGCGAACCGTTCGGAACCGCGACGAAGGCGTATCGAGAAGCATACGAGGCGTTTCTCGCCGACGCGGACGGCAAGACGATTATTAGCGCACAAGACGTCGCGACGTGCGAAAAACTCCGGACGGAACTCCTCTTACATCCGAACGCCGCGAAGATTCTCTACGGCGACTTCGGCGCGTCCGAAGTCCCATTACGCGGCTCCTTCACGATCGACGCAAGAGAGGGCGAAATCGAGATACCTGTTAAAGCCCTGATCGATCGCTACTGCTCTAACGGTCTCGTCGAAATCAAGACGACCGCCGCGTTCGACGACGTATACGGTCGCGATCGATTCCGATACACGATCTACGATTATCAGTACCTCGTTCAGCTCGCGTTCTACCACAAGATTCTCACGGAGTTCTACGGCGCTCCGTTCGTGCCGTGCTGGATCGTCGCGCTCGAGCGCAACGCGCCGAACCGCGTCGCGGTCTACGCGATCGAGGAGGACGTTGTTACGAAAGCGCGCGACGTCGCGTCCGCATGGCTCATTGAGTACGCGCGCTCAAAATCCGCTTCCGTCTTCCACTCGCGATACGACGAAATCCGAACGATTCAAAATTACGACTATTCCCGCGATATTTAACCCGCTATTTAAGGAGATTTCATGATGAGTACTGCAATCGCCCCTACTGAAAACGGCTACGTCAGCGTCTTTCAGACCGCTAAGACGGTCGACGAAATGTACCGTAACGCTCAAATCTTCGCGTCGTCGACTTTCGTTCCAGACCAGTTCCGAAATAAGCCGGAAGACTGTATGATCGCTCTCGATCTCGCGTTTTCGCTCGGTATCAAAGCGACGACGATCTTTCCTAATCTCTACGTTATCAACCGCCGTCCTGCGCTCGCCGCTCAGTTCATGATCGCGCTCGTCAATCGCTCCGGACAATTCTCGCGCATCCAGTGGGAGGAGGGAACTGACGGCACGGTCGAATACGAGCGGTTCGGACGAACGGTCAAAGTCCCGAACTATTACGCCCAGGCGTACTTCACTGAACTTGCAACCGGTGAAAAGCTCTATTCCACGCGCGTCGATATCGCGCTCGCTAAAGCGAACGGCTGGCTCACGAAGAACGAATCGAAGTGGCAGACGATCCCGCGCGAAATGGCTCGCTGGCGATCGGCGGCGTGGCTCGTTAAGAACTACGCTCCGGAGGTCGTCTTGGGCTTCGAGTTCGCCGACGAGCTGGCGGACGCGACGGTCGAGCCGACGACGCGCGGAACGGTTCGCGCGACCCCGCGACGGCGCGAAATCATTCTCGACGCGCAATCGGTCGAATATCGCGAAGACGACGAGCCGGAAGACGCCGCCGACGCCGCCGGCAAGAGATGAGCGACGCCGAAACGGTCGAAGCGCTTCAGAAGGTCGCGGAAAAGATCGCGGTTGCGAAGCTCGACGGGGACGACGTGGCGCGACTCCGAGACGCGTTCATTAAACGCCGCGCGGAACTCCTGCGGCAAGCGAAAGAGTCCGCTCAGGAAGTCAAAGAGGAGCCGCCGACTCCGGAACCGGCAAAGCAAGAGCCGCCGAAACGATCGCGAAAAGCGAAAAAGGAGTCCGCTCCGGAACCGATCGACGACGGTAAGACGGACGCGGAAGACGAGTCTCAAGAGCCGAACACGTCCGGAGCGGCGAAAGCGCTTCAAAAGATCAAGGACGTTAAGTCGGTCGAGGAGCTTAACGAGCTTGTCGAGGAACTCAAGCACGCGGACTTCGCAGGGGAGTATTACGACTCCGACGCGCAAGTTGTCGCCGACGCGATCGAAGCGCGGTACCTCGACTTCGAGAACGGCGACGAACCGGCGCCGACGATCCCGCCGACGCAACTCCAGAAGGAACGAGCGACGAAGATTCGCGACGGACTCTACGCCGCAAAGGATAGAACGGAGATCGAACACTGGCGTAAGATCACGAACGAGTACCTCGAAAAAGGCTTCATTACGAAAGAGCAAAAGGACGCGCTCGATCTGATCGCGTTCGACGCTGAAAAGAAACTCATGGTCTAGCAAGGAGAAAATACCGTGCAACACTTCTTACTGCTCGCGTCCCTCACAGGCGCCTTGACGATCGTTGCGATCGTCCTCGTAAAACTCAACGACCGCTATTGGGACGCGCACTTCAGCGAACTCGAAGAGAGCGAACTCTATTCAGAGAAAGGAGACGACGATGAACCCGTTTGAAATTATCGCTTGCGTTCTGCTGGCGATTATGACCGTTGTTACGGTCTGGAGCGTTTGGGAACAGGATCGGCGAGACGACTTCGGAACGAACGCGCCTGAGAAATACGCGCAAGAGGAAGCCGCCGCCGCGCTCGAACGAGCGCGAAAGATCGTCTTGGACGTCTTGAAAATCCCGCGCGGCTGGACGGTCGACGAACTGCTTGCGATCGTCGAAATCTCGATCATTCACAGTAAACCGGATCCGGCTCCGGAACCGAGTAAAGAGAAAGAAATCGAGGCGTCGAAATGCAAACGTTAGAACCACGAGGCGGAGCGGAAGTCTACGCGAACCCGAGCGGGAAACAGTTCTATTGGCGCCCCGTTGGGACGTTCTTTAAATACGGCGACCTTTCGTTCGTCGTCCTGTACGCGGCGCCGAAACCGATGGATCATTGTCAAGGCTGCGCGCTTCACAAAGTCTCCGCCGACGATTGTCTGAAACTCCGCCGGGAATACTTCGGCGAGTGCGTGAGCATGAGTCGCGGGGACGGACGC
>CADACS010000009.1 GCA_902786505.1 uncultured Planctomycetota bacterium | reverse complement strand
ATTCGTTCCGGTAAGATAGGCGCGGCGGTTCACTTGGGATTCTCCGTAGGAAAGAGCTTTTAATTCTGACTGCCCGGCGTTTCTTCTGGAATTTTCGGCTGCGTTTCCTGTTCGTTTTCGCCGGAACTATCCGAACCTGCGGGCTCAGTCTTGGCCGCAGGAACGACGACGTTCGCTTTAAGATAGAGAAGGATATATTTGCCGTCGTTGCGGCCGTACTTAACGACCGCCGCTTTTTTAACGGCGCCCTCCATTCCCTCGGTCAATAAAGCGAGTTTGACGGCCGCCGATCCGCCCGGCTGAATTTCGTCTTGCGTATAGTCGACGACTTGAACGCACGAACTGCACCCCGGAAGAGCTTTGCCGATTCGCGTCGGAACCCTGCCGAGATTTTTTAGAACGAACTCAACCTGCGGGCGTTCTCCCCGGCGCACGGTTCCTAAATCGCGCGTCTCTTCGGCGCACACGAGCTGTTCCGGGGACAGCTTGTCCGAAAGCCAGACGACCCCGTTGACGACTGCGCGACCTGCCGCAAAAAGGAAAAAGCAAAACGCGGCGGCCGCGAGTACGGACGTTGGCGTTACGCGGAATTTAGCGCGATCTGTCATTTCTCCCTCTTATAAACCACGTCAAACAATAGGAACCGTTGATCGTTCACGTCCGTTTGATATTCGGTCGATACCGTGATTCTGCGCACGGGCGAACAGTTATAGAAAATTTTTGCCGTAACTAAGACCGGGATCTTCGTTTTGGGCTTGATTTCAATCGGAAAAAGTATCGTCTTTCTTTCCGGCGACAAAATTCTGGCGCAGCTGCACGAGGGCTTTATCTGCGTGACGAAAACCGTATGCTTTGACCGATTGACTATGTAAAACACGGCGTCGGCGTCGCTTCCGGGCTGAACGTCGGAAAGTTCAAGCGAGGAAGGGGAAACTTTTAACGTCATCGAATAAAACGGGCTGTTTTAAACAACTTCCAACGCCTATGGAACTAAAACACTTCGAGCCGTCGTTATCCTTCCGTTTTCGCCTTTTTGCGCCTCTTCATCCAGAACGCGGCGATTATTAAAGCGAATCCGAGGGCGCAAAGCGCTGCGCGAGGCGCTCTGCGTTCCGCTTTTTCACGTTCGATCGCTTCTTTACGTTCCGCCTCATACTCCACTCCCAGACTTTCCATATAGGCGTAGTATTCTTCCTCGGAACGAAACGTTCTGGCGGCTTTATTTCCCTCTCCCCAAATGGCGCGGTATTCGCTCCCGTCCTTCTGAAATACGGATACGAGCGTAAACTTCGGTATTTTGAAAGAGTCAAAATCCAAATCGCCGTCGACTTTGAGCGACTCGACCTCGTGAATCTGCGGCCGCGGGTCGTCTTCCGGGTATTTATACCAAGATAATTTGGGAAAATAGAAATCGCCGACTTTTAAGGTCTCGCCAACTTCAAAGAGACTTGCGATTCTTTCTTTTTCCCCCGAGACGAGCTTTCGGTAAAAGGTCGATCTCACCGACTGAACCAAATAATTCTTGGATTCGTTAATGACAATTTCACGATAACACATTCCCTGCGCGTTTGGGACTTCGTTCGGGTACGCGACTGCGGCCTCGTGACTCGGAAAAAGCAGGAAGGTCCAGAGGATATCCCCAGAAGGCGACATAGAACGAACGGGCGTCGACGCGGGATATTTTCGCACGGTTTCAACAAAAGAAAGCGTGTCGTCCTCGGGCTCCATTCTAAAGTACGAGCTTTGCGCGCCCGGATACCACGTTCGATAAGTATGGTTTTCCCAACTCGCGCCCAGATGTGGATCATATCCTTCGTAAACGGCGCCCGAACGCCTTGTTTCTTTACGCCGCAGAAAAAAATCAAGCTCCGACGTCATTTCGGAGTCAAAGTCGATTCCCCGGAGCTCGTACGTGTTCGACGTCCCGTCGAAATACCAGTCCAGCGTCCGTTCGTCGATCGAATCTTCCCGCGTTTCGCGCTCCTGTCCGGTTTCCAAGTCATACCGCCACCGGATTTTTTGAACTATTTTCTTATATTCTTTGGTTTCCGAATTGTAATCGTAATTGGTAAACCGATAGGTTACGTCAAGCCGCTTAAACTGCCGCCAAAACTTCTCGGTTTGACTTGCCAGTTCTTCCGCAGAACGCGGCTCCTCGGAAGAATCTGCCATTCCTTCCTCGCCGCAGCCTGCGGCAAAACGGGGCGTCAAGAATAGGGAAACGGCGAATAACGCCGCCGCCGTAAACGCCGCAACACAAACGCAAGCGCGTTCCGCGCGGTATCGAACAGTTCGAACCGTTTCAATAAACATGAGAAATCTTTCTATTTACAGTGCGAAGACCCCGAAGTCATTGCGTCAATCGGCGCTAGCGTTTGCCCTGGGCGGCGGCCCGACTTCTCTGTCTGACATAAATTCCAACCGCTATTAAGAGAACTCCCAGTATCAGCAGCGCATACCGAATAGGAGAAACCTCTTTGGCTCTTTTATACGGAGCCCCGTCCGGAAAACAGTAGCTTTCGAGTTCTTTTAGAAAGTCGACTTGACTTTCCCATGTCTTTTCCGGTTTGGACTGCCCCCAGAGATGAAAAGTCATCTTGTCCGTATTGGGATCCCATTCGTAAACGACCGCGCCTTTGGGAAAATCAAAATCGTCTATCGGAGTCGGGAATTTTTCATTCAGGGAAACCGACGTAAACACGGTGCGAAAGACGCTCGCGTTTTCTTTGTCTTGGCCGTACCCAGAAGTTTCAAATTCCTGTGGAAGCCAGACTCCGTTTCCATATTCCTGTAGTTTTGAAACGGCGCAACCCATGTGAGAGGGATTTTGAGTTTTATCTTCCAAATACCAAGTTCCCGCGTATCCGATAATCGCGCCGCCCTTACTGAGATTGAAGTCGACTGTAAGGTCCCAGCTTTTAAAAACGTTAGGAACATTGTCCGGAATGTCGCCCGACAATTCGCAATGAACGATACGGTCTCCCGATTCCGAGGTCTGTTCGGTAATTTTAGCAGGAGGATTTTGATTAAAAATCTCCCGCAAAGGGACGTCTTTGTCAAAACCCGGTATCGGCAGGACAGGAAGGGGATATTTTGTGGCGAAATCGCGTTCCTTTGAACGCCGCGTAATGCTGAAAGCGAATCCTTCTTCCTTGTTGGCTTTAAGATTGCACGGATCGAGGGCGTCTGTTACGGGATACTTCCCTTCCGGCGCTCTGAATTCATACATCCGATCGCCGTCGACGTAGACGTCGGAAACCATGTCTTCGACGGGATCTCCAAGCTGATAGCCCTCCGGAAATCTTTTTTCGTGGGTTAAATACCGAAGCTTGCCGTTTTCCCGTTCCCAGGAATTACCTATCATATCATACGCGTTTTGAGCGCCAACGCGATGATATATGTCAAACTCAAACCGGCACGTTTTCATCTGCTCGCGCCTCTGTTCGTCCAGCTTGATAATCTGGTCGAGCAGGTCGTTTTCGGCGCCGTAAAGACGTTCGAACGGCTGAGTCAGAGTCAAAATGAAGGAGAAAAGAATCGGCGTTAAAAGCGCCGCCCGCCCTTTGACAAACGCAAACATGGACATACGAAAACTCCTTTTGGCGCGATTCCCGGCGGAGACTCGCCCCGACGTTAGATAAGTCTTATTGAATAAAGCGTTGCAACCCTTTGTCGACAGGGAAGCCGACGTCGGCGATTATATTTTAAAGGACTGCCGACGTCAAGCGCGCCAGCCCTAAAATGAAAAAACTGACATTTACGTTCGCCGCGTTAAATGGACGGCGCGTTCCTTTTCGCTGCCGAGTTCGAATTCGGTAGAAATCGCCCTGTTTTGCGCGTTCTGCGGCTCTGAGCGCGTGATCTTTCATTTTCAGGGCTTCGACTAATTCGTTTGCCGCGTAGTACATTCCGATAAAGCAGACGATCCACAGAACGATCGAAAGACCCCGCAGTTGAGTCGGAACGGCGGCGAACATGAGGAGAAAATCATAGAGACCGTGAACGCCGATCGCCGAGCCGAGCGAACGCCAAACCTTTCTTTCCGGAACAAAGCTCCTTTGAAAAGCTGTTTGAAATCGCTGTTAAGACCGATACGGCAAATTATTTTTTACAAAAGCGCGGCGCTCTCTCTTGAAAATTGAAGCCCCGTACTGTATAACGCGTGTGCCGTTAGAAAAAGTGGGTGAATCCTATGGTTAATGAAATTATAAAAAACGAGAATAGTTCGGAAGATATTTATAGCTCCATACGTTCTTTTGTAATAACAGCGCAGCACAAGGTATATGCCGCCGTCAATACGGCTATGGTCGTTGCCTATTGAGAGATTGGCGAACAGATTTACAAGGCTAGCGGAGAGAACGACAGAGCAGAATACGGTAAAAATCTGTTGAAGTATCTGTCAGACAGACTGACTGCCGAGTTTGGCAAGGGCTTTACGGAACGAAATCTGCGAGCAATGCGTCAGTTTTACATCTGTTTCCCGAATCGGCACACTTTGTGTGCCGAATTGAGTTGGTCGCATTACCGCATACTTATGAAGATAGCCGATAAGACTGTCCGTGACTTCTATACGGAAGAGTGCGCAAAATCGGCGTGGAGCGTACGTCAACTTGAACGGCAGATAAATACAATGTACTATCAGCGGCTGCTCGCAAGTAAGGATAAGACTTCAGTGGCGGCAGAGATACAGACGAGCGTGCCGAAGCCAGAATATGAAAAGGCGCTCAAAGACCCTTATGTTATGGAGTTCTTGCAGATAAAGCCTGACGCCCATGTTTACGAAAGCGATATAGAGCAAGCGCTGATAGACCATTTACAGCAGTTTCTTTTAGAACTTGGACATGGTTTCTCTTTTGTATCGCGCCAAAAACGTTTTACGCTTGACGGACAGGATTTTTTCATAGACCTTGTATTCTACAACTATATCCTCAAATGCTTTGTTCTGTTTGACCTAAAAACTGATAAACTCACGCATCAGGATTTGGGACAGATGCAGATGTATGTCAACTACTATGCCAGAGAATTGATGAACGAGGGCGATAATCCTCCGATTGGCGTCGTTCTGTGCGCTGAAAAGAACGATGCGGTCGTAAAATATACTTTGCCCGAAGGGAATAATCAGATCTTCGCTTCGAAGTATTTTACATATCTCCCGACTGAGGAAGAACTTAAACGTGAACTTCGGATTAATGAGTTCAGAAGACGTAGTGGGGAATAACGAGAACGTCCGCCGGGAGCCAGTATAGCGGCGTTGTTGAATAAGAAGATTTTATGTGAACAAAGGGGGTAAACGCCGCCGACAGCCGTCGTCTTCCTATTGAATAAAGCGTTAGAAACTTTCGCCGATACGTAAGAATAGCCGCGCAGGTATTAACGGACGGCGCGGCGGAAATCAAGAGCCGAAGATCGAAGCCGACGGAACTTTGCGGCGCGTTCCTTTTCGCTACCGAGTTCGAATTCGATAGAAATCGCCCTGTTTTTCGCGTTCCGCGGCTCTGAGCGCGTGATCTTTCATTTTCAGGGCCTCGACTAATTCGTTTGCCGCGTAGTACATTCCGATAAAGCAGACGATCCACAGAACGAGCGACAGTCCCCGCAGCTGACTTGGAACGGCGACGAACATGAGGAGAAAATCATAGAGGCCGTGAACGCCGACCGCCGAGCCGAGGCCGAGCGCCAAGCGCTTATAGAACCGTTTTTTCTCCTTCGGCGCGCGCGCCGCGAAACCTTGGCCCGTTCGGAAGATATTCTCTCCCTTCTTTTTGCCGAGAACCGCAAGCGCCACGAAATAACCCATGAAGATCGAGAACGCGAAATGGCCCGGAATCGACGTAAAGGCGCGAAAGAACGCCGTCGCGAGCGAACCGCCCGCTGTGGAGTTAGAAAAGACGTAGAGAAGATTCTCGACGAAAGCGAATCCGAGCGAGACAAAGGACGCGAACGACGCGCCGCGCGCGTAACGCGTAAACCGTTCGCTCCAATAGATAAAGAGCATGAGCGCGATAAATTTTACCGTCTCTTCGGTCATGCCGGCGACGATAAACGCGTTAATAAAGCATCCGAATCCGGTTTCTGGATCGGGCGATAACAGAGCGGTTAACGCGCGTTCGATCCCGTACGCGGCGCCGGTCGCGAGCGCGCCCGCGCCAAAGAGCGCCAGATACGTCTTCCACAGCTTCTTCTTTCCGCCCGCGGCGTCCGCCTGACGTTTGAGGAGCAGGACGATCGGGCCTAGCGCGTAGAGCGCCAGGAAAAAGACGTACGCCAGAATGAGGATCGGTTTCATATCGTTACGGGGGGCTTGACCGTCGAATCGGGGCGTCCGGCCGACGTTACATGCTTATTGCTTTTGGGAAAAAGACGTAGAGGGCCAGACCGACCGCCAGGGCGACGACAATTTGAACCGCCGCAAAGGTTAACGCGATCTTAACGATCGTTTTAAGGTCGGTCGGGTATATGATATGGGCCGCGACGGCGGTCGTTATTAAAGAGATTACGGCGTACGTTGCGACGATGAGCGCGGCGTTCTCCATTGGCGCGGTCGCAACGAACGCGATAAAACCGGCGATAACGTAGGCCGTTAGACTGACGCCGTAGACCTCGGAAAACTCGACGTCGTCGTGCGTATACGCCTGAATAATAATAACGAGTATGCACGACCAAAAGGCGCAGACTACTATTGTCCCGATCATGGCGGAGTTTCCTTTGCGAAGGAGGAAAGGCGGTTAAAAACGCCGCGCGGACGCCGTTGTGAGGTGCGCGTTTCTTACGCGGGCGCTTCGCCTGCCAGAAAGTACGAGGCCGCCAGCACGACGGCGACTTGAATTGCCGTAAAGGTCAGCGTGATTTTTACAACCGTTTTAACGTCGGTCGAGCAGACGAGCTGCACGACGACGGCGGTCGTCAGGAGCGTAATAAAAATTTTCGTCGCGAAAATGAGCGTAGCGTTCTCCATCGGCCGGGTCGCGAAGAGCGAGAGCAGGCCGCCGACATACGCCGCGATTAGACTTGTGATAAACACGGTGGAGAACATAACGTCGTCGTCGGTGAACATCTTAATAACGGCGACAAGTATGCACGCCCAAAAGGCGCAGGCAAAGAGTAAGCCGATCATAGGGGTCGTTTCCTTCGTTAAAGGGCGAAAATACAGACTGATAAGTAAAATTTTTCCGCGCGGAAGTCCCGCGTGAGTTTAGACGTTGATTTCAGTCTTCGAGAACAATCTCGATATTTTTATTTCCTTTGGTTGAAATTTCAACTTCCAGAGGCGTGGTCTCGACGTCGGCGTATTTGTCGGGGAGCAGGTTCTCCGTAGAAATCTTGCTCTTTTCGAATTTGACTTCTCCCTTTCCGTCGCGCTTTTTCTCCGCGACGTATTCGTCCCGTGGAATTCCGTCGACGTATTCCGTCTGTTTGGCGACGGTAACCTTGTATTTGCCCGGATACGCGCCGTCGCACGGCCGAACGGTCGTTAGAATAAACTTTCCGGCTTCGTCGGTCCGTCCCGAGGCGACGCTGTTGGCGATCGTTTCGTCGACGGGCCGCAGTTCAATTACGGCGTCGACGACCGGCTGACCTTGGTAGGTTACGGTTCCTTCGCCGTCGACCAGGCCGTTTCGCGACTTGGTCTTCTCTTGACAGCCCGATACGAGGACGGCGCACACGAAAAGGAGAAATACGCGGAGAGTTATACGGACAAGTTTCATTTTTACCGCTTTCATCGCTAAGCGCTAAAAAAACCGCGCCGCAGCTTGTGACAGTTACGACGCGGACTTATGCGCTAACTAACGTTGGACGTAGATAGACAAGGCGCGTTTTGGGATCAGATCGAGGCCGTCGTTTCGCCGCCGTTGATCGTGCCCAAAGCTCCCCAGACGCCGAACGGGCTGGGGCCGCCGACCGGACGGTTGCTGACGTGGCCTGCCGGATTGAGCGGGCAGGGGTACGAGAGATCGCCGCAGTCGATCGTATCGCTTACGAACCGAACGGATCCGTCGCCCATAACCGCGTTGACGCCGCCGCTGTGATAGCTTGTCGCCGAAGAGACGAGCGTGTCGCCCCAGTCGTCGCCGCAGGACGGGCCGTTAGGCGGCATAATCGTATGGAAGACCGTGAAGTTCGGATAGTACATGCCGTACAGGGATCCGGACCCGGCGTAAGTCGTCGCGGAAGCGACATAGTTGCCGTTGTTGCCGACGAGCGTCATGCAGGACGATTTCGGATTGCCGTTCCACATGCCGGCTTTGGCCCAGCCGGATTTGACTCTTTGGTCGGAGTCGCTCGTATAGCGTCCTCGCGGGCTCGTGCAGCGTTCGGACATGAAGAGCGTGTTGCTCGTTCCGTCGATAACGGCGGCGAGCGGCGGGCACCAGCCGGTTCCCGTTCCGCGGTCAACGTTTTTCATCGTGAAGACGGAGCGCGAGTTGTGAGGGCAGTTCGCATTGGAGCTGCGGCAGTCGTTCCACCAGCCGCGGCCGTTAATGGCGTCCGCATGGCTGAAACGGTAGCTGCAGGTCGTAAAGGGCGCCGCGTAACCCGACTCCGTAAAGCCTTTTGCTGCAAACGCGTCGGAGGGGCAGATAATCGTCGGAATCGTGCGCTCGAACGCGGGACTGTCGTCGAAAGGTTCGATTTCCCAGACGCCGCGGCTGTCGCCGGCCGCGAGCATTTCAAAACGCGCGTTCTGTTCATAGAACGGCAGCATGCCGATGTACGGCGTGTAGTCGTAAGGCCCGACGCCGCCGAACCCATAGCCGGGCAGACAGTTGTGCGTGTCGTGATAATTCTGGATCGCAAGACCCATCTGCTTCAGGTTGTTCGTGCACTGCATACGCCGGGCAGCCTCGCGCGCCGCTTGGACCGCGGGAAGCAGCAGGCCGATCAGGATGCCGATAATGGCGATGACGACGAGAAGCTCAACGAGTGTAAAGCCGCGTCGCGAATGGGTAGTTTTCATACGTGTCTCCTCGATAAAACAAACAATTACAGTCGATACGCGCAAAGGGCCGAAAGACTCCGGCCCGCGCGGCTAAGGCGCGCGACGAACGCCGCGCATGATATAAAACGAACGGACGCGAGACGACAACCGTCTTAGCGGTGTGAACTCGCTATCGAACTCAACGCCGGCGCGGCGTTCCCGCTTGGGACGAAACGCGGCGCAAGTTTTTATTTTACTGAGGCGGGAAGGGGCGTAGAGAACGTTCTTCGACGCGCGCCCCCGCCTTTACCCATGCGTTATATTTGAGCCTAAACGCCGATTTCGGCGAAAGCTCAAAAGGAAAACGCACGACGCGCCGGAGCGCGCCGTGTCGATCGAAAACGGCTCCCAAGCCCGGCGGCGGGCGCCTTTCGAAGGGACCGCCGCCGAACTCCTAGCTTAACTCGCCTTATTTCGCGAATTGCGCGTCGAAAACGACGTCCTCGTTCTTCGGGAACGCGACCTTCTTGACGTATTCGAACGATTCCTTGGCGCCGAACCAGCGGTCCATACGCTGATCTTCCCATTCGACGGAGAGCGGACCGGCGTAGTTGATATCGTTGAGCGCGCGAATGATCTCCTCGAAATTGACGTTTCCGCGTCCGACGGAGCGGAATTCCCATCCGCGGCGGTAATCGCCGAACGGCAGGTGGGAGCCGAGAATGCCGTTTTCGCCGTCGAGCTGGAGCGCGGCGTCTTTCATGTGGACGTGGAAAATGCGGTCGGGGAAGCGGCGGATGAACTTGACCGGGTCGACCATTTGCCAAATGAGGTGAGACGGGTCGAAGTTGAACCCGAACGCCGGATGGAAGTCGAGCGCTTCGAGCGCGAGCTGCGCGGAGTGGATATCGAACGCGATTTCCGTCGGGTGGACTTCGAGCGCGAATTTAATTCCGAGTTCCTGATAGACGTCGAGGATCGGGGTCCAGCGTTCTTTGAGGAGTTTGAAGCCGTCGTCGATCCACTTCTGGGGGACGGGCGGGAAGCTGTAGATGTAGGGCCAAATGGAAGAGCCGGTGAAGCCGGTAACGATCTCGGCGCCGAATTTCTTGGCGGCGCGCGCGGTGTCTTTCATTTCTTCGGCGCAGTTCTTCGCGACCTGCTCTTTGTCGTCGCTGCGGAGGTATTCCGGAATGACGTCGAGGTTGCGCTGATCGATCTGGTCAAGCACGCCTTGGCCGACGCAGTGGTTGCTGACAGCCCAGCACTTCAAGCCGTACTTTTCAAGCTGCGCTTTTTTCGCTTCGCAGTAGCCGTCTTCCTTCAAGCACTTCTGAACGTCGAAATGATCGGTGCCGCAAGCGAGTTCGAGTCCGTCGTAACCGATCTCGGACGTCTTCTGGAACAGTTCTTCGGACTTAACGTCGCCGAATTGGCCGGTAATGATCGTGATGGGTCGTCTAGCCATAATAGCTCAAGCCTCCTGAGTAAATACTGAAAAATAAAAAGCTTACCCATAAGCGCCGCCAAAAGCTCCGGAGGAGCCGGCAAACGCCGCCGGGGTTGCGCTCGTTTGCAAAAACTCAAATCGAGTTCTATATATTGTTTCTACCAGAAAACGGTCGCGAATGCAAACTTTTTCTGGCAAAATCGGTTAAATTTCAAAATTTTTCTTCCCGCCGGTCTGCAGGATCGGTTCTTGTCGAACTTTTTACCCTGCCGTTACGTTGAACCGTTTTCGGAACCGCGCCCCAAACAGGCTTGATTTGTATCAAAACGACGCATTTCGACTTCGCGCTCTATGAGACAATAGCCTCGTAAAGGGCGTTTGTTTTAAAAAGAGACAGTTTTTTTAAAAAAAGTATGAAAAAAGTGGGAAAAGGATTTGGAAAAAAGAGTTTTTTACTTTACAATGAATTGGACGGGGACGTTTCAACGACGTCGACTTCCCGGCAGACGTACTCTCATGCTTCCGGAACGTCGCGCTTTTTGACCGGCGCGAACGCGGCGTCTGTCGGCGGGGCGCCGCGCTTATCCTCGGCGGCAAATCGTGTCGTTCGGTCCCGTCTGATTTGCGCGTCCGAAGGTTCCTCCTCGTCCTGCCTGGGCGTCTTGTCCGCTTTTTTGAGGAGCCGGCGGCGACGGAAACGTCCGACTGAGGCGTTTACAGAGTCCCAATTTTATTAGGAAATCAAAATGAAAGTAGAGTTAAAGGTTGTTGGCGGTTCGCGTTCGGGGCAAACGATTCCGATCACTATCCCTCAGTTCATGATCGGGCGCGCGGAGGATTGCCATCTGAAGCCGCGCAGCGAGCTCATCAGCCGCTATCACTGCACGATTCTTTCGGAAGACGCGTACGTCGCCGTTCGCGATCTTGGAAGCAAGAACGGCGTCTACGTCAACGGCGAGCGTATCGTCGGCGAGCGCGAACTCAAGAACGGCGATCACATCGTTATTGGGCCGCTGGAATTTGAAATCGCGCTGTCCGTAGCGCTCAAAGGCGCAACGAAGCCGAAGGTCGATTCGATTTCCGACGTGGTCGCTCGCACCGTCGAGCAGAACGCGATTAACGTCGCGACGGCGAAGCAGGCTCAGGCGGCTTCTCAGCCGACTCCCGCCCCCGCGCCCGCGCAGCCCGCCCCGGCTCAGCCCGTTCAGGAAGCGGCCAAAGCGCCCGCTCCGGCCCCCGCGCCCGCGCCCGCCGCCGACGCCGGTCCGTCTCCGTTTACCGTCGCCCCGATCAACGCCGCCGCGGCCGTCTCCGATTCCGACGATCCGAGTAGCGAGCTTGCCGACTGGCTCCTCGACGACGACGACGACGAATCCTCGAACGCGCAGACCGTCTCCATGACGGCGTTCGAAGATCTTGATCTCCCCTATACGCCGAAAGAAGAAGAAAAGGAAGAAACCGCTAAGGAACCGCAGAAAGCGTCGGGCCCGAGTTCGAGCGACGCCGCCGCGCAGCTCCTTAAAAACTTCTTCAAGGGCGGCCGCTGAGCCGCGCGCGCCGCGCAGGCGCGTCTCTGTTTTCCAACGCGGCCCGCGCGGGGGTTTTTCTCCCCGGCGCGGGCCGCGTTTTTCCTCTATATTGCATTCTTCTGTTACAACTCTTAAAAGCGTTATATCGCGGAAATGTCCCCTTACTTGCGATATTCGTTCTATTGGATAGAGCAGGGGGTGAATTTTCGCTTTTGAGAATCGATTTTTCTTGCTTTTTGGCTCCCGAATGATAAAATAGATAAATGAAGTAATTTGGACAGGGTCTCGAAATTAGGTATTTATCCGTGAATAATACCGCGCGACCCGAACGAGACGCCGTACCGGCGCAAACGCCGCAAAACGAGGTTCAACGTGAACAAGCATTATCGACAATCCGGCTTAACCGGCGCGCCTTCCGACGTGAAGCTGGCGGTTTGGCTTTTGTGCGCTCTTGCCGTTGTTCCTACGTTTGGAATCGGCGTTCTTTTCGCGCAAAACGGAGAGGGAATCAAGTCCTCTTCTGAAACGCTCGCGCCGAATCAGAAGCCGACTTTCTGGCTTCTGGACGAAAAAGGCTCCTGGCGCGTTCCGCTCCCGAACTGGTCTCTGGAAGACGTCGAACGGTCGATCGACGCGCGGCGCCAAGAGGCGGCCGTGTCGCCGTATTCGATCCAAAATATCGACGCGTACGGCGAAGAAAAAGACGGGGTCGTCCGCCTGACGATTGAAATTCTGGCGAACGTCTCCGAAGGCTTGGTGCGCGTGCCGCTCGGTTTACGGGAAGGCGTCTATATTCCGGACGCGGAGCATGAAGGAACGCGCGCCGCGTCGGCGGGAGGGTTCGATTTCGAAGGCGCCGATTTCGCCGCGCTCGACGTCGATCCGGAGACGGGCGATTACGTCGCGATTATCCAGACGACGTCGCCGAAGCCCCAAAACGCGGACTCTGACGCGGAAAAGACGGCGGATCCCGGCGAGCCCGCCGCGAACGAACCGGCGCAAAGCGAACCGGCGAGTCCGGAAACGCCCGTCGAAGCCGAGACCGCCCCGAGCGAATCGGCGCAAAGCGAACCGGCGAGTCAGGAGACGCCCGCCGAAGTCGAACCTGCCCCGAGCGAACAGGAGAATCAGGAAACGCCGGCTGAAGTCGAGGCCGCCCCGAGCGAGCAAGAAAATCAGGAAACGCCCGCCGAAGAGCCTGCCGCGAGTCCGGAAACGCCGGCGGAAGAGCCCGCGCCTGCCGAATCCGCGCCGGAACAGACGGCGTTCGGCCGCGCTCCTTTGGCCGTCCCCTTTGCCGCGAAGGCGCTCGATCTGGCCGCAGCCGCCTCGCCGTCCGACGGCGCGTCGGTCCCTGAAGAACGGGGCGCGGCCCGGCTGCGTCCGCGTCAGGTTCGGCTTAAACTCTTTCTGTCGTTCGTCGTCGAGACGGTCGGCGTCAACGAATACCGCGTGTGCGCGTCGTTCCCGGCTTCCGTCGGTTCCCAGCTGACTTTTACGACGTCGACGCCGGACGTGCGCGTCGGGTCTGTAAGAGGCGCTATCGCGTCTCCGTCCGCGATTATGGACGAAGGGAAGTCGGAAATGCGCTTCCTCGGGCTTGGGCGCGGGGGCGAGCGCACGGAGATTACATGGCAGCGTCTGCTTTCCTCTTCCTCCTCTGAACGTACGGTATGTCAGGTCGAAGGGGCCGAGGTGAACGCCGTTCTTTCCGCGGTCGACGTTAAGTACGACGCGACCGTTCCGACGCGCGTGTACGGGGGCGAGTCCGACGTCTTCTATATCCGACTCCCGGAAGGCGCGGAATACGCGGTCAACAGTTTGCGCGCCGTCAATTCGAGCGGCGCCTCGTTCGCGCTTGCGGCGGAACCGGAAGTTAAGACGGAACGGGAAATTTGCGACGAAGAGACGCTTGCTGCGGGCGCGGAATCGAATCCGGCCGCGTCCGAGCAGAACGCGCGTTCCGAACGGCGCTATCTCAGAATAACGCTTGAACAGCCGACGTCGTTTGTCGCGTTCAGTCTGCAGGCGTCCGCCGCGTCGAATCGCGACGCGGATTCGCGAGCCGACGCGTCCAAGCGCATGACGTTTAAAATCGACGGTTTTTCCGTTTGCGAATACCGCCGTTCCGAGTCTGGCGGGGCGCTCGTCGACGCGCAGAAGCAGACGGGCAAGATCGTCGTGTCGACGCCCGGCGATTCCGAAGATCTCCGATTCGACGTAACGCCCGGCTTTGGCGCTTCCGTCGGTTCGGACGGGGTCTCGAGCGAACAGGGCGACGTTTTCTCGTTCTTCGCGCAGCCGTTTACGCTGACCGCGCAGGAGTACAAACGTCAGGAGATAACGAACGTTAAGCCGGAATACCGACTGACCGTAGAAAATAACGAAACGAAACTGCGCGCGCGGTTTAAGTTTTCCGTGTACGGAAAGAAAGCGACTGAATTTTACGTCCGGCTCTACGACTGGAAATTTACGGAACAGCACGGCGAACTTCTCGACCTTGGCAGGATCGACTCGGATCCGGAGACCGGCGTGACCGTCCTGCCCCTTAAAGCGCCCGCCGACGGGGAAGTCCTTATCGATTTAGAACTTGTGAACGACGCCGAACTTGGCTCGGAAAAAGAGCTTCGGCTCTTTACGCTCCCCACGCCCGAAGCCGACCGAATCGAGGCCGCCGCGCTGGTCGTCGTTCCCTCTTCCAACGTGGAAGTCGATCCCGACGAGGCGAACTGCGTCGAACTGAGCGCTTCGTCCCCGCGCAATCTTTCAATCGAAATGCCCGCCCCAAGCGTGGCGCAGCCTGCGCTCTATTTCCGAACGAATCAGGCGACTAAGACGCCCGACAAGGAGATTGCGCCGGCCGTCTTTGCCGCGCGCGTTAAGAAACGCGACCGCGAGCTGAACGCGACGACCGAGCTCCGCGCCGAGCTTTCCGAAAAGGGCGAAATCAAGGTTACGCAGAAATTTAATTTCAACGTTAAGTATGAAGACCTCGCCGGAATAACGCTTGTCGTTCCGCCGGCGCTCGCTTCCGCGAACGGCTCGAAATCGGCGACGAACTTTAAATATACGGTCAACGGCGACGCCGTGCCGCTGTACGCGGTTCGCGACGAATTGGACGATCTAACGGGCGAGACGCTTCGCCGGATTCCGTTTAATCCGCATCAGATCGGGGCGGTGGAAGTCGCCGTTCAGTACGTCGTTCAGAAGGGCGATTTTGATTTAGGCGCCGCGTCCACGAAGTACGTCGACCTGTTCTTCCTCCGCGCGCTGGAAAAAGAAGTAAGTTCAAGCGACCTCGTCTTCGCCGCGCCAATTCGCGTTACGACCGAGCATAATTATCCCGACGCGGCGTCCGCGAACGCCGCGCCTGTCGCGGACGGGAAACGGGGATCCTGGATCTACGTCAAGACGGAGACGTCGGAAGACGGCGCGACAAAGTCGCTCCGATTCCACGCCGACGCGCCGCAAACGTCCGCGCGCGTCGAATGCTCGATCCAGAACGGCGACAATATCGACGCCGCGGTCGTCGAACGCGCATGGATTCAGTCGTGGTTCTCGAACGCCGAACGCGTCGATCGCGCGATCTATCGCGTTACGACGTCCGCGCCGACCCTCTATGTCGATCTTCCGGCGGGCGCGCGCGGCGACCGAGTCGCCGTAACCCTCGATAAGACGCAGATTAAAGGCGTCGGCGACGCGACCCGCGGATACTTTGACTCCGCGCGGCGCCGGCTCATTCTGCCCGTCTCCGAAGAACTGCGCAAGCGCGAGTTTTTGCTCGATATTTCGTATGTGATTTCCAACGGCGAGGGCGGGAATCAGACGGGCGGCTCTTCAGACGTCCGCGTTCGCGCGAACGGGCGCTCGCGCGTGAGTTTCCCGCTGATCTACGCCGAAGCCAGAAATATTGAGAAACCGGACGAAACGGTTAAAAAGGAAGCGTGGATTCGCAGAGCGTACTGGCAGGCGATTACGCCCGCCGATCGGCATATTGTTCTGAGTCCAGACAACTGGACGCCCGAATACGTCGTGAGGCGCGACGGACGCGGACCCTATTTCCGACGCGCCGAGTCGACTTCTTCCGAGGAACTGAGCGACTGGATGGGCGTTCCGCGCCGCAGTTTGGGCGAACAGAAGGTCAATACGTATCTGTTCAGCAGTTACGCTCCCCCGCGGGAGTCGGAGTTCTATATGTTCGAACGTCCCTTGCTCTTCCTGACGGGCAGCGGACTTGCGTTAATCGTCGGGCTTGGCCTCTTCTATTTCCCGAGTTTCCGTTCGCCGGTCGCGCTCTTTATTTTGAGCCTGATCGCGCTCGCGGTCTCCGCGTTCAATCCGACGGGCGCGCTCCTCTTCCTGCAGACGACCGTCGTGGGAATCGCGCTGACGGCGCTGTCCGTCGCCGCGTCCCTGCTGATTAAACGCAAGCCGAAGCTTCGCGGGGAAGTCGCCAGTCTCATGACGGGGCCCGACGACGCGAAGAAGCGCGATCACGAACTCCAGCGCGGACAGGGCGAAGGCGCGTGAGCCTGAGGGAGAACGTTGCGATGACACGGGGTTCCGCCATTACAGATACGACGACGTCGGCGCGGCGCCGGCTTGCATGCCGCGCGCTGTTCGCGCTCCTTGCGTTTGCGCTCGGAGCGGCGGCCGCCGCGTCCGATCCGGCGGCGACCGCGCCCAGTCCCGCGCCCGCGAGCCAAACGGCGGCGCCTGAACCGCAGGACGCGCAGAACGCGTTTCCCGGTTTTCGGTTCTGGAAAGCGCCCGCGGCCTTAATCGAACGCTGGCCTTGGGAAGACGGAAAATATTATCCGATACGAGTTAAGCTCTTTAACGAATGGCTCGAAATCGAGTCGGAAGTGGAGCGTCTGCGCGCCGAAGAGGACGTTCTTCTGCGCGGCGTCGTTCCAACGCTCCGAATCGACGGGAAACTCGACGGCGCGACGCTCGAAGGGGAGGGCGTCTATACGACGACCGCGACCCTCGCGGCCGAAAACGCCGATTTGGAAAAAGTGAGTTCCGCGCTCTACCGTTTGCAGCCTTTTTCTTTCGCGATTTCTCCTTTCACGGACGGATCTCCGGACGCGAAATACGCGCTCGATCAGACGCTCGAAGAGAGCGTCGCCGTCTATCCTGACGGGCGTCTGTATCTCCCGAATTCGCGTGAAATGAAACGCAAATTCAAGTGGTCGCAACGCGGCAAGGTCGATAAGCTCGGGCGCGTCTCCTTTGATTTCGCGTTCCCGACCGCGACGAGCGTCGAAATGACGTTCGAAACCCCGTCCGACGCCGAAGTCGCCGTTACGAACGGTATTGTTCAGGATATTTCGACGGGCGCGGACGGCAAGTCAAATCCGAACGCGGAATCCGACCCTGACGCAGCGCCCGTTTCCGCGCCGAGCGTTCGCAAATGGCGCGTCCTTTTCGGCGGCCTTCCAAACGCGACCGTTCTCGTTACCCGAACGAAAGACCCCGCCTACGCCGACCGGCGGCTGGCGGGCGTTCGGCAGGAACTGACGTACCGCGTTACGCGCGAAGGACTGAATTTAACGTCCCGGTTTGAATTTGAATCGACCGCGGCGCCGCCGGAGAACGTCGAATTAACGCTCGACGATCCGCTCGGACTTGTCGATCTTTCGTGGGCGAATCAGGAAGAAGGGGATTTAAAGCCGCTCTTTGAAAAAGTCGACGGCGCGACGAAGATTCTCGTTCGTTTTCCGAAATTTGACGCCGGGTCTTTTGGCGCGCTCAAAGTCTCGGCGTTTTGCAAGGTTAAGCTCGACGAAGAGTATCGGCTTCCTTCCGTTCGTCTTTCGGGCGTCGGCCTGACGTGGAAAGAGACGGTCTGCCGTCTGGCCGTCGAGCCGCCCCTCGCGCTCACGTCCGTAGCGCCGGACCGATGCATGCAGAGCCGTGATTCCCAGCGTATTCCCGATAAGACGGCCGACGAATTGGCGTTTAAATTCTTTGAGTCGGACGCGGCCCTTGATATCAAGCTTCGTCAGCTCCGTTCGAATCCGCCGTTCGACAGCGTTACCGACTGCATGCTCGGCGGCGACGTCTTTGCCAAGACGACCGTCTTCTTCAAATTTAAAGAAGGGGACGACCCGCGCGTCGCGGTTCCCATTGCGCCCGGCTGGCGCGTCGATTCCGCGCTGGGCCCGGCCGGCGAGGCGATCTCATGGTTCTGCGTCGACGAGCCGGTCGGCGGGACGGAAGAGAGCGCCGACGAGCAAAAGACAGCTAAAACCGTTCAGAATCTTTATCTTACGTTTAAAAAGGAAGCGCTGGCAAGCCAGCCGACACGCGTCGTTCTGTCCGCGAGAAAGAATTATTCCGACAGCGATCGCATCGACGTCGACGGACTGTGCCCAATCGACCTTTCCGACAATCTGTTCGGCGCCCACGCGCTCGTACTGCGTTCGGAATCGTCTTCGCAAGTCAATCTCTTAAACCCGGACGGGAAGCCGTTTGTCAATCAGAAGACGGCGCCGAATTTCATCTTCGGCGAATCGTATCTTCGCGACGCCACGCCCGCGTCCCTCGGCGGAACGCGGCTCTATTTCGGGCCGCAGTCGCTTGGCGTCTACGCGGTTCTCTCGAATACGCGCACGAATTATTCGACGTCGGGAACCTGCGCGTGCGTCTTTAAAGACGTGGAGGAAACGTCCGATCGAACTGGGGAACGGTATAAAAAGGGATTCTTTACGGAACGCTGGCGCCTTCATTGCGAGCCTACGAGCGGTTCGCGCGTCGACCGACTCGTCTTTTTCGCGACGTCTCCCGCGAACGCCGAGAAGGAAGCCGGCGCTGAATCGCGCGAGCCTGAAACGCCCTGGAAATGGTCGACGTCCGCCGAACCCGGCCGGTATTATCTCGCGCTCCCGCTCTCGAAAGAAGAGGTCGAAGCGCTGAAGACGCCGGCCGGATACGACGCGTACGAGATCCGCCTGACGACGTCGCGAAGCGTGCCGTTCGACGTGAATCTCTCGTATCAGGCGTCCTTCGGAAAAGAGGGCGCGCAGCTGCCGCTCATACTCCTGCCGGAGTCGGCGAATTCGTCCTTTGAGGTGGTCGTGGAAGCGCCCCTTGGACTCCCCTTTGAGATCGCCGAACAGAAGAATCTTACCGAATCGACGCCGCCGTTCTCTTCGCCCAATGAATACGAATCCTTGAAGAAGGCGTTTCGGTATCTTCCGAACCTGCCCCAGTCGGACGAAGCCCCCGACGCGGACCCGTCGCCCGTCAATCTCAGACTGACGGTTAAATTCCCGACCGACATGGAAATGAAGAGCGGCTTAGACGTCGCCGCGTGGTGCTGGAACGTTACGCTCGATTCGTTCCACGAGTCGGCCGGCTTGGTGCGGAACCGAGCCGTTTATATGATAGAAAATCACGGCGTGCAAGAGGTTAAGTTTACTCCTCGCCATCCGGATATCGTTACGGTCAAGCGGGTCTGGATAGACGGCCGGGAAGGGTACTGGGAGAACGTGCCGGAGAACGGCGGAATCAAATGCGCGCTCCCCAACAACCGCCGATTCCTGTCGGTCGGGGTCGAATACGTCGTTCACGAACAGCCCCTTTCGGGCCTGCGTCAGCTCACGCCGTACTCTCTCGACTGCGATTTGCCGGCTCTTTCTTCGGTCTGGAACGCGTGGACTCCCCCGCAATATCAGACGGGCAAAGACTCCAAGACGTCGTGGCTCGACGATCGCTTCAACAGCGTGGCGGTATCTAAAATCGTCTCGCTTTTTTCCCGCCGACCGTCCCTCATGCGGATTCAAGAGACGGCGTCCCGTTTTTCGACGCGATTCAGCGCCGTCGACTTGCTCGCGGAAGTCGTCGAGCGCGAGCGCAGTAAAGAAGAGGAAAATAAAAGCGCGGTTCAGTCGCTGGTCGCCGCGGCGTCGAGGCGCGCGAACTCTGACTTGACGTGGGGCGCCGTCTTCGGCTCGCAGAAGGTCGTCGACGAGCTCTTTCTGCCGAACGCCGTCGAATCGGAGCCGGGCGCGTCCGACGGGGCCGCGGCCGGGACGTCGGCGTCGGCCCGCGCGCGAAACGCGGTTCTCTTCGCCGCCGCGCAGAATCTGCCGGCGCCGTCCGAAAAGCCGGCCGCCGCCGAGCCTGCCGACGCGGTCGAGACCGCTCAAAAAACGGATCCGGAAAACCGTACTCCTTATGGAGCTTTAGATTATTCGGGACAATCGTTTAAGCTCTATATTGACAGGCTGGGTCTGGCGAACGTCGCAGTAACGCCCAACGAGCCGCTCCCGAGCGTCGAAAGCGAGCCCGTCGAGACCCGCGCCGCGCGAACGCTCGAAGCGGCGGGTCTTGTCCTGCTCTTTTTGGATGAAAATACCGCGCTCCTGACGAACAGCGAGATTCTCGCGTCTACGAACGGCATTCTGTCGTTTCCGCTGGAAGGAGCGGGGATCGCGCGATGCCAGCAGTCGGCCGACGCCGAACGGCTCCGCGCGGAAATCAACGCCAATTTAGAGGGGCGGTACGTTTTGCCCGATTCTTGGAAGACGGCCGAGAATCTCGTCAGTCCGTGGTCGCGCAAGGTACGTTTAGACGCGCCTCTGGGATGGAACTGCACGACCGTGCCGCTCAACAACTCGAACACGGGCGTCTTTATCATCAGCCGCTATTTCCTGTGGGCGTTGGAACTGTTCAGTTTCATTGCCTTCATTATGTTTGCCGTCGGATTCGGATTCGTCAACGCGCGATTCAGTTTGGGCGCGTTGGGACTGTGCGCGGCGCTTCTGAACGTCGTCTTCTTCGAATGGGTGTACGTTCTTCGCGGAATCGCGTGGGGCGCCATGTGTCTCTTCCTGCTCTACTATATTAAGCGGCGTTTGCCCGACGGAGTCTTTGCGAGCGCGGCTGCCGGCCGCTCCGAAGGCGCCGCCGCGCCGAAGGACTCCGACTGGGAACGCGATCCCGATCTGGTCCTCGAAGAGTCGGAAGAGACGTCCACGCAGGGATTCGTCGATTTTTCGAGGATTCCTCCGGAAGAGCGCCGGCGTCTGCAGGCGCCGAGTAAGCCCGAGGACGAGAACCGCCGCGGAGCGACTACTGTGAAAATGCTCTTAACTCTAGCGATTACAGCTAGTTTAGCGTTGATTGTTACGCCCTACGCCGCGTCGAAGTCCAACGAGCCGCGCGCGGCCGCGACGCCGCAAACGGGCTCTGTTTCCGGCGCCGAGAAGCCCGCGGCCGAGTCCGACGGCGCGGAAAACGGGAGCGCCGACCCTTGGACCGAGCCGTACCGCGTCTTCGTTCCGGTCGACGAACGTCAAGAGAACGTCGGCGAATACTACTGGGTTCCGTCCGAGTTTTACGAACTCATCGGCAAACGCCTCAAGGAACGTCCCCGCGAACGCAACTGGCGCGTCATCGACGCGCGGTACGACGGCAGCGTGAACTACAACAGCCTGACCGGCGAGACGAGTCTCTTTAATTTGAAGGCGACGTATACGATCGCTATGGACGGCCGGAACGCGACGGTCGCGTTTCCGGCGACGCCCTTGGCGCCCGACGTAGGCGCGCGTTTCGATCGTCAGGCGATCGGGGCCCCTTACGAAGAGCAAGACGGCGCGTATTACTTTGAAATTGCCGACGTGGAGCCCGGGCTGCACGAGTTGGAAATAACCCTCGCGCCGCCTCCGTTTTCTGAAACGACGGGCCAAATCGCGATTCCCGTTTTGAGCGTGCCGTCCTCGCGGCTCTATTTGAGCGTGCCGCGAGACGCGCCCGTAATCGACGCCCCGAACTCGCGCGGAAAGGTCGAGCGCGGCCCCGACGGAATCGTCGCCGAACTGGGCGCGGTTAACGAGCTTGTTATTTCAAAGCAGGAATCGTCCGACCGCGCGAATCAGGCGGCGTTCGACGTCGAACAGCTCTTTCTTATCCGTCCGCGTTCGACGCAAACGGAAGTCCGTTCCGTCTTTCGCGTTCGCGCGACCGACGCGCAAATTAAGACGCTCGACTTAGAGTGCGATCCCCTTTACGCTTTTTCCGGATACTGCTCGTGCGACGAAGCGGAAATTGAGAGTTACGAACCTCCGACTCAGGCGAACAACGCTATTCACATAACGTTCCGCGAACCGGTCGACAAACCGATAACGGTCCGCGTGAATTTTGTCGCGAGAAACTTTTCCGGATTCGGCAAGATTCAATTTCCCAAAATAACGGCGCGCGGCGCGCGGTCGACGAAGAGCTGGCTCGCGATTGCCGATCTGGCCGAGTTTGAACTGGAAAGGCCGCTGAATACGACCGTAACGGAAAAGGCGTTTCTCGAGGCGTGGGGCGACGGATCGGAAAAAGTCGCCGCCGCTTACGACTTAGCGATTCAGCCGGACTCCGCGCTCGTCTCCCTCAAAGCGAACGTGACCGTTCCGGACGTATCCTACTTTGAGACGGTCGTTTTCGGCGCAACGGAAACGGAAACGACGCTCGAAACGAAGATTACGTCCGAGTCTGAGCTCTTTCGTTTAACGATCGACGTGCCGCGGCCCTTTGCGGTCGACACGCTCGCGCTCTTCGACGAGACCGGCGCGCCGTCCCCAGCTCCAAAATATTTCCAGACGGAGGACGGAGTTACGCTCGTCTTTTCGGCGCCGATTAAAGGTTCCGCGAGACTACGCATGACGGGCCGAATTCGATCAAAGATCGACGCGGCTCAACCGTTCCCTCTCTTCTACTTCCGCCATGTCGCGTACGCGTCCCGCCGCGTCGCCGTATACTGCCGGCCCGACGTCTACTTGGACTGGAATCCGCCTCTGGACTGGATTCCCCTGACGGAAGACGAGTTCGAGAACGTCGATACGGAACTCCAGCCTGCTCCGCAGCCGACAGAAAACAGACACGTCGATTCGTACGTCCTTAAATTATTTACGTCCGAAGAGATACCGACGGGCGTTTTCAGTCCGAACGCTCCCGAGAACACGCTGAATGCGTCCGAGACCGGAGATCGGGCCGAAATCGCCGCCGAAGACGTCGCGAAAGAGCTCAACGCCGGTCCGACGCTTACCGTTCGCGCAAACCGAACGTCGTTTGAGGGGAGCGAACATACCTTCTTGTTCCCCTATAAAACTGAAGGATCCGCGGCGTCCGGCGACGTCAACCGCCCCGTAAAGTGGCGCGCGCGGGTCTTTTTCGACTTCTCGGCGATCGAGGGGCGTTTCGACCGTTTTCTCATTCTCGCCGACGAAGCGTTCGATTGGAAATTTGAAGACCTCGATCCCGATCTCGTCGTCACGGAGACGACAACCTTTACGGGCGCGCCCGCCATATCCGTAGAATCGGAAAGAGCGTTTCACGGCAAGACGCGTTTCAGTTTGGTCGCGGACTTCAAAAACAGTTCCGACAGTATCCGCCTTCCGCGGTTCCAACTTGCGCCAAGTTCCCCGCGCGAGGATATGACTCGAGTCGAGAGACGCGTCTTTTTGCCCGAACAGAAAGAAGAGACCGCGATTATTCTGAACGGCGATTCGGAAAAGGCCGACGCCGATTCGAAGAAAGCTCCGCGCTGGAACTGGCAGAAGACGGGGCTTGTCTCGCTCCAAGAGACGACGCTCGGTTCACAGAAAGTCAATAAGTCGACGCAGGCGCTCGCTCAAGCGGGCGTAATGCAGCCGCCGCAGTCGGACGACTCGGCTCTGGCGTCTACCGTGTTTAATATATCGAACGAATTCCAGCAAGTGGCGGACGACTCCGGCCTGCAGTTCAAAGATTTCCAGGCGTATAAGCGTCTTCCGTCGGCAAGCGCGGCGCTCTCGTCCCGTAAGAACGACGTCGCCGTTTCCCGCGCGACGCACTCGTTTTACGTGAACGCGAACAACGAATTCTTCGGGAAATCGTCCTTTACGATTCGCCCCAGCGAGCTGGGAACGTGCCAGATTATTGTTCCGGAAGAGTTCCAGCTCTTAGAGGCTACGGTCAACGGCGGGCGCTGCGGCGTCAAGCGGGACGGGAATTCGTGGACCGTCGACCTTGCCTCGACTCCTTACGTCAAACGGCTTGTTATCGGATATCGGGGGCTCGTGCGCTCCGGTCCTGAAGTCAAGCGGATATACGGCGTAAAGAACGCGCCCGTCCTTTCGCTCGAATTGCCGAGAATTGTCGGTTCGACCCCGGAAAGAACCGTCTGGATTTGCGCTTTTGAAGGTCTTGACGCCGACGTAACCCGTTGGCAGGTGTACCATTGCGACGACCTTCAAAATCAGGAGCCTCCGACGCGGGAAGATCGCGCGCGCGCCGAACGCGAGCCGATCTCCATGGCGGACGCGAGCGAACTCATTTTCCGCATTCAGGTGGAAAAAGCCGCCTCCCTTCTCGACGCCTACGAGAGCGATCTGTCGCACTTTAACGGCGTTAACGACGACGATCTGCCGAGACTGCTCGCCTGGTGGGATCGCGAATGGCGCGAAAACGCGAGCGCCGTTTCGCAGTTTTCATATCCCTCCGCCTCTTCCGGGGGCGGTCCCGCGTCGCGGCCGCTGACGGACCGCCAGATCCGCGCGTTTTATCTCGTGTCCAACGGCGTTGTTTTGGACGCGCCGACCGACGTGAGCGAAACGGTTTCCCTTTGGAACGCCGAGCGATACCGGGAGACGATGGATCAGAAGAAGAAACTCGACGACGCGTACCGACCCGACTTTGTCGAGACGCCGTCCGCGTCCGGCTACGCCTCGCCTGAAACGCTGTGGGCGTACGGATCCGGCAATTCGACGCGGCTCCTGTTTGGCTCGTCGAACGGAAAGGTGAATCAAGTCGTCTTCGCGGCGACGCCGAGATCGCTGGGGTTCCTGTTTACGCGTTACGCGACGACCATTTGGATTTTGGCGCTCACCGCGGTCCTGATTCATATGCTCCGTCCGAAATCGCGCGCGCGCCGTATTAAGAGCTTGGTATTCGGCAGTTTCGTTATCCTCTGGGCGATCGTGTTCTTCTGGCTCGATAAGAAGCTTATCGGGATCGTGGGCGCGTTCCTCTTCTCCTTCGGGCCGGCGGTTATTTCCTCGCTATGGCGCAGATTGCGCGAGTCGAGGAAGCGGCAGGCTATGCCCGTCGAGATTCCCGACGACGATTCCAAGAGCGAACCGGGCCGAGTCAAAGATTTCGTGTACGAAGAGGAGCCCGGTACGACCGAAGCGCTCGACGACGCCGAAGTCCCGGCGCCGGCGAATTACGAGGACGCGACGAAAAACGACTCAGACGACGGGTCGGATCAAATACCCGAATTGATTGACTGACGCGGTTTGCGCCGTGATTCTTTCCCCGTTGCGGACGGTCGAAGCGCGGATACTTTGACGCGCCCCGGAACTTGACAGTTCGCGCGCGCGGATATATAATGACGCGGATTATTTATACCGCCGCGTTTGCCGGCGAGCCGCCCTGTTACGCGGCGTTAGAACGCGCGCTCCTGCCAGAGACGCCGGCGCGCGTTCCGTATGAATCGGAAGAAAACGCGCAGCCTTTTGTCCGCCGGCCGCTTTTATGAACGCGCGGCGGACGCCCGTTCCGGCGTCGACTGGAGATTCGCGCCGAACCCCTTTTGTTACCACCGCCCTCGCGACGTCCTCGCAAAAACCGCGGAGTTGAGTTCCGCGTCTTGGCCGTCCGGGGCAGACCCCGCGCCTTGCGGCGCCGCCGCCCGCGGAGGTCGTTAGAAGAGCACAAAATACAATAGTTTGTTTTCACATGTCACGAGAGAAAAAACCGAGCGATTGGGACGACTTACAACGTATGCTGAGCGGAGACGACGCGTCTGCCGACGCCGCCGCGGAATCTGAACCGAAAAAGACGGTCAAGAGTAAGAAACAAGACGACCGTAAAGCGAAAGCGTCAAAGAAAAAGCCCGTCGCTGATCCGAAAAAAGTCGAAGAGGCGTTGGCAAGCGTGTCTCGCGAATCGCTGAGCGCCGACAAGGTCGATACGATGCTGGCCACGGCCGCGGCGGCGGTCGCGCCGAAGAAGCCGCGCGCGCCGAAAGTCGAAGAAGCGTCTGCCGAAGAGAAGGCGAAGCCGAAGCGCCGCCGCCGAACGAAGCCGGCCACCCCGGAAGAAGAAGAGAAAGACGTCGCGATCGGCGGTCTTATCGAACAGATCGAACGCGTCGCGCGCAAAAAGGTGTCGGAAAGCGCGAAATCGAAGAAGGCGAAGGAATCCACTAAGAAAGAGCCTGCCGCGGAAGAACCGGCCGCCGAAGAACAGGCCGCCGCGGAACCGATTGTTGAAGAACAGGTTGTCGCCGAACCTGAAGTTGAAGCGCCTGCCGCCGCAGAACCTGTCGTTGAACAGACCGCCGAAACGCAGGCCGTTGAAGAGCCGGTCGTCGAAGAGCAAGCGGCGGAAGAGGCTCCCGCCGCGGAAGAACCCGCGTTCGTGGACCCGATCTCAATTTTGGCTCAGGACGACGCCGACGAAGAGCCGCTCCCGCATTTTCTCTTTTCCGATTCTGCGACGCCGGACGTCGCCGCGGAGGCGCCGGCCGCCGAGGAGCCCGAACAGTCCGAGCAGCCCGAGCAGCCCGAGCAGCCCGAGCCAGCGCAGCCGGAACCGGAAGCCGTCGAGACGGTTCAGGACAGTTGGTCCGCGCTCATGAATTCGCTCGAATCGAACGACGGTTCGCTTGATCTCGATTGGTCGGCGGAGCCCGCCAAAGAAGAACCTGCGGCGGAGGAACCGTCTGCTGAAGAATCGGTTGAGGAAACCGTCGAAGAAGCCGCGGAAGAATCCGTTGAAGAGGAGGAAACCGCGGAAGGGCCGCAAGAGACTGCGGCGGAAGAAGAAGAGACCGTCGCGGAAGAAGAGGCCGCGGCTGAAGAATCGGAAGAAGAAGTCTCTCCCGTCCAAGAGGAATTGGACGGCTTCGCCGACTTTTTCGCGACGCCCGACGCCGACGCCCAAGAGATCTCGACGAGCTTCTTCTTCGACGGAGCCGACGCGGAATCCGCCGCCGTCGAACCGGCCCAAGAGGAAGAAGAGACTGCGGAAGCCGTCGAGAGCGCCGCGGAGCAGGCGAAACCCAAGACGGTCGAAGGATTTGACGCGAGCTTCTGGGACGTCGACGACTCCATTGAAGTCCAATGGGGCGCGCCCGTCGAAGAGCCGGAACCCGAGCCCGTCGCGGAAGAACCGCAAGAGGCGGTCGCGGCCGAACCGGAAGCCGCCGTAGAGGAGACGTCCGTCGAAGAATCCGCGCCGGAGTATATCGAAGACGTTACGAGCGTCGATTTCGACAGCGACGACAATCTTCAGGCGTTCTTTGGATCCGCGAGCGCGGAAGAGGAACTGGGATTTGGATCCTTCGGAGCGGCTAAAGAGAAGAAGAGCGCTCCGAAAAAGGACGAATCGAAGAAGGCGAAGGTTCCGGCTCCGTCGAAAAAGACCGAAAAGGCCGAAAAGGCGGTCGCGGCCGAGCCGAAGAAAGAGGAACCCAAGCGCGAGCCGAAACGCCGCCAGGCGGAAAAGCAGGCGCCCGCGGCGGAAGAGGTTTTCGCGTCCGTGCCGTCGGAAAGCGAAGAGCGCGCCGAGCGCCGTCCGCGCCGCGAACGTTTTGAGCGTCCTGAAAGCCAGGAGCGGCCCGAACGCATTGAGCGGCCCGAACGTCAAGAGCGACCCGAACGTCAAGAGCGACCCGAACGTCAAGAGCGGCCTGAGCGCGCTGAACGTCCGGAGCGTCAGGAACGGCCCGAACGCGTTGAACGTCAAGAGCGTCAGGAGAGAGCGGAACGTTACGAGCGTCCGGAACGCCAAGAGCGTCCCGAGCGCGGTTCGCGCCGCGTTTACGACGCGGAAGACGAGTTTGACGACCGGCCGGAAGTCCGCGCCGAGTCCCCGCGCGAACGTTCGCGCCGCAATCGCCGCGACTATGACGACGAACCCCGTCGCGACTACGAAACGCGCGATTATGGCGACGCGCCGGAAGAGGAACCGCGTTCGCGCTCCGCTCGCCGCGACTACGACGACGAGTACGAGCCGCAGCCTCGCGAACGCCGCCGCGAGCCGAGCGCTCCCGAGCCGCGCGAGCCGCAGGAAAAGCGCGAACGGCGCGAATCTCGCGACCGCGCTCAGCGCAGTCCGCGCGAGGCCGAAGAGCGAACCGGCGAACGCCGGCCCGCGCCGATCCTTCCGAGTTGGGAAGAGGCTTCTTCGTACGTCGTGAATTTCAATTTGAGCCGCCGCAACCGCCGCGGACGCAATAAGTGATCCGCGTCGCGAACGCTCTGCAAGTTTGCAAAAAACCGTCTTCTCTCTGAAGGCGGTTTTTTTGTGGCGCGCCGTAACCGGAACGCGCGGGAGCATGAAGACGGAGAGCCGCCGCTTCTTTAGAAAACCTTCCCCAATACTGAAGAAAAGGTTGATATGGCGCTATTACATTCGTTAAACTTTACGCGGTTTAACGTTGTGTTTTCCGTTAAAAACTGTATGAGTCGTTTAGTCGCTAAACAAGAAAACGAAATTTGACGTAAAAGGGAAATTTTTACAAAAAGGATTGAATTCCACCCTGTAAAACTACGATAAACATTTCAGCGAAAGAAGACGTCTCCCGGTCAGCGTAGGCCGGGTATGCGTTATGTTTGACGTTTTTCCTTTCGTTGCGCAGGCAAACTGTTCCGCTCATTTGCGTATTTCGGGTTGGGACGGTGTTCGCGAACTCCGTAGCGTTGGAGCGCGCGCGTGGCCTAATTTGGAAACAATAACAACACGAATATCCGAGATCACGCAAACGTATCATTCGATCGTTGCGCTAAGTAACGCGCGGCGTTTACGCTGGTCGTTTCTTATTCGCAGGACGCGAAAGGATTCGTAGGAAGCGAATAGTCGGGTCGTCCGTTACGGTTCGGCACGATCGGCGAAACGAAGGTAGTTATATCGATCGATAACAGATCTTGGCAGGAGGAAAGGCATGCGACGTTTGTTCGTACCGATTTGTTTCGGCTTACTTATCGCTCTCGGCGTTCCGAGCGTTCAGGCCGGTAACCAGGAAGAAGCCAATAGAATTGCTCAACGGCTGACGCAACAATATCCGCAATACAATATTGAAGTCGCCTATCAGGAAGGTACGGTTCGTCTTCGCGGCGACGTCGCTTCCGAAGCGGATCGTGACGAAATCGCGAATTTCGTTCGTCACATTCCGAAAGTTCGCGCGGTATCCGAGACGATGAACGTCACGCCGAACGCGTTCCAGCAGCCCGCGGCGATTCGTCCGGTTCAGGCGCTCACGCCTGTCGCGCAGCAGCCCGTTATTTACGGCGCTGAAGCTCAGCCGGTCGTTCAGGCGACCGTTGGCGCCGACGGCGTCCAGGCGTCCGTCGCCGCTCCGCAGGTTTCCGTCCCCGCGTACGCCGCCGGAGCTCCGATTGGCGTTCCGATTGACGCGACTGGAACCGCGACCGCCGTTCGTTCCCCGAGCGACTACTTCGCTCCGCAAGGCGCTCAGACCCCCGCCGTCCAGAACGGCCGTCCGAACGTCCCGAATTACGCTTGGCCGAGCTATGCGAGCTATCCGAATTACTCGCAGGTCGCTTATCCGAAAGCTTACGAAAACAACGCGTTCCCCTATGTCGGACCGTTCTATCCCTATCCGGAAGTTCCGCTTGGATGGCGCAAGGTCACGATGCAGTGGCACGACGGTTACTGGTGGGTTGATTTCAACGACGGTTCCAAGAATGGTCCGTTCTCCCCGCTCTTCCGTCAGCGGATGCAATATCACTAATTGCATAGCGTAAGCCCGAACGAAAAGGTTCGGGGTTAGCGAGCCAAACTTAAACGCCGATCGACGGTCAAGTCGGTCGGCGTTTTTGCGTTTTGGCCGCGCCGCGCAAACGTTCCGGCAAATTTAACTTGCGCGGCGCGGAAATCGCGCTATAATCGGGAGCGCAAGCGCGGTCTTTGCGCGCCGCCGTTCGAGCGCGGACCGCGAAGAAGAACACGCGCGGGAAAACACAGAGAGAGAATGAGAAATGCCTGTTTACGAATATAAATGCGAGAAGTGCGGGTCGGTCTTTGAAGAGCTGGTTCGCAATCCTTCGGACAAACCGAACTGTCCCGACTGCCATTCCGACGCCGTCGTTAAGCGCATGAGCGCGCCCGCCACGCAGCACGGCGGCGCGTCCGACGTCCCTTGCGGAAACGATTGCGGCGGAGAGCATGCCCATTCGTGCGGCTGCGGCTGCTGTCATCATCACTAAATTGCCGCCGCGCCGAATCCGTTCTACGAAACGAAAAGCGCCCCGACAGGCTTTGCGGCCGATCGGGGCGTTTTTTTATTTGCGCAAACCGTCAAGCGCGGGCTCGGCGGCCGACAGCGTCAGTCTTGCCATTCCTCTTCGAATTCGCTCTTTTTGCGCGGGAAGAGCTTACAGAGCCCGACGCCGCCGAAGTAGAGGATAATGAGGCACGAGAGCATAATCATCATGCTCCACGGATCCGGCGGCGTTATGAGCATCGCCAAACACGCGACGCTGAAAATGGAGATTCGCCATTTCTCCATATAGACCTTAATCGTAAAGATCTGCAGCCGTTCGAGCACAAACATGGCCAGCGGCAGCTGGAACGCGATACCGAACGCGACGGGAACGAGGAGCGCGAAGTTCAGCCATTCGCTAATACGCGTGTCGGGCTCAATATTCATCCCGGCGTTAAAGCGGAACAGGAACGCCAGCATGAACTCAAAGACGATAAAGAACGCGATCGCGAATCCGCCCAGAAAGAGCGTAATACTCAACGGGAGGAACCGATAGACGTATCTCTTTTCGTGAGGATAGAGGCCCGCGCCGACGAAACGCCAGAAGTAGTAGAACACGCCTGGACTCCCGAGAATAATCCCGAGAAAGAACGCCGTCTTCAGAAAGATAATAAACGACTCCTGAACCGAAAGGGCGCGCGTGCGCGAACGCGGATCTTCCGCGATCTTCTCCCACAGAATGATCATGACCGGCTCGCTTGGACTCGTCGCGGCGGACAGGCTGGTCTGCGTGATCGCCTCGTTTTTGTAGTCGCCGAAATTATCTGCCAGTTTGAGCGCTTCGAGGCGTTTGCGCTCGTCTTGGGGCAGCGATTTTGGGACCGTCGCGTCGACGCCCGCGTTTCGGATCGTTTCAAGATCGTGCGGAAAGACGTAGTACGGATGCGCCGTCATGTGGAGTCTTGCGGGCATGGACGCAAGATTCGCGTCGTATCCGGCGTCGCGGAGTTCCGCGCGTTTGCGCTGGAGCTGATGTTGCGACTGAAGAATATGGTAGTTTTCGAGCGATTTTTTAAGCGGATGCTGAATATATTCGACCGCCATGGTCGCCAGAGACGGGTAGGGGCCGAGAGGAATGACCGAGATAATCAGGCCGACGGTAATCGACATGATCGCGCCGATCAAGCATACGCGCAATTCGTCGAGATGTTCAAGGAACGACATCGACGACTGATCAAACAGATCTTCGTCTCGCTTTGTTCGCGGCATTGCTATATTCCTATATCCGCGTCGCCGACCGCGGCGCGCGGGAAACGTCAAAGTGAACGGCGTCTGAACGCCGACCGTTATATTTTACCCAGTATAATCTATCTTGCCGATTTTGACAAGTATTAATTTGACCGTTCGCTATCTTTTACCTTAGTCCGGGCGCCGGATTTGCGGGCGCTTTCTTTTTAAAATCCCGTCGTCGACGCTACTTGAAATATTATTTGCGCCCGACTATACTAAACGTGGCCGCGGCTGAGCGGTCATGAGACGGTTCCTTTTACCGAGAGACGCAATGGCGCTGCGATTTTCTGAAAACATTGATTTGATCGGCTTCACGACGACGCTCCGAACCGCGTACGACCGCGCGGCGCTGGCGTCGGAATCGCGAATTCCCGTCTTTCTTTTGGGCGAGCACGGCGTCGGTAAAGAGACGTTTGCGCGCGCTATTGCCGGGGGCGCGTTTGTTAAACTGCGCTGCGATCTGCTCGCGCCGCGGCGCTGGACCGATCTCCTTTCCGGCGCGTTTGACGGTTTCCCGTTCGAGTTATCCGATTCGGCGGCGCTCTATCTTGAGGGAATCGAGACGGTTCCCAAGTCGGTTCAGCGGCGGTTCGCCGCGGCCGCGCGTTCGGCGTCCTTTAAGCCGCGCGTCCTTTTGAGCTCGACGATTCCGTATCTGGAACTGCGCGACCGCGAGGTCTTCGCGCCCGAATTCGACGCGCTGCTGACCGCGTTCCCGATCTTTTTGCCTCCGCTGCGCGACCGCGGCGCCGACGTCGCGGAGCTTGCGGCCGTTTTCTTGCGCGACGCGTGCCGGCGGCTCGGCGTCTGGCCGAGAGAACTGACGGAACGCGAACTCGACCAGATTCGAAAGACCGAATTTCCAGACAATCTCGACGGTCTGCGGCGCCTCATGGAACAGACCGCCCTTTCGGGATCGCTTTCTCGCGAAGCGCCCGAACGCGCTCCTGAACGCGAACCTGCGCCCGCCCCCCCGACCGCGCGTCAAACCGCCCCGATCCCGGACGAGGAGAGCGACGGGCGGTTTCTGTCGCTCGACGAGTCGATTTCGCGCCACATTGAGAGCGCGCTCCGATTAACGAACGGGGTAGTCGAGGGTAAAAACGGCGCGGCGTCCCTTTTACAGATCAATCCTTACACGCTGCGTTCCCGCATGCGCAAAATGAAAATCGATTGGACGAAATTTCGAGACGATTCCTGACGTAATCGCCGAATCGCCGCGCCGGCCGATTCGGACGGTCTGTCCGTATTTTTAAGGAGCCCAATTCAGATGAAACGACGCGATCTTCTGGCGGCGATACCGACGTTCGCCGCGCTCTTACCCTGCGGAGGTTTTAACGCGCTTTTCGCCGACGAACCTGAGAAACAAGAGGGGCAAAAGCGTCTGCCGCCGACCCGGCTGCGCAGAGGCGCGGATCCCTGGGTTATTGAATACAAAGGGAAATACTACTGGAGCCAGTCGAATAATCCCAGAAGCCAAATCTGCATTTGGGAATCGGACACGCTCGACAACCCGGGCGAACGCCGAAGCGTATGGCAGGCGCCAGCGAGAGGACCCTATTCCCGCGAACTTTGGGCGCCGGAAATTCACTTTGTCGACGGGCGGTTCTATATTCTCTTTGCCGCGGACGACGGTCAGAATAAGAATCATCTTTCGTACGCGCTCGTTTCCGAGACGGACGATCCGTTCTCGAAATACGAGTTGACCGGGCCTTTCTATACGGGCGACTCTCCCGATTTAAAGACGGAGAACCGCTGGGCGATCGATTCGACGCTCTTCTTCTATCGCGGGAAACGCTATCTCATTTGGTCCGGCTGGGAAGACGACCGCGACGTTCAGTTTCTCTATATAGCGCCGCTGCGGGACGACGAGATGCAGACCGCGGCGCCGCGCGTGCGCATTTGCGCGAACGACGATTATCTCTGGGAACGCGTTGAGGAGCGGATAGGAACCCGCGGGTTGGCGGAAGGGCCGGAGATACTCTACGCGCCGAAGGGGCGAATCTTTCTGTCGTATTCCTGCGGCGCAAGCTGGCTCCCGACCTATAAGATCGGCATGCTCGAGCTCATAGGGGACGATCCGCTCGATCCGAAATCGTGGAAGAAATGGGATAAGCCGTGGTTCCAGAGCGACGAATTTCAGTTTGGCGTCGGACACGGATCCTTTATTCAGGATAAGACCGGACAGACGCGCTACGTCTACCATGCGAAGACAAAGCGCGAGGGGGGCTGGGGCGACCGCGAGGTCTTTTGGAGATACGTCGATTTCGACGACGACGGAACGCCGAGTATTAGATACTAATTGAGACGCGCGCCGCGCGCGGCCGGGATTCGCCGGACCGCGCGCGGTTTTCGCGCTTCTGTTTTCTATTGCGAGGCTTGAGGTCTGTCAGCCCGCGAGACGTTCGTCATTGATAGACGCGAACGTAATCAATTTTGAAATCGGTCGGGCAGGTATCTTCGGCAATTTCGCCGCCCCAGGCGCCGCCGATCGCGGTATTGAGAATGATATAGTGTGGCTTATCGAAAGGCCACACGCCCGTCTTGCTCTCTTCTTCCGATTTTTTGAATTCGAGAACGGGCTTGTCGTCGACGAGAATGAGCATCTTTTCAGGCGTCCATTCGAGCGTGTAGACGTAATACTGTTCTTCCGGCCGATCGAGAAGGAGGCTTGATCCTTTGCTGACGACCTCCCAATTCTTGCCGCCCTTTTTGCGCATGTGAATCGTACCGTGGGCGCGGTGGGGCGTGTGCCCGACGTACTCCATAACGTCGATTTCTCCGCAGCCGGGCCAGCCGATCTGCTTAATATTCGTTCCCATCATCCAGATAGCGGGCCAAATTCCTTTTCCCGTCGGGAGCTGGGCGCGCACTTCGACGCGTCCGTACAGCCACGAGGCCGTGTCGATCGTTTCGATCGCCGCGGAGGTGTACTCGGCTTCTTTGAGTCCTTTGTTCTTCGGCTTGCCTTCGATATTGTATTTTTCCTTAAGCGTCCTAATGGTCAGAACGCCGTCTTTTTGGAAGACGTTCTCTAATCGCGCGTCGGTGTAATACTGCGATTCGTTATTGCGGATATAGCCGACTTCGTACGTCCACTTTTTGGCGTCGGGCAGACCTTCGCCGTTGAATTCGTCGTTCCAGACGAGTTTTAATTCGCGCCCGTCGGTTGTGCGGACCGTTTGGGGCGCGTCCGAATCCGAAACGCTCACGGCGAGCCGCGCCGGGTCGAGCTTCTGATTCGGTTCGTCGCCGAACGCCGTTCCGGAAGCGAGCGCCGCGGCGAGCGCCAACGAAACGCTGAAAATGAATTTTGCGGAGTGATTCATTGTAGTTTCCTTGTTGTTAACGTATTGAAAATACACGTTGTTACGGCGCGGTCAGCCGCGCGCCGGCCCTTGCAGGCATATAAGTTTGGCTCGTGCGACGCGCTCCATTTCGTCGACGACCTGTTCGACCGTTTTGCCGTCGGACGCCACGACCGTCGCGTCGTCCGGCTGGCGGAGCGGCCCGACCTCGCGTTCCGAATCGCTTCGGTCTCGGTCGATTATCTGGGCGAGGACGTCGTCGAACGAGGCCGCGTCGCCGCGCTGGGCAAGTTCGCCCATGCGGCGCCTGGCGCGCTCTTCCGGCGCGGCGGTCAGATAAAACTTGCAGCGCGCGTCCGGAAAAACGACCGTTCCCTGATCGCGGCCTTCCGTCGCAACGGGCCGCTCCAGCCCGATACGACGCTGCTGCTCGACGAGGATCGCGCGAACCGACGGCGTGTTCGCCGGGTACCGCACCGACTGCGAGACTTCCGGAGCGCGCACGGCGTCCGTTACGTCTTCTCCGTCGAGAAAAGTACGGCCCGAAAGCGATTCGATTCGGCATGCCGACGCGAGCCGCGCGAGCGCCTCTTCGTCTTGAAGATTGATCTTTTCCCGAAGCGCGCGAAGCGCCACGGCGCGGTACATTGCGCCCGTATTGAGATAGTCTATGCCGAGCCGCTGCGCGAGCGCGCGCGTCGTTACGCTTTTGCCCGCTCCGGCAGGGCCGTCTACGGTGACGACGTCGATTCCTGTCATATTCTCTTACCCTTCATAATCGCGCGCGGCGCGTGTAAAGTGTCTGACGCTATTGTACAGAGGCGGCCGCTAAAACGCAACAGTCTTATAAAAACGGACGCCACGTTTTGAGCGCTGTTCGGATAAAAACGTTTGTATGGATAACTATTATTAGGTAAGCCTGACAGTATAAAAAAAGGATTTGTTTTTCAAAGAATTTGCTTGATAAAATCGAGAGTCTAAGTAAAATGCGAAAGATTTTGAAAGACTGGGGTAGGCCGCGCCCTCTTTGACTCGCGAATTGCGAGCGCGAGGCGCGGCGACGCCGATTCGCTCCGTTGGCGTTTTGGCCGTTTCGGTTGCGAATTAAATTGAAATCGCGTTTCGCACGCATAATCACGCTTAAAGGCAATCAAAGGTTTGTAACGATTGTCTTATTTCGAAGCTTTTTTATAGACGTGATAAATGCGACTGTTAGAACGGCGTACACTTGACAAGTCTTGATATTGTTTGACGTAAAGACGTTGACACAGCTCCGCAAAGCGCCGATAAAAAGGCAGGCGGACGTTCTGACGCGCCGTTTTTTGGCGTGTCGGACGGGCAAGGTAGCCAACGTTATAGGGCCACGTGGAACGTTGGCGCGATTGTTATACGACGAATAGGAGCGCCGTTTTCAATGAAACGCGATTTTGACGATTTCGACAGGGAAGAATGTTTCGATTCGTCTTATCTTGACTCGGAGCGTTACGCCGGGGAATCTCTATATATGGACGAGTACCCCTACGAAGACGAACGCGCCGCTTATTTTGACGAGCGTCAGGACTATACTTCTGAGTCCGAGGCGGCCTGCTACGAAGATCCGTCGGTTCAAGAGCCAAACGCGGCGCCGGGCGTTCCCGACGACGGCGACGCGTCCGATTCGTACGACGATCCTATCCGCATCTATCTCGTCCAGATGGGCGATATTCCGATGCTGTCGCGCGAAGAAGAGCGCAGCGCGGCGACTCGCATCGAGCGGACGCGCCAGCGGTTTCGACGCGTCGCGCTCCGGCTCGACTGCGTCGTTCGCGAGCTCGTCGGCCTGCTGGAAAAAATCCGCCGCGGCCGCGCGCGGCTCGACCGCACGATCGACGTTTCTGTATCCGACCTTAAATCAAAACGCCGTTTTCTCGCGCTCCTTGATCCGACTCTTCGCACCCTGAAAAAGATGCTCGCGAAAAACCGCGACGATTTTCTCGCGCTTCGTTCGGGCAAACTGTCCCCGGAAGAGCGCAAGGCGGTCCGGCTCGCGATGCGCCGCCGCCGTTCTCGCGCGTCGCGGCTCCTTAACGAACTTGATCTGCGCACGCAATCTTTCCTGCCCGTTTTCGATAAAGTACTGCGCCGTCATGAGAAAGCGTGCGAACGTCTCGCGCGCGCCAGAGAACTTCATAAAATTCTAGCGGAACACGACGCGCAGACCGCGTCTGCGAAGGCGTCTGTTTCGTTCCTCGCCGCGCCCGCGGTCTCTGTCGACGTCTGGAGTATGGAGGGGGGCTGGAAGAGCCGTCCCGACGAAACGGTCGCGGCGATCGAGAGCGCGCCGTCCCGTGTGAATTTACGGGAAGCGTCGTTGAACGCAGGCGGCGTTTCCTATCGCGAATTGTCGCGCGCCGTCGCGCCGGGTTCCGTTTCTTCGAGCGGCGAGCCAAACTGGGAGCTGCTTCGGGAAGAATTCCGGAATCACGTCTCGTTTTTGCGCCGCCGCCGTCTCGCGTTTAACGACACGTTCGCGTCCTTTACCAAGGAGCTCGAACGCGTGTCCGCGCGCCGACGCGAATTTGAATCGGCAAAGCGCGCGTTCTCGGCGGGCAATTTGCGGCTCGTCGTGAGTATTGCCAAGAGATACCGTAATCGCGGTCTGAGTTTCCTCGACCTGATTCAGGAGGGGAACACCGGGCTCATGCGCGCGGTCGATAAGTTCGAATATAAACGCGGATTTAAGTTTTCGACGTACGCGACGTGGTGGATTCGTCAGGCGATTTCAAAGGCGCTCGCGGAACAGTGCCGCGCGATTCGTATTCCAAATCATCTTCTCGAAACGATTAAGACGGTCCGTAAAACGACGCGCGAACTTTCGCGCCGTCCGCAAGGCGCGCCTACCCCGCAGGAAATCGCGAAGTCGTCCGGGCTGTCGCTGTCGGAAATCCGCGCCGCGATTCAAGTCTCCCGGCCGCCCCTTTCGCTCGATCGGCCGGTCGAAGGCTGCGAAGAAAGTTTCTTCGGCGACTTCTTAGAAGATCCGCACAAAAACGATCCGCTCGTCGAAATCAACCGTTCCGCGCTGCGCGAACGGCTTGACGAGGCGCTTTCCGCGCTTTCGTTCCGCGAACGTGAAATTTTGCGGTTGCGGTTCGGGCTTGCCGACGGCTACGCGTACACCCTCGAAGAAGTCGGACAGATCTTTAAGGTAACGCGCGAACGCGTTCGTCAAATTGAAGCGAAGGCGGTTCGCAAGCTTCAGCATCCAGTTCGTTCCCGCGGGCTCTATTGCTTTTTAGAAGGGGACGAACGCCAGAGCGGCGTCTCTTCGGCTAAGAAACAGTCGAATTCCGAGACTGCGGAACAGCGTAAAGCGGCCGAGACGCAGACGGCGGTCCAAGAGACGCCCGCGGTCGAAAGTCCGGCGGTCGCGTCAAACTTTGACGCCGCCGCGTCCGCTCCGGCGGCTCCCGCTCCGTTGAGCGTTTTGGAAACGGCTCAGTTCGGCGATTCGTCGGCGTATATGCCGTCCCTCTCGAATATTCCGTCGGGAAGTTGAGAAGTCGATTCGAGTTCAAACGTAATTAAAACGGCGCCGAAGCGTGAAAACGTTTCGGCGTTTTTTGTTGCCCGATCGGGTCCGTTTTTCGTTTGAAAAGAGAAAAATTTTTCCTTCAAATCGGTCTTTGCTCTTTTTTTTGCGCGACGATATTGAAAAGACACGGTAGAATATTCATAATAGTTTAGCGCGCGCTGGGCGAGTCGCGCGCCTGAAATACGGCAAAGGAGAACGAATGTCGATGAGAAAGCGAAAAGTTAAGGTCGAAAACAACGCGTCGACGATGCAAATGACGTCGATGATCGACGTTGTTTTCCTGTTGCTCGCCTTTTTTGTCGTTACGTACAAGACTCCTGAAATCGAAGGGGATTTCAATATTAGAATGCCCGCCGAAGCGCAGTCGACCTCGGCGCCGGAACTGGACGAACTCATGCCGGTCCGCGTTCGGTTGACTTCCGACTCCTCGGGCAATTTGAACGGGATCGAATTTGGCGAGACAAAAATCAGCGATATGAAAGCGCTTCGCGCGGCCGTCTACCGTTACGTCGTTTCCAACGACGTTCCGTTCCAAGACGCGTACAACGCGTCCGCCGTACCGGAATTTCGCGACGATTTAGAGATCGAGCTCGATTGCGACCGCAATCTTCATTACGCGCATACCGTCGAGGCGATAACCGCGGTTACGGGGTACTTAAACGCGGAAGATCAGATAGTCAAAATGGTCGATAAAGTGAAGTTCACGCCGCCAAAGCGTCGGTAACGTTTTTTATTATAGGGGAAAAGGCGTCAGCTCTCTTTTATCGCGCCGCGCGCGCTTGTCGGTTTCTTGCTGAAGTTGATTTTTATACAGGCACGCTTTATATAAGCATGGCGGAACATTTCGATTGGCGCGTTGCGCGGATCGTTGAATAGAGTGTATCATGGGGCATTTAAAGCGATTAGGACCTTTCCTTCTCGAACGAATGATCGGCCGGGGCGGTATGGGCGCGGTCTATCGCGCGCGTCGGGACGACACCGGTCAAATCGTCGCCGTTAAAGCTCTCCTACTGCCTCTGGAGCAAGAGCGCGAGCGGTTTAACGCGGAAATTGCGACGATGAAGCTCCTTCATCACGACAATATCGTGCGTCTCTACGGATTCGGTCAGGAGGACGGCGTTCTCTATTACGCCATGGAATACGTCGACGGGCCGAGTCTCGCGACGCTGTTAAAGCGCGGCCGTCAGTTTACTTGGGAAGAAGTCGTCTATATCGGTTCCGAGGTGTGCCGCGCGCTCAAGCACGCGCACGACCGAGGCGTCGTTCACCGCGATATTAAGCCCGCGAATATTCTGCTCGTGGGGAACGGCACGGTAAAAGTCTCCGACTACGGCATCGCGCAGTATTTCGGCAGTTCGCGTCTTACGAGCGCCAATCAGGTCGTTGGCACAATCGAGTACATGGCGCCGGAACAGGCGCGCGCGGGCTCGCTCACGCCCCATACCGACATGTATTCTCTCGGCGCGCTCATGTACGTTCTTCTGACGGGCAAACCTCCATACGTGGCGCGCGATTTAACGCAGCTCATGCAGAAGTTCCGCCACGGTCCGCCGAAATCGGTGCGCTCGTTCCGTCCGGAAACGCCGAGAGTCGTCGAAGAAGTCATTTTCGAGCTGCTGCAGGTTCAGACGTCGAAACGTCCGAGCGACGCGCGGCTTATCGGCAGACGGCTCGAAGCGCTCCTCAAGACGTCGCCGAACTGTCCCGACGGGAATCCGTTTAAGAATTCGCGGTTCTCGCTCAATAAACTTGAAGAACGAACGACTTCCGATTCCCGAATTGATTTGGAAAATCCGAGCGAAACGGCGCTGCGCGAAGGGGAAGATTTCTACGGCGCCGCCGATCCGCCGGAAGATATGCCCTATCTTTCGGTCGAAGACGTCAAAGGGGGCGAGGACGCCGCGAAAGAGGAAGACGGAACCGAGACGGGAGGCTCTACTTCGGGGACGGGCGTTACGTCCGATTACTTTGAGTTTGATCTGCAGGGTCAGGCGTCGAAAGGGAGCGGCGTGGACGCGCTTGCGCCGACCGTCGGCTCTTTGAAGCGGCGCGAGGAAACCGCGTCGGCGAGCGACGAATTCACCCTGGGCGCAAGTCCAAGCGTCGCCGCGACCGTTTCTTCCGAGGTTAACGCCGACTCCGGA
>CADACS010000008.1 GCA_902786505.1 uncultured Planctomycetota bacterium | reverse complement strand
TTACCCACACCGCCTTTTTGGTTTGCTAACGCAATAATCTTTCCCATTGTTTTACTGAATACCTTAATAAAAATAAGAGATTTGGGTACAAAGTTACGAAATAATTCATAATTCATAATTCACAATTCATATTTTTTTGTACTTTTGTACCCAAATCGTTGAAATTTTATGGAAATTAAACGACCCTTGTTGCTCATTTCCAATGATGACGGCTATCAGGCAAAGGGTATCCGGGAATTAGTGGAAATGGTGTCTGATCTTGGTGATATTATTGTCTGCGCTCCGGAGTCGGCGCGTAGTGGTTTCTCATGTGCGTTTTCGGCTATGAAACCACTGAAACTGCAACTTCGGGAAAAAAGGGAGGGCGTGGAGGTCTGGTCGTGTAATGGTACACCTGTCGACTGTGTGAAGATGGCTTTGGCAGAGATCGTCCCCCGTACTCCAGATATGGTTATCGGCGGTATCAACCATGGCGATAATGCTTCTGTGAATGTGCATTACAGCGGCACGATGGGGGTCACGCTCGAGGGCTGTATGAAATACATACCTTCTGTGGCATATTCTCTCTGCGATCATCGCGACGAGCATGGGCCCTTTAAGAGCCGCGAACAGCTCAAGGAAGTCTCCGGTCTCGGCGAGACGGCGTATCAGCTTTGCGCCGGCTTTTTGAAGGTCTCCGGCGGGGACAATCCTCTCGACGCGACTTGGATTCATCCGGAAAGCTACGAACTCGCGACGAATATTTTGAGCGCGCTCGGCTTTACGCCCGCCGATATTCTCGATAAGTCGAAGAGCGAAGAGATCAAGAGCAAAGTCGAGGCGGCGAACGCCGAAGAGCTGGCGCGTCAGTTTGACGCGGGCGTCTTTACGGTCGCCGATATCCTCGGACAGTTCGTCCGGCCGGGCGCGGATCCGCGTTTCGAGGGGGACGGGCCTATCTTTAAGAAGGGCGTTCTGAAGCTCGAAGATCTCAAGCCGGGCATGAAGCTCCGCGGAACCGTCTTGAACGCCGCGCCGTTCGGCCTGTTTGTCGACGTGGGCGCGCGCGAGCCGGGGCTCGTTCACGTCAGCTGTCTCGGCCCGGGATACGTTCGCGATCCGTTCAGCGAATACGCGGTCGGCGACGTTCTGACCGTCTGGGTTCTCGAAACCAATTGCGAGAAGGGCCGGCTGTCGCTCACGATGGTCGATCCGAGCGCGGCGCGCGAGTCGAAACGCGGGCGCGGCGAATCGGATGGCGGTTCGCGCGGACGCAGACCGCGCCGCGACCGGGGCGAAGAGCAGGGCCGCGAAGAGGGCCGCGATCGCAAACGCGGCGAAGAAGAGGGCGACCGCGGTTCGCGCCGCGAAAGACGGCGCCGGGACAATCGCGACCGCGACCGCGAACAAGACCGCAGGCCCCGCCAGAAGCCGCAGCCGGTCGAGCTCAAGCCGCTCACCGAAGAGATGAAGTCGGGTAAAGAGCCGCTGCGCAGCTTCAGCGACCTCGCCCAGTTCTTCAATCAGTGACGCGCGGCAAAGCCGCCCGAACGGCGTCGAGCGCGGCGCCGCGTGAGATATTCCGACGCGCCGCGCAAGTTCGCGGCGTTTTCATTGCGGTTATCCGCTTTTTTTGCGAAATCCTTTCGCGCTGAGAGTTGTTTGTGAAAGTTGCTCAAATCAGGGGCGTCGCCGCTTATTTGCCCGAAGGCCGGCTGGACAATAAAGAACTGGCGCAGGTTTTTTCTAATTGGACGGAAGAGAAGATCAAGCGTAAGATCGGGATCGCCTCGCGTCCAATCGCCGCCAAAGACGAGACCGCCGTCGACATGGGCGTCGCGGCGTGCGAACGGCTCTTCGCGAGCGGGATCGCAGAGCGCGATTCTGTCGATTTCCTCGTTCTCTGCACGCAGTCGCCCGATTATTTTCTGCCGACGTCCGCCTGTATTCTTCAGCATCGGCTCGGTCTCAAATCGAGTTGCGGCGCGTTCGATATCAATCTCGGGTGCAGCGGGTACGTGTACGGGCTTGGCGTCTGCAAAGGGCTTATTGAGTCGGGCGTCGCGCGCAACGTTCTCTTTGTTACTTCCGAAACATATTCCAAATACATCAACGAGCGCGACCGCGTAACACGGCCGCTCTTCGGCGACGGCGCGACCGCGACGCTGCTCGAAGCGGCGGACGTCGACGCGGAGACCAACGACGCGCTGGGCGACGCGCCCGGAATTGGCCCGTTCGAGTACGGCGCCGACGGCTCCGGCGCGAATATGCTCATTGTGGAGGCCGGCGCGAGCCGTCTCCCCTCTTCTCCGGAAACCGCGATCGCGTACAGCGATTCTCAGGCGGGCTATCGTTCCAAAGATCAACTCTTCATGAACGGCGCGGGCATTTTTACGTTTTCCATCGACGTGATACCTCCGCTCGTGAGCCGTCTTGAACGTCTCGCCGCAGACCGCGGCGCGTCGGTAGACGCGTATATTTTCCATCAGGCGAACAAATTCATGCTCGACCGTCTTCGCGAGGAATGCGGGAATCTGGATCCGGCGAAGTTTTTCAATAATATCATGACGCGCGGGAATACGGTGTCGAGCAGTATTCCGATCGCGCTCATCGACGCGTCGCGCGACGGGCTCGTCCATCCGGGTTCTCGCGCGCTTCTGGTCGGATTTGGGGTCGGGCTTTCGTGGGGCGCGTGCTTTGCGCGCTTTCCAGAGAATTTCCGGGTCGCGCCGCTGGAAGACTGAACAACGAACCGCAATGAAAGGAACGCCGGGGGCAGAGTCGGCGTCCAGACGAAAATATGGCAAAGAATACGAATAAAGTCGCCAAAGCGTGGGGCGGAGTCTTTACCGAATCGACCGACGCGCAAATGGAGAAGTTCAGCGAGAGCATTAGTTTCGACAGCCGCATGTACGCGCAGGATATTCGCGGCTCGATCGGGCACGCGCGCATGCTCGCGGACGTCGGAATTCTCACGAACGAGGAATTCGAAGCGATCGAACGGGAGCTCCTAGCGATTAAAGCGCGTATCGAGGCGGGCGATTTCGAGTATTCGACCGCGCTCGAAGATATTCATATGCACGTCGAAAAGGCGCTCATTGAGAAACTGGGCGACGTCGGGCGCAAGCTGCACACCGCGCGCAGCCGGAACGATCAGGTTTCGACCGATTTCCGGCTCTGGATTCGCGATTCGATCGACGCGCTCGACACGCTCTTGGAAGCGCTTCAAAAGGCGTTTGTCGGCCGCTGCGACGGCGATTTTGACGTCGTCGTGCCCGCCTATACGCACACGCAGCGGGCGCAGCCGGTACTCGCGCCCCATATCTGGCTCGCGTACGTCGAAAAGCTTCAGCGCGACCGCGAGCGGCTCGCCGACTGCCGGCGGCGCGTCAATACGCTCAGTTTGGGCGCCGCGGCGTGCGCCGGAACGAGTCTCCCGATCGACCGAACGAAGACGGCCGAATATCTCGGATTTGAGCGGATCGCGGCCAACAGCGTCGACGTCTCGAGCGATCGCGATTTCGCTTTGGAATTCGCGTTCGATATGGCGCAGATCGCGATTCATCTGAGCGGCTGGGCGGAAGATTGGATCTGGCAGTCGACCGTCGAATTTGACTTCATAAAACTGCCGCAGAAATTCTGCACCGGGTCCTCGATTATGCCGCAGAAAGTGAATCCGGACGCGCTCGAACTCATTCGCGGCAAGACGGCGCGCACGGTCGGCAATCTGCAGGCGCTCCTCATGCTCACGAAAGGGATTCCGCTCGCGTACAACCGCGATCTGCAGGAAGATAAAGAGCCGATTTTCGACTCGTACGACACGGTCTCGGCGTCGCTCGCGCTCGCGGCTCCGATCGTCTCGGGCGCGGAACTCAAACGCGAATCGATCGCGTCGCGGCTCGACAAAGGCTATCTCGACGCGACGAGCTTTATGGAATATCTCATTCGCCTGGGCGTTCCGCAGCGGTCCGCGCACGGAATCGTCGGCCGGCTTGTCCGCAAGGGAATCGACTCTGGCCGCGTGCTCGCGGAAATGCCGCTCGACGAGCTCCGGAGCGAATGCGACGCGATCGACGAACGCGTCTACGACTATCTCGGGGCCGCGAACGCCGTTAAGGCGATGAAGAGCTACGGCTCGACCGCGCCCGACCAGGTGAGAGCGCAGATCGATTCCTGGAAGAATCTGCTGGGGCTCGCGAGCGCTTCGACTAACGGTTAGACTGGAAACGAACGACTATGGCCGCCGAACCGGAAGAAAAGCTGGATTTAGACGAACTCGAAACGGAATCGCTCGACGAGCTGGAGCCGCTGACCGCGCCGACCGCGTGGGAGCCTCCGACCGAAAAGCCGGGCGAGGTCGCGAAACGGGTCGTAACCGACGCGGAAGCGGGCTGGCGGCTCGATATCTTTCTTGCGTCGAAGTTTCCGCAGTACAGCCGCGTCTTAATTCGGAAAGCGATCCAGGCGGAAAACGGCGTCGACGTCGACGGGATTCACGGCAAGCCGTCGTTTCGGCTCAAGCCGGGCTCGGTCGTTTCGTTCCGGTTAGTGGAACCTCCGCGCGAGTCCCCGATTCCGGAAGATATTCCGCTCGACGTGCTCTATGAAGACGACGACATGGCGGTAATCAATAAGCCCGCCGACATGGTCGTGCATCCGTCGCGCGGCCATTGGTCCGGGACGCTCGTCGGGGCGCTGGCGCACCGCTTTGCGGGCCAGTTGAGCTCGAACCGCGGGCCCGCCAGGCCGGGAATCGTGCATCGGCTCGACCGCGATACGAGCGGCGCGATTATCGTCGCCAAGAACGACGTGGCGCACGCGAATCTGGCCGCTCTTTTCGAGGAAAAGCGGATACAAAAGGAATATTTCGCGATAACGCTGGGCGGCTTCAACGGGGACCGCGAAGTCGTCGATCAGCCGATCGGCCATCATCCGAAGTTCCGCACGCGCATGGCGATCGCGCCCGACGATCCGGAAGCGAAGCCGGCGCAGACCTTTTTTGAAATAGTCGAACGTTTCCGCGGTTTTTCGACGGTGCGCTGCCTTCCGAAGACGGGCCGGACGCATCAGATTCGCGTTCACCTCGGTTTTCTCGGCTGTCCGATCCTTTGCGACAAGCTCTACGGGGGCCGCGCTTCGATAACGCGGGACGAGATCGCGGGCGTTTTCGACCGCTCGGTCGGCGGCAAGGGCGACGACGCGCCCGAAGTTCCCCCGATTCTCGCGCGTCAGGCGCTGCACGCGCGCAAAATTACGTTTGAACATCCGACGACGGGCAAACTCATGACGGTCGAGGCGCCGCTTCCGGCCGATATGCAGGCGACGCTGGACGCGCTCCGCGAATTTCGCGCGCTGAAATGACGCGCCGCGCCGGTCTTTCGCCAGAAAGGCCGTTAAGCTTTTTAAGGATAACGAACCATGGCCGAACATTCAGGAGAGATCCGGCAAGGCTGGCAAGCTCTGTATCCCTACGAATCGCACAGTATGACGATCGGAGGATTTCGCTATAACTACGTCGACGAAGGTCCGACGGAGCCCGACGGGGTCGACCGACCGACGCTGATCTGCGTGCACGGGAATCCGACGTGGTCGTTCTTCTTTCGCGGGGTTGTGAACGCGTTTCGCGACAAATACCGCGTGATAGCCGTCGACCATATCGGCTGCGGGAAGTCGGAGAAGCCTGGTATTGACAAATATCCCTATACGACGGCGCGCCGCGCGGACGATCTAATCGAGCTCATTACGAAATTGGGGCTGAAAAACTGCGTTCTCGTCGCTCACGACTGGGGCGGCGCGGTCGGCATGTGCGCGGCGACTCAGATTCCGGACGTCTTCTCGAAGATCATTCTCATGAATACGGCGTCCTATTTGAACGACCGCGTGCCGAAACGGATTCGGCTCTGCCACATACCCGTCTTAAAGCGCATTATGCTTCAGGGTCTGAACGTCTTCCCGATCGCGGCGACGACAATGGCGACGGCGAAAGGGCTTTCGGACGACGTCAAGGCCGGACTGCTCGCTCCGTACGACAGCTGGTCGAACCGAATCGCCGTGTGCGAGTTCGTACAGGATATCCCCGTGTCGCCGAAGCATCGGTCGTATCAGACGTTCGTCGATATGATGAAGCGTCTTCCCGTCTTTAAGGACAAGCCGGTCGCGCTCATCTGGGGCGTTAAAGATTGGTGCTTCCCGCCGGAAATCTTTTTGGAAGAATATCTTAAATATTATCCCAACGCGTTTGTTCACAAGATTGAAGACGCGGGGCATTATCTTCTGGAAGATTCGCTTGACGAGACGGTCGCCGCCATGCGCGAATTTCTCGACAAGTAAAGCGGTTTTAGGAATTAACGCGAATCAGGAACAGGTGTTATGTCGACGGAAAGACAGGAAAACGAACGGCCCGCCAAATTGACGCCGCAGGCGCGCCAGCAGAATTTAGGGGCGCTCCTTCAGGAGTTCGGGCAGACGCGCGAGGCGATTGAGAACGAGCTTGCGAAGGTGGTCGTCGGTCAGAAAGACGCGATCCGCCAGATTTTCGCGGCGATCTTTACGCGCGGGCACTGCCTGCTGGAAGGGGTTCCCGGCCTGGCGAAGACGCTGACCGTCTCGACGATCGCCAAGATTCTGGACGTAAAGTTCCGCCGCGTTCAGTTTACGCCCGACCTGACGCCGTCCGATATTACCGGCTCGACCGTACTGGAAGAAGACGGGCAGGGCCGGCGTTCGTTCCGATTCGTGGAAGGGCCTGTCTTTACGAATATTCTGCTGGCGGACGAAATTAACCGCACGCCGCCGAAGACGCAGTCGGCGCTTCTGCAGGCGATGCAGGAACGCGAGGTTACCGTCGGGGGCGACACCTATAAACTTCCGGAACCGTTTCTGGTCGTCGCGACGCAGAACCCGATCGATCAGGAAGGGACGTATCCTTTGCCGGAAGCGCAGCTTGACCGCTTTATGTTCAACGTCAAGATCGACTATCCGACGCTGGAAGAGGAAGAAAAGATTCTGACGGCGACGACGCGCGGCGAAACGGCGGAGCCCGCGCGGCTCCTCAATCCGAAAATCCTTCTCGGCATGCAGCGGCTCGTATCGTCCGTCGCCGTAAGCCAATATATCATTCAATATGCGACGCGTCTCGTGCGCGCGACGCGGCCGACCGATCCGAGTTCGCCCGAATTCATACGGGATCTCGTCGACTTCGGCGCCGGTCCTCGCGCGGGGCAGTATCTCGTCAACGGGGGCAAGGCGTTCGCCGCGATGGACGGGCGGTTCTCCGTCTCGATCGAAGACGTCAAAGCGGCCGCCGTGCCTGTGCTGCGCAAACGCGTGGGCGCGAATTTCCAAGCGCAGGCGGAGGGCATGACGACCGACAAGATCGTCTTAAAGCTCCTCGATACGGTTCCCACGCCGCCCATTGAGAAATATGCGCGGTAGCGGCTCTGACCCAAACTCGGAGCGCGCGTTCTTTACGCTTGCGGCGCCGAATCCGCGCAACGACCGCGTGTGCGCGTTTGCCGCGGCGCTGGAGTCGGGCGCCGCGTTCGACGCGCTCGTCGATCCGGAAGCGCCTTTCAGTCGGGTCAACGCGGCGATCTATGGCGTCTCGTCCGACTCCGTCTACGCCAAGCCGAATTTTCGCGGCGTTTGGGAGGGCGGGCTCGACGCGTTTCTATCGGGCAAAGTTCTCGTCGGCTACAACGCCGATTTTGATCTCCGCATTCTCGCGAAGACGCTGGAAGCGTATGGGATAGAGCTGCCCGTCTGGCGGTTTGTCGATCTTCTGCCCGCCGCGCGAAGACTCTGGGATCTCTCATGTTACGCGCTTTCCGACGTTATGGCCGAACTGGGCGCGCCTTGGCGCGGCGAAACACTCTCCGATACGGTCGCCGCGACCAGATTTGTTTATGACGCGATAAAGCGGGAAGAGCCGGAGCTGCTGACCCCGAAATATTGGATCTTTACCGAAGAGAAAACAAAGCTTCGCTGGTAACAATAGAAACAATAGATATTTGCGAGCTTATAACGCCGCGCCGAACCGAGAACGGCGCGGCGTTTTTTATTGCCTGAAAAGAAACGTGTTTCTATAAAATTGTAGTTTTTGAAAAAGTTTAAATATTTAGAATATCGCGCAGAAAACGCCTTTCCTTTTTTAAACAAGAGGACGCGCTAACGTTTTGTCTGGGCTATTCTTCCATGCGTTTAACGACGCCCAGCTGCGCGCCGGTCTTGACGGTGGCGGCGTAGGCGCTGTTGCAAAGCCCGAGTATGGCGGAGATAACAAAGAGCGTTTCGATTCCGCACGTCTTCCAGATCCAGCCGCCGAAGAGCGCGATGAGAATCGTAATGAGGTGATTGACGGACAGGCCCGTCGAGACCGTCTTTTGAATTTCGTCTTTCGTTTCGGAAATATCCTGCACGTAGACGTTTGTCGCCATAGAGGCGAGCGAGATAACCGAGTCGAGCACGTAATTGACGCAGCAGACGACGAACGCCGTATGCATAGAGAAGAGATGATGCGCGAAGCCGTAGAAGAAGCAGACGAAGACGAGGAGCAGCGTGTCGGCGATCATGACGACTTTATATCCGAGCCGATCGATAATTCTGCCGACGACTGGGGATAGAAAGTAGCACGCGGCGGCAGAGACGGCGAATAAGACGGAAATATTCGCGGCGCTCGCGCCGTAGAAGAGAATGAGCACGTAGGGCCCGAACGTAAAGAAGACCTGTTTCCGCGCGCCGTAAAAGATTTCCAACATGTAGTATTTACGGTACTTCTTTCGGAAGTAGAACCGGCTTCCGTTCGGATTCGCCGCGCTTTGCGATTTGATTCCAAAACTTATGAGCGCGCTTACGGCCAGCGCGACGGCCGCGACGGCGAAAAACGACTTGTACGGCTTGCCGGTGAGAAAGAAGGTAAACGCGAGAATGACCGCGCCGTAGCCGACAAGATTGCCAACTTGAAGAACGGCGTTCTGCCGTCCCATGGCGAGTCCTCCTTTGCCGGGCTTGGAGTACTGCAGCGTAAGGGTGTTCCGCATACCGATTTGGATATGATCTCCGAGCGAGTAGATAAACGTGGCGAGGACCGCCCATACGCGCGTGGCGGGCACGGCGGCGACGATCGCCATGCCCGCGAGCATGATTACGGCGCCGATTTTGTACATTCGTTCGGCCGAGAACGTATAGAACGCCGCGAGAATGAAGACGAGCATGAGGCCGGGCAGCTCCCGAAAGAATTCCGTAACGCCGCGGTCGAATTCCGACATGGCGACCGTTTCGGCGAGGAAGTTGTCGAACACGCCTTTGTAGACGCCGTATCCGAGCGAGGAGAAGGCGATCGAGGCGAAAAAGAGTTTATACGGCGCGTTATCCTGAAACGCTTCTTTTAACGAACTCATACGGGGTTTTCCAACGTAACGGGTGAGAGTGCGCGAGCAATTTCCTTTAATTTCGGACGGCGAGCGCGAGCAGGAGCCGGCGTATGTCGTCGGCGAGTTTGGGATCGTCGACGCCGTCGATAGCGCGCCTGAATTCAAGTTCGGCGTCCTCTTTTCGATTCAGTCTTAAATAGAGTTTGCCCAATTCGACGCGGAGCGCGGGATCGTCCTGCTTTTCGCTAATGGCGTCGAGGAACGCCAGGCGCGCTTCTTCGAGCTCGCCGAGCGCGGCGAACGTCTTGCCTAGCCCGAACTTCGCGTCGACGTATCCGCGGTCGAGTTCGAGCGCGGAGTAGAACCGTTCCCGCGCTGCGGGATAATCTCCGAGCAGAAACAGAATTTTTCCGAGCCGGAAGCAGACGTTTGCCTCGTGTCCGCCCGCGAGCGCCGCGGCCCGATAGGCGCGTTCCGCCTCTTCCCAATATCCTTCCCGTTCGAGATTCCATGCGCGTTCGCATTGCGCGACGACGTCGATTCCTTTTGGCGCGAGCGTCTCGCGAGGCTCCTCCTGCGCTTGCGGCGCTTCGGGTTCCGTTTCGCGCGTTTCGTCTTCCGACGGCTGAAAGAGCGTTAGAAAGGCGGGCTTGCCGGAGAGCGCCGTCTCTTTGGCGTTCCATGACGCGAGCCGTTCGGCGAGCGCGATCTGCTCTTCGTCCGGCGAAAGGGCGGGCGGGGGCTCGGGCGTTTCGAACGATCCGTCGGTGGGAAACGCGTTGAACTCGAACCGCCGCTGGCCTTCTCCGTCGATCGGGCCGTTTACGCCCAGATAGAGCGGCTCGCGGCCGTCGGAAGAGAGCGTCGTTTGGAGAATAACCGCGCCGACGTCGAACGGCGCGTCGCGCAGGGCGTCGAATTCGGCGCCGCGGGGCGCGCTTAGACCGGCGAAGGCGAGCAGCCGCCTTGCGACGAATTCCTCGGCCAGATCGCCCGAAAAGAGAAACGCAAGCCGCCTTGCGACGAGGACTTCCCGAGTCGAGAAGAGGGGCAGTCTGTCGCGCTGGAACGTCGCGGTCAGAAATCCGCGCCGATACCACCTTCGCACCGACGCTATGGAGACGCCGACTAGCTCCGCGACGGCCGCGGGCGTATAGAGCGGCCGCTCCTGCGCGGGGTCCGCGTTCTCCGATTCGAGCGCTTCGAAGAGCGGTTCGGAAGGTTCGCGGTTGGCGCCGCCGGACGCGATTCGGGCTCTTGCGCGTTCGAGAAACTCCGTTTCCGAGAGGATTTCGAGCGCGCCCGACTCAAACGCGTCTCTCGAACGCGCGTCGAACTCTTCCGCGAGCCGCGCGCGCGTCTGCGCGATGGGCGCCTCTTCTCCGAGCACGACGACGCTTGGCCCGTCTCCGAGAGACGCGAGCGTCTTATAGCCCGCTTCCCGCGCGAGCCGTTCCGCGTCCCGTTTCGCGACGCTTGAAAAACGACCGTAGAAATATACGCTGAGTTCTGGCATGGCAAAATACGGCGCCGCAAACCATTTGCGCGCGCCGAGGTAAGGTTCGTCTAACTTAAAGTTCTGTTATATCAATAATTTTTTATTTTTAGGTTGACTTTGAATTTGTAGGCGTTACTATCAAGTAAGAGGGGGCCGACGCGTGATATTGCCGTCTGCTCCCGCGTTGAACCGGCGCCCGCAACTCTTGCTTTTACAGCGTTCATTATACAGCGGAAACAAATACCCCGTTTCGTTTTTTTGCAAAAAGCGCGAATTTATTAAAAAACGCGCGCAATAGCGCAAGGGTTGAAATCGGCGCCGAAAAACGCTATACTCCATGCGGCGGCGTCTTTCGCCGCGGCAGAATTGGCGCGCCCTGAGCGCCGGCGTCTGGAGACGAAACGCCGGAGCGGATTTTTACGCGCGCAAGCAAGAACAGAATCAAGGAGACGAGCATGTCGAACCCGAATCCAGACTTGAAAGCTCGAGTCGAGGAGTTGGCGAATACGCGCCTGAGCGACTGTTATCAGTGCGGCAAGTGCACGGCCGGATGCCCTCGCGGCGACGTTATGGACGTTCCCCCGACGCGTATCATGCGCGCCGTTCAGATCGGGAACGTCGAGGGCGCGGCGCGCGCCGACTCTATCTGGCGGTGTCTTTCGTGCCTGACGTGTTCCGCGCGCTGTCCGAAGTCGGTCAACGTTTCGGGCGTAATCGACGCGCTCCGTCAAATCTCTGTAGAAAACGGCTATCTCTCCGCTTCTTCCGTTAAGATTACGGAATTCCAAAAATCATTCTTACGCAATATCCGCCGCAACGGCCGCACCAACGAGACGGAAATGGGCGTCGATTTCGAAGTACGGTATTTCTTGCGCCGGTTCGACGTCATGAACGCGCTGAATACGGCGGCGCTCGGTCCTAAGATGCTCACACGCGGCAAGATGCACTTCAAATTGGGGTCGCCGGTCAAGGATAAGGCCCTTGTCAAACGGATTTTCGAGAAATGCGGCGTCGAGCTTTGACGCGCGCCGTCCCTCCGCTTGATCTCTCTTAATATGGACGTCATTTCCTCCGCGCGGCTTTGAGCGCGCGCGAAACAGCAGTTACCTCGGCGGCTTTTTACGGGCGCCGTTCGTCGCGAGGATTTTTGAAAATGAATATTGGTTATTATCCCGGCTGCGCGCTTCACGGCTCTTCCGTCGACTACGAGACCTCGGTGCGCGCCTGCATGAAGGCGTTGGACGTTCAGCTCGACGAGTTGGAAGACTGGATCTGCTGCGGCGCGACCGCGGCGCACTCGATCAATCATAAGCTTTCGGTGGCGCTCCCCGCGCGCAATCTCGGAATCGCCGAGCGCATGAATCTCAAGCAGGTCTTTGCGCCGTGCCCCATGTGTTCCATGGAGCTCAAAAAGGCGAGCGACGAGCTTCACGCGGATCCGAATCTTTGCGCGGAAATCTCTGAAATTGTCGAAACGCCGCTCGTCGGAACGGTCGACGTGTGGAATCTCATTCAGGTCTTTCAGTCGGTCGGGTACGACAATATCGCGCAGAAAGCGCAGGGAAAGCTCGACGCGTTCAAGCCGGCGTGCTATTACGGCTGCCTGCTCACGCGTCCGCCCAAGACGGTCAACTTTGACGATCCCGAAGATCCGACGTCGATGGAGGAGCTTCTCTCGAAACTGGGGGCGTCTCCCGTCGACTGGAACAGCAAGACGGTCTGCTGCGGCGCGGGGCTTACGCTTTGCGACGAAGCCGGCGTGGCGCGCCAAGTTCACAAGATTCTGCAGGACGCGCTTGACTCCGGAGCGAACTGCGTCGTTACGGCGTGCCCGATGTGCCAGGTCAATCTCGACATGCGTCAGGCGGACGCGAAGAAACTCGGGCTCGCGCAGGACGTTCCGATCTTCTTCCTTTCCGATCTTGTCTCGCTGGCGCTCGGCCTGACCCCGAAAGACCTTGATTTCCAAAAGAGATACGTCGCGATTCCGAACGAACTTCAGAAAGCGTAAGCGCGGGCCGCGGTTCCCCAATACTTTTCACAAGACAGCGTCAGGAGATGGAGGCGCATTATGGTAAACGAGTATTTCAATCGACGTTCTTTTCTCCGTTCCGCGACGACCGGCGTCGTGGGCGCGATCGCGGGCGGCATGAGCGTCGCCGGCGCCGCGCGCGCGGACGTTTCCTGGGACGAAGGCGCCGCGAGCGAGTCGGGCGCGCGCCGCGGGAATTTAATCGGCGTGTCGAGCTACAGCTTCTGGCATTTTGACGAAGACGTCTCCGCGCCGATGGACGCGTGTCTGCGCAAAGCGGCGGAGATGGGCTTCGACGCGTTTGAAGTTCTCGAACAGCAGCTTGACCGCACCGATCTCTCGTATCTTCATAATTTACGTCGCGAAGCGCTCAAGAGCGGCATTTCGCTCAACTGCATGTCGACGCATCAGACGTTTGTTCGCGCCGATAAAGACGAGCGCAAAGCGAACATCGCCAAGACGGAGCACAGTATCGACGTGGCCAACGAGATGGGAATCCCGGCGATTCGCGTCAATACCGGCCGCTGGGATTACTGGGGCTCGTTCGACGCGCTCATGGAGCACCGCGGAATCGAGAAGCCGCTCGAAGGCCATACCGACGACGAAGCGTTCGACTGGTGTATCGAAGCGTTCGAAGAGCTCGTTCAGTACGCGGAACACCGCGGCGTAACGCTCTGCCTCGAGAATCACTGGGGTATGGCGCGCACGGCGAAGGGTCTGCTGCGCATTCTCAACGCGGTCGACTCCCCGTGGCTTGGCTGCATGCTCGACACGGGCAATTTCCTCGACGACACAATGGAACAGATGGAAGCGATTATGCCCCGCGCGACGTTCGTTCAGGCGAAGACGTACTACGGCGGCGGCGTTTGGTACGAGCTTCCGATCGATTACGCCAAAATTGGCGAGCTGTTCAGAAAGTACAAGTACCGCGGTTACGTTTCTCTTGAATTCGAGGGGAAAGAAGCCGCGGACGTCGCCGTTCCGAAGAGCCTCGCGCTTCTTCGCAAGAACTTTTATTTCTAATGTTTCTGACGCGCCGCCGCAAGACGGCGCGGTTGCGGAATCTACGCTCCCAATCAAAACGGAACGACGAACCGGCCGCAACCGATCCCACCCAAACATCCTGCCGAAAGGACGTAACATGAGTAGAATCTACAGTTCGATTTTGTCGGTTTTCGTATTGGGGGCGTTCGCCTTCTTTGCCGCGCCCGCGCCGGCGCAAGACGGGAATATTCCGGAAAAAGAAACGGTTACCATTGAAAAGACGCTCCCGAACGGAGGGACCGTCGTCGTTAAGAAAGTCGGTCAGGAAGCCGCGTACGCGACGATTACGATCGACGGCAAATCGCAGGAGATCGACGCGTTCGAACCGCTGTCGCAGGTTCCGGAAGCCGCGCGCGCCGCCGTGGAAGAAGCCTGGAACGAACTGGGCGAGATTCCGAAAAAGACGATTAAAGTCGATATCGACGTTTCGGACGCGCCGGACGCCACCGAATGGGCGGAGCGCGCTCGCAGCCGCGTTCTCTACTGGTATCCGAAAGTCGTCGCCATGCTCGACGGCGAAGAAGCGGTCGATAAGATTCCGGACGACTTTACGATTAAACTTATCTTCAAGGATATGGACGGCGTCGCGTACGCGGCGGGCCGCGAGATTACCGTATCGACGCGTCACATTAAGCGCAATCCGAAGGACTTCGGGCTTGTCGTTCACGAGACGACGCACGTCGCTCAGGCGTATCCGGGCGTCCGCGAGACCTGGGCTATGGAAGGCGCGACCGACTATATCCGCTACTACGTGACGGAAGCGCGCTCGAACAACCATTGGGCGATTAATCCGCGCACGTCGAAATATACCGACAGTTACGGCGTTACGGCGTCGTTTTACGACTGGATCGTCCGCACGCTCGACCCTGATTTCATGAAGAAGCTTCACCGCGTATTCCGCATTCGCGGCAGCGTGGAGCTCTTCTTCGTCGAGGAGTACGGCAAGTCTTGCCAGGAACTTTGGGACGAATACGTTGCAAGTTTAACCAAAGAAACGAGATAGACTAAATGGCTAAGATTGGCGTTTTTACATGTTGGTGCGGCGAGAACATCGCTCGTCACGTTGACGTCGAAGCTGTTTCCGAAGCGATTTCGAAGCTGCCGGGCGTCGCTTGCAGCATGAACTATAAGTACATGTGCAGCGAGCCGGGCCAGTCGCTGATTTCCGAGAAGATCAAAGAGCTTGGCTTAACGGGCGTCGTCGTTGCGAGCTGCTCCCCGCACATGCACCTGAAGACGTTCCGCAAGACGGTCGAGCTTGCGGGCGTTAACCCGTACATGGTCGAGATGGCGAATATCCGCGAGCAGTGCTCGTGGGTACACAGCGACAAGGCGGTCGCGACCGCCAAGGCGATCGAGCTTATCGGAATCGCGGTCGCGAAAGTGCGCCGCAACGCCGCGCTCCAGCCGATTAAAGTGCCCGTTACGAAACGCGCGATGGTCATAGGCGCGGGCGTGGCCGGGATTCAGGCGGCGCTCGACCTTGCGGCCGGCGGCGTCGAAGTGATTCTGGTCGAACGCGAGCCTTCTGTCGGCGGCAAGATGGCGGGCCTTTCGGAAACCTTCCCGACCCTCGACTGCTCGCAGTGCATTCTGACGCCGCGCATGGTCGAAGTCGGGCAGCATCCGAATATTAAGCTCATGACGTATTCCGAGGTCGAAAAGGTCGACGGATACGTTGGGAACTTTAAGGTAACCGTCCGCAAAAAGGCGCGTTACGTCGATATCGCGAAATGCACCGGCTGCGGAACATGTTGGAACGCCTGTCCCAAAAAGAATAAGATTCCGAATTCGTTCGACTACAATCTCGGGAACCGCGGCGCGATCTATATTCCGTTCCCGCAGGCGGTTCCCGCGCGTCCGACGATCGACGCCGACAACTGCCTTCGCCTCCAGAGCATGAAGAAGGGGAAGGAACTGTGCGGAATCTGCATGAAGAACTGCGGTTCTCAGGCGATTAACTTCCACGACCAGGACGAGCTCGTTGAATTCGACGTCGGCGCGATCGTCGTCGCGACCGGATACAAGCTCTACTCGATCGGAAAAGAGCAGGAGAACCCGAACATTAAGGGTTACGGCGAATACGGTTACGGCAAGTATAAAGACGTAATCGACTCGCTCCAGTTCGAGCGCATTATCTCGGCGTCCGGTCCGACCGGCGGCGAGCCGAAGCGCCCGTCCGACGGCATGACGCCCAAGACGGTCGTCTTCATTCAGTGCACGGGCAGCCGCGACAACGCCAAGGGTATTACCTACTGCTCGAAGATCTGCTGCATGTACACCGCGAAGCATACGATGCTCTTTAAGCACAAGGTTCACGACGGGGCGGCGCACGTCTTCTATATGGATATCCGTTCTGGCGGCAAGATGTACGACGAGTTCGTGCGCCGCGCGATCGAGCAGGACGGGGCGCTCTATCACCGCGGCCGCGTCTCGAAGATCGAAGAGATTACGGTCGACGGCGTTAAGAAGTACCGCTGCTACGGCGCGGACACGCTCGCGGGCGAGCCGTGCGTCGTCGACGCGGATCTGGTCGTGCTCGCGTGCGCGATGGTTCCGAGCGACGGCGTAACGAAGCTCGCGCAGAAGCTTTCCGTCGGCTATAACGAGTACGGATTCCTGAGCGAATCGCACCCGAAGCTCCGCCCGGTCGAAACGAACGCCGCGGGCGTGTTTGTGTGCGGCGCGTGTCAGGGGCCGAAAGACATTCCGGAAACGGTCGCTCAGGCGTCGGCGGCGGCGGGCAAAGCGCTCATTATGCTGAGCCAGCCGTATCTTACGCGGGAGCCGGAAATTGCGACCGTCGACGAGAAACTGTGCGCGGCGTGCGGCGCGTGCGTGCAGACGTGTCCCTTTAAGGCGATTACGATCGAAGAGATTCGCGACCGGAAAGGGAACTTCATTAAGAACACGTCGCGCGTCAATCCCGGCCTGTGCATGGGATGCGGCACGTGCGTGTCCGTCTGTCCGTCGAAGTCGGTCGATTTGATCGGGTTTACCGACGATCAGGTCTACGCCGAACTGGAATCGCTGCTCGCGTAAACGGCGAGTCCCTGCGGCGCGGCCCAGACCGCCGCGCCGATTACGTAACTAGCGCATAGAATCAAGTTGAGGGGATTGTCATGAGTTCCGAAACAACCGCGGGCGCCAATTCGTCTGTCGGCTTCGAGCCGAAAATCGTCGCGTTCGTCTGCAACTGGTGCACGTACCTGGGGGCCGACCTTGCGGGCACGAACCGCCTGGAATATCCGGCGAACGTGCGCATTATCCGCCTTCCTTGCACGGGCCGTATCGACTTCAATCTCGTCGTTAAGGCGTTTGAAGTGGGCGCGGACGCCGTGCTCGTCTCCGGATGCCATCCGGGCGACTGCCACTATACGGCGGGCAATTTTCACGCGCGCCGGCGCTGGAAGCTCTTCCGGGAGCTGCTCGACACGGTCGGAATCGATACGAACCGGATCTATTTCTCGTGGATTTCCGCCGCGGAAGGCGCGAAATTCCAGAGCTTAGTAACCGAGATCGTCGAGAAGACGCGCGCCATGGGGCCGTATCAAGATTACAAATCGCTCGTCGCCGAATCCTGACCGCGAACCGCGGAGACGGGATAGGTCGTTCTTATAAACGAAACGATAACGAATACATACGATAGCAAAATGGAAACAGAACTTAGAAACGCGATTCGCAAACTTCTCGAAGAGAAGACGGTCGACGTCGCGATCGGATACGGCAGAGTCGGCGTCGGCGGCGCGGTCGGAGCCGTGTTCGTTACGTCTCCGGACGAGGTCGATCAGCTCGTGTGGAACAGCGAGTGCCGACAGAACCTTGCCGTCCACCTGACGCGTCCTGAAATCAAAGCGCTCGGTAAAATCGCGATCGTCGTTAAGGCGTGCGACGCGCGCGCGGTCGTCGTGCTCGCGAACGAGTCGCAGATTAAGCGCGACGAGATCGTCGTCGTCGGGGTCGTGTGCGAAGGCGTCGTTAAAGCGCGCTTCGACGGTTCGAACGGCGAGCAGCTCTTTGAGAAGTGCGCGTCCTGCGTCGAGCACGCGCCGAAAAACGTCGACGTTCTCATTGGCGACGAAGCGAAAGCCGCCGAGCTCGACGCGAAGAACGCGCCGACGGCCGCGACGTCGGGGAATCAGGCGAAGCTCGCGAAACTGCGCGCCATGACCTCCGAAGAGCGGTTCCAATACTGGCGGGGCGAATTTTCGCGCTGCGTGCGCTGCTACGCGTGCCGCCAGAGCTGTCCGCTGTGCTACTGCAACCGGTGCGTCGCCGATAAGAACAGGCCGACGCGTATTGAGACGTCCGCCTCTATGAAGGGCGTGTTCGCGTGGAACCTCCTGCGCGCGTTTCACTTGGCGGGCCGCTGCGTGAGCTGCGGGTCGTGCGCGGCCGCGTGTCCGGCCGGAATCGAGCTCGATCTGCTCAATCTGACCCTTGTGAACGCGGCGAAAGAGCATTTCAACTACGTCGCCGGCGAACCGGGCGTTCCGCCCCTTATCGGAACCTACTCCCTGGACGACGAGGAGGACTTCATCAGATGAGCCAAATTATCACTCTGGAACAGCTGAAGCAAACGCTCAAAGAGAAGCTCGCGTCGGGCGCGCGCGTCGTCGCGCCGGTTCTCGACGGGGACATGGCGACCTTTAAGCCGATAACCAACGTGGAGAAGGCGAGTTTCGAGCCGCGCGCGTGCGTGCAGAATTCGATTAAGGAATTCTTCTTTCCGAAGCATGAAACGCTCTTCTCGTTCGTTCGGCAGGGGAACGACGTCGTTCTGACCGACGCGGCCGATTTCGACGTGGAACAGATCGTCGTGGGCGCGCGTCCGTGCGACGCGGCCGCGCTTCCGATTCTCGATCCGCTCTTCGCCTGGGACTATCAGGACCGGTTCTATCAGGAGCGGCGCGCAAAGACGACGGTCGTTACCTTCGCGTGCACGAAGAGCGACGCGCACTGCTTCTGCTCCGCGGTCGGGGGCGCGCCGGACAATACGTCGGGCGCCGACGCGATTCTCTTCGATCTTGGCGACGGGTCTTTTGAAGTTCGCGCCGTTACCGAGAAAGGGACCGCCCTGTTCGCCGGCAAGACGTCCGAATCCGATAAGACGGGCGCGGCGTGCGAGCCGCCGAAGGCCGATTTCGACGTTAATTCGATCGCGGCGTGGATTCGTGAGAATTATTCCTCGCCGCTCTGGGAAAAGGTCTCGCTCCGCTGTGTCGGCTGCGGCGCGTGCGCGTTTGTGTGCCCGACGTGCCACTGTTTCGATATGGTCGACGAAGGGTCGTACAATAAGGGCAAGCGCGTTCGGAACTGGGATTCCTGCCAGGAGGCGATGTTTACGCTGCACGCGTCGGGGCATAATCCCCGCGGAACGCAGGGCAAACGCCAACGGCAGCGTTTGGCGCATAAGTTTGTGATCTATCCCGATAAATTCAAGTCTTTCCTCTGCACCGGCTGCGGCTCCTGCTCGCGTTCGTGCGGGCAAATGTTCGGGGTTCGGCCCTGCTTGGAAGCGCTTGACAAACAGGGCGTTAAGGCGCAACAGTAACGAAGATCCGGCGCCGGCCCGATTCGCGCAACGCGACCGGCCGGCACGCCATAATCATAACTGGGAGAAGTTGTTATGGAAAATATTTATCTGCCGGATCCGATGGAAGTACTCCAGGTTACGCAGGAGACCGGCGACGTGAAACGCGTGCGCATTCGGTTCCGCGATCCGGAAAAGGCCGCGAACTTCCACTTTAATATCGGCCAGTTCGGTATTTACTCCGTCTTTGGCGTCGGAGAATCCGTCTTTAATATCTGCTGTTCCAATTCCCATCAGCACGAATACATTGAATTCTGCTTCCGCAAGGTCGGGCGGCTCACCGAACGCATGTGGGACGTCGAGCCGGGCGATACGATCGGGTTCCGCGGCCCGTTCGGAAATTCCTATCCGATGCAGGATTGGGAAGGGAAAGATATCGTCTTTATCGCCGGCGGAATCGCGATGCCCCCGATTCGCTGCGCGATTCAGTACTGCCTCGAGAACCGCGAGAAGTACGGCAAGATTTCGATCGTCTACGGCGCGCGAACAGTCGGCGACCTTGTCTGCCGGAACGAGCTCGACGAATGGGCGAAGTATCCGGACGTCGACGTGCTCAAGACGGTCGACGTGGCGCCTACGGACGGCGTCGCGTGGGACGGCCGCGTCGACTTCGTGCCGACCGTGCTCAAAGATTCTAAAGTATCGGGCGACAACGCGATCGCGCTCGTCGTCGGGCCGCCGATTATGATTAAGCTGTCCCTGCCGATCCTTGCCGAAAATGGCATTAAAGACGAAAACATCTTTACGAGCCTTGAAAACCGCATGAAGTGCGGGCTTGGCAAGTGCGGGCGCTGCAACTGCGGCTCCGTATACGTGTGCAAAGAAGGCCCGGTCTTTACTCAGGCGGATCTCAAAAAGATGCCGGACGACTTCTAACGGTTTTGTCTGTCCGTCAGTAAAAGCGTAACAGGACGCGCCGAAAGGGGTTCGACGCGTCCTGTTTTTGTTTTTCTGCGGCGCGAAATACTCGCGTTTTACTCCGCGGCGGCGTTCTTTTTCCGCTCCGCTTCGGTCGGCACGTAGACGACTTTCCCGTCGGGGAGCCGGTACGCGCGGCCGAGCAGTTCGCCTTCGCCGCTTCCCTGTTCCGTGCTCGCCTGATACCGTTTGAGCTCTTTTCCCTCTTTAACGACGAGCTCCATGTCGGGCTTGCCGGGATTGACGACCGCGGTAAAATCCTGATTCTCAAAGAGAAGCGGCGACTGCCAGAAGGCGGCGAGCGCGACGATGAGCGCGACGGCAAAGACCATGGCGACGTCGAAGAGGTTCTCGACGCCCGACGTAATCGATTCGGTCGGCTCGTCGATCGAATCGAGGCTTATTCTGCGATATTTCCGTAGACGCGTCATTTGCTCTCCTTCGACTTCCCCAGCTGTTCCGCGCAGCGGTTCACGGCGAAATTCACCAAGATGAAGTCGGCGCGCGCCCAGCGCTTTTGCGCCGCGAGAACGAACGACGCGATAATCGCCGTCGTGAGGCCGACGACCGTGGTCGAGAAGGCGACGACAAGATTTGCCGCGAGCGTATTGAGGTCGCCCTGCGCAAGTCCGAGGAGGGCGGGGCCGAGCGGAATGAGCGTGCCCATAAGGCCGAGCGCGGGCCCGATTTTAACGAGCCGTTCCGTGCGCTCGCAGCGGCGCTTGACGTCGCTTTCAAATTCCGAGATTTTCTTTTCGACAAACGGCTCGTCGTCCGCTTTTTCCGCGATCTCTTTAACGACCGTCATGGCGCGTCCGAGTTTCGCGTCGCGTTCGGCAAGGAATTTCGCGACGTCAAACGCCGCGTCTTCCGTCAGGCCCGTCTCCAGAGCGGCTCTTGACGACGCCTCCGCGCGCCGCGCGAACGTCTCGCGCAGCGCGACCCCGACGGCGTAACACGCCGCGAGCAGGGAGAGGATCAGCGCGAGTTCGGTCGGGACGAGCAGCGCGTTGGATATTGTGTAAAAGATCGTTGTGATCGCGTTCATTTCTAAACGGTTCCTGTATGTGAATCGAATTGCGTTTCCGTTTAATTATATTCCGGTTTGCGCGCCGCGCCAAGCCCGAACGCCGCCGCCATGAGCGCCAGTACGGCCGCGAGATAGAGATTGCGCGTTTTGGGCGGCTTGGCCGCGCGGTTTTGAAGCTCCTCTTCGGAGACTTCGCGCAGGCCGAGCCCTTCGATCGTCGGCTTGGGCGCCTCGACCGCCTGACGAATCTGCTCCGCGTAGCGCGCCGCGGCGTCTTCGGGCAGATTCTCCTGAACGAACTGCCGGAGCGCCTTATTGCCGGTCGACTGATACGATCCTGACGGGCCGAACTTTTCGACGAGCTCGGCGTGCAGACCGGCGATCTTCTTAACCGTTTCCGGGGACGCTTTCCAGTATTCTTTGCGAACCGCCTCGAGCATATCGGCGGTCATATCCTGAAGCGCGGCGGGGTTCTTCTCCTCAAACCATTCGCGGACGCCGAGGTTGTGAACGTCGTCGACGAATACGGCGGACGTCTCTTCCCAGACCGACTGCCCGACCGTTTTCGGCTGCGCGACGCTCCATCCAAATAGATTGCGGACCGTCTTTTCGGTCGACGCGGCGGCCGTCGCGCCCTCCTGCTGCAATCCTTTGAGATATTTCGGGTTCCAGAGCGTTGTGCGCAGTTCTTCGCGGAGCGCGGCGCGCGCCGTTTCGACGCGCGGATTGTCCGGCGAGCGCAGGTCGTCGTACCATATCTCCATGTCTTTGCCCGTCTTAACGCGCGCGGCGGCGTTGAGGGTCGAGAATTCGTAGATATGATCGAGCTTTGCCGGCCCCCACACGTTCGAGGACCGCGTCTGCGCCATGAGATCAAGCCCGTCCAAATTAAATTCGAGCAGGTTCTTAACCGGGAGCCCCCACTGGCGGGGATTGCGGTAGACGCCCGACATATTGGCGAGATACCTGTCGGCGATCTGCGACTCGTCGTTCCAGAGGTCGCTTCGCTCGACGAGGTCCATAATACCGGTTCCGTACGAGAGCGCGTTGACCGCGCCAAAGACGCGCGCCGTCGAGAGTTCGCGCGCTTCCTCTTCGGTTCGGCCCGCCGCGGTCAGTTTGAGCGCGATCGCGCGCGCGTTTTCCGCGACGAAGTTCGGATACGGCTCCTCTTTCGGGGCGTCGGCGGCCAGTCGAACGGCGCGGTCGAGCTCTTGGAGTTTGCTCCCGAACGAATCGCGGAATTGACCCGACGTCTGTACGAGGACGTCGATTCGCGGCCGGCCGAGCTCTTCGGAGGGAATAAGCTCGACTTCCGCCGCCGAGCCCCGCTTATCACGCTTAACGCGAACTCCGAGCAGATAGAGGACTTGCGCGACGCCGAGTCCCTGCGTGCGCGTCGATTCGCCGCCCCATAGCGTGCAGGCGACTTTGCGCGGATACTCGCCGCCGTGTCCCTCGCGAAACTTCCCGATCAGTTCGTCGGTCAGTTTCGCGGCGACCGCCTCCGCCTCTTTTGACGGGAGCTTTTCGACGTCTAAGCCCGCTAGATTGCGTCCGGTAGGCGCCGCGTCCGGATTGACGAGGAAATCGCCGCCTGTCGACGGCTTGACGTAACTTCCGGCCGCCGCGGCGATAACGGAGTCGAGTTCCGCGTCGAACGATTCTCGGAGCCGCTTCTCCGCTTCTTCCGGGGCGAGCCGGGACGCCTGCGCGGTCTCGGCGATCTGTTCCTCCGTCCACGGGCGCCCAAGGACGTGCAGTCCGCGCGTTACGCTCGCGTTTTCGTAGCGGTGCAGGAGTTTATGAAGCGTTTCTAACTGCGTTTCAGAAAGCGGTCTGCGTTCTTCCAGAGCCTTTTGGCGCGATTCGGGAGTTTCGTATTCCTTGAATTCCGGACAATCGAGCATGTCGTCGATAATGGACGATTTGAACGCGAGTTCGGCGATCGAAACGGCGTACTCTTCGCGGAGCGCGCCCTCTTCGGTTTCGCCGTATTCGTGAATTTTTTCGTCGAGTTCCTCTAAGTCGGCGTATAGTTCGCTTTTGGTAAACGGCGGCGTGAGGTGCGACAGCGTAACCGCGCGAATCCGGCGCTTTGCCAGAAACGCTTCTCCGATATTGTTGATACTGTAAATATATAGATTAGGCTTATTTCCAACGAGCGCGTCCGGAAAGCACGACTCGGTGAGAAACGCGGATTTCCCTTTCGTAAATTCCAGGGATCCGTGCGTTCCGAAATGCACGAGGAAATCGGCGTTAAATCCGTATAGCGCCCAAAGATACGCTGCGACGTAGAAGTGCGGCGGCGCTTTGCCGGTTCCGTGCACGGCGTCGAGCTCGTCACCCTGCTTGGAATAGGGATCGGAGAGGAGAACGTCGGTCGTCGGCTGCGGTATGAGAACGACGTTCCCAAACTGAACGCGCGGAACGATTAACCCGTAGTCGTCGGGCAGATCGCGCGTCATGAATCCGCCGGGGGGCAGTCCCCACGCGTCGGTAATCGCGTTACGCGCCTGTTCGGAAAGATAGGCGTCAAACCAGCGCTGATACGTATGCTCCGGTATGAATTCCGGATTGCATTCGCGCAAAAACTTATCGTACGCGCCGAGCTCCCACTGGCCGACCGTCCGGCCCTCTTTTTCGAGCCGCGTTTTAAAGGCTTCGACCGTTTCCGGAAAGTCGCCGCCCAAATCGTATCCTTCGCCGCGCATGCGCGTTAGGAGATTATAGAGCGAGTCGGCGACTTCGAGACTTTGCGCGACGAACGCGGCCGCGCCCGGACCCTTGTAGTAGAAGATCGCCGCTTTCTTTTCGGCGTTCGGCTTGCGCCGCAGTTCGAGCCAGCCGGACGCGCGTTCGACGAGCGCGTCGATCCGTTCGGAGAGGGGCGCGCGCACGACGAGCCCGTCGGGATTCTCCTCTTTTGTTCCGATCGCGATCGGCTCGATTACTCCGTCGAGTTCCGGAAGCGCCGTCGCCAGAGAATAATACGATCCGGTCATGCCGATCGGTTCGTTTCGCCATTCCTGTTCCGAAGTCGAGAGCAGTACGGCGGTTAGAACGGGAATATTGAGATCCGAAAAGATTTTAACCGCCGCGTCGTTGGGCAGAACGCGCCCTCTTGGGAAATAGATCGCCAAGTCGGGCCTGCATTCGGCCAGGAGTTCCGGCTTCGCGGCCAAGTTATAGATCGGATAGACGTTGACGCCGCGTTCGGCAAATTTCGCGATAAGTTCGTCTTGCGGCGCGTGATCGAGTTCTTTAAACGGTTCGAGAAAAGACCCGAACATGGCGACGCGCGGCGCGTCTTCCGGGAACGCGATTCCTTTTTGCGCGCGGTACGCGTCGAACTCTTCGAGCGATCCGCACACGCGCGCGTCGCGATAGAAATACCCGTATTCGGGCGGTTCGACCGGTTCGCCTGCGGTAAATTTCGCCTGTTTCGCGGGGTCGGCGTAGATTACTTCCGACGCTTTTTCTCCGCCAAACGCGGCGACGAGCGCGGACGCGGCGGAATAGACGTTCTCTTCGCACGGAAAGAGAAAAAAGCGGCGCACGTTTTCGGCGAATTCCGGATCGACGTTCGTCGCTTCGACGGCGAAATCGAGCGTCTGCGGATATCCGACCGTCTTTTTCGTTTGCTGCAGCTCATGAAGCCGCGCGTGTTCGGCGTCGGAAGGGGTCCAGCCCATAACGCGGAAGAGAACGACGTCGAAGCCGTCGAGGGGCGCCGTGAGAAAGTCTTCTTTTTTAAAGGATTCGAATTCGATATTCGATCCTTCGAGCGTTTCGCGCCACAGAACGGCTTCCGAATCGAACCATCCGACGAACGCGATTCGAAACGCGTTCGACGGAACTTGATCCGCCGCCTGACGTTCCGTTTGATTCGCGTTCGGCGCGGGCGCGTCTTTCCCCGCGTCTTTCGGCGCGCAGCCGACGGCGAGAAGTATGCACGTCAAAACGGCGGCCGCCCATAAGAGCGGTCGCCGCGGGGAGTCGGATATGAACGTAGACGGCGCTTTTTGCATAAGCCTTCAATTTCTAACGCGGAAGGAGGAACCTTCCGCGCGTCGCAGGCAATTTAAGGATTAGAGCGACGGGAGCGTTTCGCCGCCGCCGATTGTCGCCATCGCGCGCCACGCGCCGAGATCGACCGTATTGGAGACGAAGCGCACGGCGCCGTCGCCCATGAGCGCGTTGACGCCGCCGGAGTGCGCGCTGCGCGCCGCGAAGAATCCGTAGTTCGAGACGTAAATATTCGGATAGATCGAATTAGGCGCCAGGAACGCGTTGAAAAGGGTCGAGTCGTATTTTCCGACGATCCAGCCTTTCCCGACGTCGCTCCGCCATTTGGGCGCGGCGTTATAGAGCGCGACGAGCTGGTCGTCGGTCGCGTCGCGCATCTGATTGTATTTGGAGATATTCGCGGGGGAATAGTCCGCCATATAGATCGAGCGCATGACCTGATTGTTTTTGATCTGCTCATAGTTTATGTTCGTCAGGTCTTTTTCCTCTTTTCCGACGAGGTATTCCGACTGAACCATCGAATTGCTCGTCCCGTCGGTAAAGGATTCAAATCCCAGATTCGAGGAGAAATAGAAGGCGCCGTCAGACGGGCCGCCGTCGCGCGTCGCTTCGTCGCCGGTCGACAGTTTGCTGTTCATACGGAACGTATTGCCGGTTCCGCTTCCGACGCAGTAGACGTAGTTGTTCGTGGCGTAAACGTCGTTGATGTCGTCGGTAACGGTCTTTTCTCCGCTGTCGCTCGGGCATCGCGTTCCGGGGAACGCGGTTCTCGCGGGCTCGACGTAGACGTCGTTGAGCTGTACGCTTCGGGTCGAACCGGCGCGGTACTTATAGAGATCGACGCTCAGATCGAGCATGTAGTGGAGGTTCGTCTGCTCGATATAGGGCGTGAGGTACGCGTGCGGGGAAAGGCAGGAGTTGGCCGTCGCGTTGAGGCTCGGGATCTTATTGAAGACGGAGTGATAGTTGTGAAGCGCGACGCCCCACTGTTTTTCGTTATTCGTGCATTGCATGCGCCGGGCCGCTTCGCGCGCCGCCTGAACGGCGGGCAGAAGGAGCCCGATAAGGATTCCGATAATAGCGATAACGACCAGCAGTTCAACGAGCGTGAACGCGCCGTTCTTTCGGGGGGACGTTTTCATACTGAAACTCCTCGTTTGCTTTCTGGGGAAAGATAAAGGGACGAATTGAGGGACATGACGGAATAGGCGCCGCTCAACGGTTCAAAAACGGACGCCGCGTTCCATTGTAAAGTTTTTCGTTAAAAGTCAACGCCCCTATAACTCTGCGGCGAAACGCCGCGAGGCGCGTAATCGGCCGGCGCAGGACTTTGAACGGAGGATTGCGGACGGTTACGCGACCGCCTTTTTGGCCCACTCGGCGACGGTCTGCTCCGCGTTCTCCGTATTCGACCCTCGTACCGCGAGCGGCTCTCCGAACGCCGCGCCTTTGCACGCGCCGGGCATGGTCTGCGGTACGCCGCCAAGTCCGCTCCCTTCGTGTGAAACGGCGTAACAGACCATTTTGCCGGAGAAATCGAGCCGTTCAAGCTGCGAATAGACCGGCATGGGATAGACGCCGCACCAGTTCGGGCCGACGACAAAGACCGTTTCATATCCGTCGAGCGATTCGAGATACGATTTGAGCTCCGGCCGCGCGTTCGATTTGAATTCCGCGCGCGCCTGCTCGACGCACGCGGCGTAATCATCGCTGTACGGTTCGACGGTCTTGATTTCAAAGACGTCTGCGCCGACCGCCTTTTGGATATATTCGGCGATCCTAGCGGCGTTTCCTTTCTCGAGCGTTTTAATTTCTCCGCTTACGTAGTTCGTTCCTTTGCGCGAATAGAATAGGACAAGGCTTTTAGCCATGATTCTTTGCTTTCCTTGTTAAGTTTAAATAATAACAGTATGGAATAGAATAAGTTACAGCGTTCGCAGCAGCGAGTTGAGGGCCTTGCACATAGCGACGGGGTACGCGTCCGCGTCGAGTATGCGCAGGATTTTTCGGTTCGTTTCGCCGTCGGCGCGGCGCCACGACGTTTTGCCCCGTTCGTCGCAGGAAACGTCGACGTTCTCCATTCTGTAGAGCGCGTCTGGGCCCGACTCAAATTCAGGGGTTCGGTCGACGATTCCGCCGCCGCGCGTTACCGTCTTATCGGCGAGCATGAGCAGACTTGCGGTCGACCACATGGCGCGTTCGACCGCGAGAATTTTGGACCAGTATTCCGGTTCCGGCCTGCGGAGCGCGGCGAGCCAGTCCGCGTCGTCGGACGCCTTGAACATATAGGCGAAATATCCGGCGAGCGCGTCGGATATCCCTTCCAAGCCTTGCTCCTGCTTCATGCGGTAGTAGGAACCGTATTCGCCCGGCTTAAAGACGGCGTCATGCCAGCATGGGAACCAGTAGAGCGGGCAGGGCAGATCGAAAAGGGTCGCGTATCCGTGCGGATTGAGCGCGACGTTGTATTCAAGTTCGTCCGGATTATTCGGATTCGGAAACGCCGAGCCCGCGTCAAGATAGACGCCCGCGCATTTCTCGCCAAAGAGGTCCGGCCGGCGCGCCGACGCAATCGCGACGTCGGACGCGGATCCAACGATCGAAATCCGAACGGGCGAATCCGACTTTTCGAGCGTCTCAATTATAAATTCAATTGCGGCGGAATCTTCGGGCGCGAGATTCGGGGCCTTGTCCCCGCGCGCGGCCGGGAGCGTTGCGGTTCCGACGACCGCGGGCGCGGCTTTGCGCGTCATTCGATTCAACTGCGCGATCGCGGCGACGTCGGGCGCCCCTTTAATCGCGCCGGTCGGGCAGTCGAGAACGACGCCCCGCAGGTCGATTTCGTCCAGTTTAAAGAGCGCGTAGACGGCCGCCAGATCGAAATGGTCGTCCGGATCGCAGTGCGGGCGGTAGAGATCGGTCTGATGAATAACGGGCCGCGCGGTCTTATTCGGCGCGTTCGAGCCCGAGCCGGCAAACGCGCGCGGCGCAAGACTTAACGCGAGCGCGGACAGTAGAAAAGAACGGCGCGTCGAAATCATAACCGTTTCCTCATCGGCAGGAAATAAAAAAGCCGCGTTCGAATTCGGACGCGGCTTCCGTTTGCGCTCATTCGAGCCAATCGAGCTTTTCGGGGAGCGGCGAGCCAAGATTGACGCAGCCGTCCTCGGTAACCGCGACGATATCCTCAATGCGGATTCCGCCGTACTTCTTACTGTAGAGCCCCGGCTCGACGGACACGACGTCGCCTACGACGAGTTTTGGGCCTTTGAAGTCGGTCAGCGGCGGTTCGTGAATCGAAAGGCCGAGCCCGTGCCCCGTCCCGTGCGTGAGCCGTATCTCCGTCTCCGCTTCTTCCGTGCCGGGCGCGGCGTATCCGAACCCGTGTTCTTCGAGCGCTTTAATTGTGGCGCGGTGAACCGTTTCGCCGTCGACGCCGGCGCGAATTGTCGCCGTCGCGGCGGCCTTTGCGGCGCGGACCGCGTCGAGCATCTTCTGATAGATCGGCGCGATCTCGCCGTGGACGACGGTCCGCGTGCAGTCGCCGTTATAGAGCGTCGCGTTGTTCATGGGGAAGACGTCGATAATAATCGGCTCGCCCGTATAAAGAGGCCCGGAGCCGTAGTTATGGCAGTCGCCCCCGTCCTTTTTGCCCGCGACGATCGAGGGCACGTTCGTATAGCCCGCGTCCAAAAGGGTTCGGTCGATAAAGGACCGAACGTTTTCCGAAGTGAGCGGGGTTCCGTCCGCGGCAATGAGCTTGCCTTCGGAATCGGCGGCCGCGGTCGCGATGCGCACGCACGCTTTCCGAATCGCCTCTTCCGTAGCGAGCTGCGCTTCGTGAATGTACGCGAGTTCCGACTTGTCCTTCGAGCGCCGTTCAAAGACGCCGCGGTCGACGTCGCATTCGCATTCGACGCCCGCCTTTTTGAGCGCGTCGACGTAGACGAGCGGCAGGGATCGGTCGGAGACGACGAGGGTAACTTCGGCGCGGCGGAACGCTTCGGCGACGCTTTGCGCGGTCGCGATCTCGCGGTCGCCGGAAAGTCCGCCCTCGGGCGCGAAATCGGCGGGACAGGCGACGAAGTCGGCCTTTGCCTTGGCGCGCGCGCGTTCGTTCTCGATATCGCGCAGAATGAGGAGCCGCGTCTTGCCCGGCTGGGCGCCGGAATCGGGGTTCTCGCTCGGGCGCGCTTCCGGGAACGCGCGCTCTTCGTCAAATTCAAGTACCGCGGCGGGATCGCCTACCAGAAAGCGCATTTTCCAGTAGAGCGTCATATTGATATTGGGAACGCCGGCGGTAAGATATGCTTTTTTCATTGGTTGTCGTTGCTTTCTTTACTTTTCAAGCGCGTCCGGATGTTCCGCCGCGAGATGTTCCAGAACGGCCTTGGCGAGCTGCTCGCCGATCGGCTGAATATTGGCGAGAATCCACTTGGAATCCTCTTCGTTGTCGTGGAACGCGATTTCTACCAGGCACGCGGGCATGTGCGAATCGCTTGTCTCCCACATCGGCTTGCCGTTGTACATCTTATACGATTCTTTAACGCCGCGGTTATTGCGCGGATAGATTTCCATGAGGGCGTCGTTGATCCGTTTGGCGAACCGGTATCCTTCGGTCTCGTTTCCGTAGGCGTCCTTGAACTTATGGCAGTACGCGACGGTGCCGTGCGCCGTGCCGTTGAACGCGTTGGAATGGATTGCGAAGTAGAGGTCGACGTTGAGCTCGTTGGCGCGGCGGGTATAGTCGCGAATCGACTCTTCCGGGTCGTTGCGATAGACCTTCACGCCCTGCTTTTTGAGGATCGGCTCGACGACGTCGGCGACTTCGTTCATGCGCTCTTTTTCCGAGCGGTATTCTCCGAATCCGATATTGTGAATCTGATTGGACGGGCTCAGCCAAAGCGAGACGGCGTCCTGCTTGAATTTCGGAAGTTCTTTTTTCTGAGCCTCTTGCGCGTTTGCGGAGGTGGCCAACGCGAAAACGGCCGCGCACGCGAGCGCGAACGAAACGGCGTAATTCTTCATGAAGACGTCCTTTACGGATTAAAAGCGGCGCCCCGAAAGAAGCGCCGCCGAGGTTGATGCGTGCGAATTACTTTTCAAGCGCGTCCGGATGTTCCGCCGCGAGATGTTCCAAGACGGCCTTGGCGAGCTGTTCGCCGATCGGCTTAATATTGGCGAGAATCCACTTGGAATCTACTTCTTCGTCGTGGAACGCGACTTCGACCAGGCACGCGGGCATATTGGAGCTGCCCGTCTCCCACATCGGCTTGCCGTCGTAGAACTTATACGATTCGACGACGCCGCGGTTATTGCGGGGATATATCTCCATGAGCGCCTCGTTAACGCGTTTGGCGAACCGGTATCCTTCGGTCTCGTTTCCGTAGGCGTCCTTGAATTTGTGGCAGAACGCGACGGTGCCGTGCGCTTCGCCGTTGAACGCGTTGGAGTGGATCGCGAGATAGAGATCGACGTTGAGCTCGTTGGCGCGGCGGGTATAATCGCGAATCGACTCTTCCGGATCGTTGCGATAGACTTTGACGCCCTGCTTTTTGAGAATCGGCTCGACGACGTCGGCGACTTCGTTCATGCGTTCCTTTTCGGAGCGGTATTCGCCGAATCCGATATTGTGAATCTGATTGGACGGGCTCAGCCAGAGGGAGACGGCGTCCTGCTTGAATTTCGGAAGTTCTTTTTTCTGAGCGTCTTGCGCGTTTGCAGACGCGGCCAGCGCGAAAAGGGCCGCGCACGCGAGCGCGAACGAAACGGCGTAATTTTTCATTGCGGTTTGTCCTTTACAGATGAGAGCGCGGCGCCCCGTAAAGAGACGCCGCCGGGATTGAGTTGCGCGAATCACTTTTCGAGCGCGTCCGGATGTTCTGCCGAGAGATGTTCCAAGACGGCCTGCGCAAGAACTTCTCCGATCGGCTTAATATTTTCCATAATCCAAGTCGCGTCCTTCTCTTCGTCGTGGAACGCGATTTCAACGAGGCACGCCGGCATATGAGAGTCGCTCGTTTCCCAGAGCGGGCGGTCGCCGAACCGGTTGTATCCCTCTTTGATTCCGCGGTCCGGACCGTCGTAAATGCTCATAATCGCTTCGTTAACGCGTTTGGCGAACCGTTCCGCTTCTCCGCCGCGGCGGTGGATCCAGACTTCGTTTCCGCGCGCCTTTTTATTCGCGGCGTTGGAATGGATCGCGAAGTAGAGATCGACGTTGAGCTCGTTTGCGCGGCGCGTATAGTCTTTAATGCTCTCGTTCGGATCGTTGCGATAGACTTTGACGCCCTGCTTTTTGAGGATCGGCTCGACGACGTCGGCGACTTCGTTCATGCGCTCTTTTTCGGAACGGTATTCCCCGAATCCGATATTGTGAATCTGATTGGACGGGCTCAGCCAGAGCGAGACGGCGTCCTGCTTGAATTTCGGAAGTTCTTTCTTTTGAGCGTCTTGCGCGTTTGTGGACGCGACGAGCGCGGCGGCGGCGACGAACGCGAGAACGAGCGTTAAGTTGAATTTCTTCATAGGATTGTATCTCCGTTTGGAATGGAATTATTCAGGATAAGCTTTCGAGCGGGCCCGTTATTTTCTGGGGGACGCGACGCTCTGAAGCAGATTGTTGAAGTTGGTCGTCTGGAAGGTCGCTCGGCCGGGCCCGGTAACGATCGTGTCGAAAAGCCCTTCGCCGCCAAAGAATACGCCTTTGAGCCCACCTTGGACGAGCTTGATTTCAATCGAGCAGGTCGGGTCCATCCACGCGAGCGCGCCGGTGTCGCAGCGAACGGTTTCGCCGGCGCCGAGCGTGTAGTCGAACGCGGAGCCGTCGATCTCTAAAAAGACGATTCCCGGGCCGGTAACCTTCTGCATAATGAACCCTTCGCCGCCGAAGAATCCGGCGCCGATCTTCTTCTGGAAGAAGATTTCGATTTTAATTCCCTTGGAACCGGCCAGAAACGCGCGCTTTTGGCATACGATCGATTCGCCGGCGGCGAGTAATTTCGGAACGATCTGGCCGGGCATTTTCGTCGCGAACGCGACTTCGGCGTCGCCCGACGCTTCGTATTCGCTCATAAAGAACGTTTCGCCGGTCAGGGCGCGGCCGAGACTCTTGAGCACGCCGCCGGTCGCTTTCGCCTGCGTATTGATCGGGCCTTTCATCCAGACGCGTCCGCCCGCCGAGCTGAAGACGGATCCGCCGTTCTCCAAATAGCAGATAAGATAGGGGTACGACTGCCCGCCGACGAAGTAGTTCAAATAGGGCGTCTTAACGACTCGCGGATCGTCGGGGCCGGTCGATTGGCGCGTCGTCCGGTCGTCGGCCTGCGATCCGAACGTTATTCCTTTGACGTTTTCGCACGTCGTCTCTTTTCCGTCGATCCAGATGCGCGTTTTGGGCCCGACCGCGCCGCTTGCGGCGTACTGGAAAAGCTCTTGCGACGTCGTCTGCCGGCGAACGCCGTTAATTTCAACTTCTATTTGCATGGTTTGCGTCCTTATAAGGGCGGAGCTGCAGCCTAACGCGCGCCGAGAGGTTCGGCGCGGTTGGCGGATAGAATTATACTCCGTCAAATCTCATTTTGCAAGGATGACGCAAATCGCCGCCGCGGCCGGGCGTCTATTGGACGGCAATCTTGTATTTGGGCTCGGCAACGGCTACAATGAACGGAGTTGGAATCTTTTCTGTTTCCTTATGTTGCCGCCGGATTTTCCGTCGCCGGACCGCCGGGCAAGATTCTGGAGAAACGGCGGTTGTTTTGGAACCGCGCGTTCAGGGAAGGACGGGCGCGCAACCCCCGCCGACGTTCAAGCGATCGAATAAAGAACTGAGGAAAGACGATATGAATATAACAGAGCTTATTAAGACGCGAAAGAGCGTTCGAACTTTCGACGGCAGGCCGCTTTCCGAAGAGGACGAAGCGAAACTCCGCGCGTTTTGCGAGAAGACGGAGAATCCGTTCGGAACGCCCGTGTCCGTCGTTTGGCTCGACGCGAAGGAGCGCGGACTCTCCAGCCCGGTCATTGTCGGCGAGACGGCCTATCTCGCGTGCAAGACGCCCAAGAGGAAACGTTGCGAACTTGCGGTCGGATACGCGTTTGAACGAATCGTACTCTACGCGTGGTCGCTCGGCGTCGGAACGACGTGGATCGGCGGGACGATGAAGCGGGAACTGTTCGAAAAGGCCGCGGAGACGGGCGACGGCGAGTTCATGCCGGTCGTCAGCCCGTTGGGGTATCCGGCGAAGGAACGGTCGGAAATTGACGTCCGACTGCGCGAGCGCGTTCGCGGCGACGAGAGGGAGCCCGCGTCCAACTTGTTTTTCGAGCTCGATTTTCTATGCCCAATGAGCGAGCCGGACGAGGCGCTCGAAGCGGTTCGCTGGGCGCCGTCTGCGGTTAATTTGCAGCCGTGGCGCGTTATTAAAGACGGGCCGCGCTATCATTTCTACGAGAAACATTCTCTCGAAACCGAGCAGACGGTTGGCTGGGACGTGCAGAAGATCGACATGGGCATAGCGCTGTATCATTTCATGGCCGTATCGGGCGGCCGGTGCGAGATTTCTGATCCGCGGCTCGCCGCCGATCCGGACGTCGAATATATCGCGACGGTAACCGTCTGAAAGGAGTCTGGCAGGGCAAAGAAAGAACGCGGTTGTGTCGCCGACCCCGACCGTGATTGTCGCCGCGGACGGCGTCGACGGCAAAGCGGACGCCTTTAAGGGGGGTTGCGCGCCTTCGGCGCTGGAACCGGAGGTTTCCTCCGGCTGGGCGCCCCGCGTTGCGGGTCGCGGGCGCGGCTTTTCGCATTGGGGCGGCTTGTGCGCTTTGCGGGTTCGTTGGATTATTGAACGCTTCGGGACGGCTTTTCGCGTAGGGGCGGGGGGTTGCGCGCCTTCGGCGCGGGAACCGGAGGTTTCCTCCGGCTGGGCGCCGCCCGTTGTGCGGCGCGGGCGCGGCGTTTCGCATTGGGGCGGCTTGTGCGCTTTGCGGGTTCGTTGGATTATTGAACGCTTCGAGGCGGCTTTTCGCGTTGGGGCGGAGGGTTGCGCGCCTTCGGCGCGGGAACCGGAGGTTTCCTCCGGCTGGGCGCCCCGCGTTGCGGGTCGCGGGCGCGGCGTTTGGCATTGGGGCGGCTTGTGCGCTTTGTTTTTTCTTGCGCCATAAATAATCGAGGCGGCCTTTGCTTTTGCTTGGGCCGCCTCTTTTGTTTACCGGACGAGAGTTAAGCGTCAGTCTTCGATAATGAGTCGGATACCGACGTTATGAACTTTCTGCCAGGGGAGATACGCCTGTCGGAACGCGCTTCCGGCGATCTTGGGTCGGTCGGCCCACGAGGCGCCTCTTGCGACTTTGCGCTCTTTGGCGTCGCCCGCGTTGCGACCGTCGTCCGCTTTGTACGGATACGGTTTGTAATCGGACCGGGTCCATTCGGCGACGTTTCCGATCATGTCGTAGAGTCCCCACGCGTTCGGGAGATTCTGCGCGACGTAGTCGACGATGAACCAATGGTCCTTAAAGCGGTCGTCGCGGAGCGGGAAGACGCTCCCTTCGGGGTAATCGTGGCGGACGTGGATCGTGGCGCCGTTTTCCCACGTGGTATAGAGCCGTCGTCGGTCGGCGTCGGCGAGGTTCGCGTACTTGGAGAAGTCGTCGTCGAAGGTTCCGTAATAGAACTGGGTCGGGCTTCCGGACCGGGCCGCCCATTCCCACTGCGCTTCGGTCGGAAGCGCGGCTTTAACGCCTTTCTCCTCGTTGAGCCATTCGACGAACCGCTGCGCTTCGTTCCAGCTCACGCGCGCGACCGGCTGATTCGGATGGTTCGCGATATAGCCGGGCACGATGTGGTCTTTTCCGTGCTCTTCGATATAACGCGTGTCATGTTCCGGATCAAACGCGGCGTACTGCGCGTTCGTGATTTCCGTCTTGCTCATCCAGAACGGCTTGTCGATCGTAATTTCCGCGCGCGGATATTCGTCGTTGCAGCCCGTAAGACTGCCCATAACGAATTTGCCCGCCGGAATGCGAACGAAGTCGACCGTTACGCCGTCGGCAAGTTCGACCGTCTTGGTCGCGGCGCCGCCGGCGAGCGCCTGCTTCTGCATCTCTTTCGCGGTCTTGTCGTCGAACGCCCAGGCGTCGCCGAGGTCGTCGGTCGGATCGGGCGTCTTTTCCGGCTTAATGAAGTCGGGCGCCTTGCGGTCGCGCATCTCCATGAGGAGCCGGTCGTATTCGTTTTCAACGTCGACGGCCGCGGATTCCGCGTAGAGGTCGGAGAGTTCGAGCCGGCGTTTCGCTTCCGGTTCGTTCCCCCACTTGCCGCGCCACGGCGCGTTGAAGTCGATCCAGTTGACGAGCAGCCGGTTCGCTTCGTCGTCGAGCTTGACGTTGTGATGGCCCTTTTCGAGCATCTGAATCAGCTCGCTCGTGGAAGCGTGATATTCGTACGGATTGAGGACGTCCATATCGGTTTCCGGGCCGGGCCGGCGTACGAACGGATGGATATTGTTGTACGCGGACTGCGCGTCGGCAAAGGACGGGCGGTTGGGCTTGGAGCCGTCGTGGCAGCCGATGCAGAACTTCTTAACAACGCGGTGGTAGATATCGAGCTCGAAGGTAATCGAGCGCGGCGGGCCGAGGTAATCCTGAATTTCGCTCGGTTCGCGGCGCGACGCCATTTTCAGAACCGATTCGGTCGCGTCGAGCTGCGATTCGTGACAGCCGTTGCAGCTGACGTTTTCGCCCGGCATGCCGACGAACCAGCTCCGGAAGAGCTGTACGGCCGCGCCGTTCTTATCGACGGGGAGCAGCGCGACGGGCGTGTTGGCGGGAATCTTAAAGAACGCGGAGCCGTCCTCTTCGACGGGCACGTATCCGAGAATGCGCTTGATATCCCAGCTGCTCTGTACGCCGACCGATTCGTGACCGCCGGTGTGCAGGTACGCGAAGTGATACGCAAAGACCTTCAGACCGACGATTTCGCCTTTCGGAACGTCTTTCGTGCCGAAGCCGTTATAGACGTCGGTAATAAAGACGGTCGCTTCTTTGGCGCCTTCCTCGACGCGGTTCGGGAGGAGCGGCGGAACGTCGCGTTCGACGAGCGGGGTCGGGAAGAAGTAGCCCTGGCCTTTAACGACGGCGATCGGGGTCATATTGTCGAACGTGTCGACGAGATAGAGCCCGTAAGTTCCGGGCTGGCCGTCGATTTCGCAGTTCACGAGAATATAGTTTTCGCAGAGCGGATACGGGAAGACGAAGTTGTACTTCAGGCCGGTCGACTGCATGTCGAGCACGTTGCCGACGACGTCGCGGCCGTAGCCGGGGATTTCCGCAATAAAGCCGGTCTTTTCGGCCGGGAAGACGTCCGGATGGCAGTCGTACTGCGTGTTTTCAGGGCCCCATTCGAGCTCGGTCGGATGGAAGCGGAACGGGTACTTGCGCGCGACCGTCGGGTCGATAATGAGGAGACGGCCCGTGTCGCCGCGTCCGTGGTGCCCGGAGCCGATTCCGACGATCTTAGAGGAGTCGGGGAATTCGCGCGCGTGCTTGAACGCGGTCGGGAAGAAGGAGCCGGAGCCGTAGAGTTCCGCCTGGTTCGTGCCGTCCGGGTTCATGTGGAACAGAATGCGGCTGTAATAGTGCATAATGTCCGAATATTCCCAGCGCAGATACATAATGCGGCCGTTTTTGAGCGGCGTCGGGTGCCAGTCGGAGTCCTGCTCGAAGGTGAGCTGACGGACCTTTTTCGTTTCCGGATCGATGGTGTAAATATTCGCCATGGGGTCGGAGCCGTTAATGCACGGCAGACCCTGCTTGCCCGCGTTCGAGCAGGCGATAACCTGTCCTTCCGGGGTATAGCACGAATCGAAGAAATCGACGTCGGGCTGATCGGTCGGCGAGAGGGTCTTGAGCCCGGTTCCGTCGACGTTGATCTCAAAGATAGCCCAGCGTTTATTGTCTTCGGAGATACTCGAGAACATAACGCGTTCGCCGTCCCAGTTGAGTTCCGGTTCGAGAATCGGACGCGTGTTTTCCGGCTTATAGATCGATTTAAACTGGGGATTGTCCGAACGGAGATCGGAAAGAATACCGAGTTCGGCGTCCCAGCCTTCTTTGGCGACCTTGTCGATCGTCATGAAGTCGTCGCCGACCGCGGGCAGGCGCGAGGAACGCACGACGAGGAGTTCCAAGTCGTCGAGTTCGGGGAGCGCGAGGAGCGCTTTGCGGCGGAATTCGGCGAATTTCTTTTCCCAGGCTTCGTCTTTCGGCTCTTCCTTTTCGAGCGCGTCAAGCTCTTTGAGGTAGGCTTCGCCGTCGGGGTAATCGTCGCCGAATTGCACGATCATGTCGTTAATGGCGCGTCGCACCGACTCGACCGTGTTCATGGGCCGGTCGTTGTCGTTGCCGGGAAAGAGCCGCGCTTGCGTCGGGCTCGCGAAAAAGGCGAGCGAAAGGGCAAGCGCCGCTGCGAAGAGAAGGCGTTTCATATAGTTGTCCCTCTTGAATTTGGTTATATCGAACTCTCTTGCGAGGACAGATTTCACGACAATGCGCGTCTACGTTTCAGCGCGCCCGCTTATTCTAACATAATCGACTGACAATTAAAAGTGAGGCGCAGACTCTTTCCGAAAAAATATGGGGGCGGACTGTAAAAAGAAAAACAACGGCGTGGCGCGCCGTTGTTTTCCTTTGAAATTCCCTCGCTAAACGGAGCCGTCGCGGGCAAATCACTCGTAGTTGACTTCGAAGTTATTATCTTTCTTCGTGATTTCGACGGTGAGTTTGTCGGTTCCGGTGAACCCGTACTTCGCGATCATTTCTTTGTATTCGTCCGGGACGGGGGTGACGGTCGGGTCGGCGTTCCAGTAGACGATAACTTCGTTCGAACCGGGCTTTACGCCTTTCTGAGAGGCGGTGTGAACCGCTTCGAAAGTTCCGTCGGGATTGATCTTAGCCATACTGGGTCGGCTGCCGTCTTTGGGAGTGAATTCGATGTGGAATTTGTCGTCGAGCGGCTGGCCCTTATATTTGACGACGCCGGAAATCGGCACGAGTTCGTACGGGGCCTTCGGTTTGCATCCGACGAGCGTCAAGAGCGCGCCCGCGCCGAGCGAGCTGAGGAATAAACGTCTGTCCATAGTCTTGCCCAAATTATTTCTCTTTTAAAGTTGAAGGAATCCGCGGCGCCGGAGACGGAGAGACTCGTCCGGCTCAGGCGCCGCCGTGAAAATGCGTCTGCGGTGAAAACCGCGCGTATCAGAAGAGGGCCGGTCCGCCGCCCGCCTTCGCGCCGCCCTGACCGGCGGGGTAGTTAGCGGAAGCGCGCGTGAACGTCGCGTAGTAGACGTTCGATTCGACCGTTTCGCTTACGAATTGAACGGACCCGTCGGCCAAACAGGCGTTGAGCCCGCCCGGATGGAAGCTGCGCGGCGTGCGCGTGTCCTCGTGATACGCCAGACAGTTCGGCTCGATGTTTCTAACGCCGGAGTGCGTGAACATGCCGTATCCGTCGGACCAGTGCCCGACCGAGATGAACGGGTTGGCCGAGAAGCCTTGCACGTTCGCGCCCGAAAGGGTGACGCTGGAGAGTTCCAGAACCATAAAGGTGTGCGAGGTTCCGTCGGTAATCGACGCCAGGTCGCAGCGGCTGTTGCACCAGAAGAGGCCGGTGTACGGACCGCGGTTGCCGTTCGGATCGCCGACGGTAATCCCGATATTTTCGGTCGTGGTGCGTTCGGGGAGTTCGGCGCCGCCGTTAACGGCGTAGTCTTTCTGGGATCCGATCGGGGCGACGGATCTCGCCGTCGAGGGGCACATGAAAGCGGAAGGCGCGTTCGAGCCGGCTTCTTTATTGGCTTCGTCGCCGCACGTCGGATTGGACGTGCTGTGGCCGTACGGATTAGCATGGACGCAGTAGTTCGTGTACGCGCGTTTGGTGAAGTCGATCGAGGAGTAGAGGGACGCCCCTTCAATCTGCGGAAGAATGAAGGCCGGCCAGCCCATCATGCCGTGGTAGACGCCGCCCGCTTCGCAGCCGAGCCCGGTCCCCGTGAGAGGATGGGCGCTGTTGCGTTCGTTAAAGAACGTGTTCCCCGGAGGGAGAACTTTGTACGTGTCGTGGTAGTTGTGCATGGCGAGCCCGAACTGCTTTAGGTTGTTCGTGCACTGCATGCGCCGCGCCGCCTCGCGCGCCGCCTGAACGGCGGGGAGAAGCAGACCGATCAGAATGCCGATAATAGCGATGACGACCAGCAGCTCGACAAGAGTAAAACCCTGCGTTCTGTTCCTCATAACTGCGATTTCCTTTCAGGATATAAAAACAAAAATTGACCGAAGTCAGCTTTAAAACAACACGCGAAACGCCCAAAAGGGACGCTCCAGACGTAACGTATTCAACTGCGCTAATGTAATCTATTTAAAACGTTTAAATTATAATGGCATAAGCCAAAACAACATGCAATAGACGGTCTGGCGCAAGTCTAAATACAGTTTCAGGAAAGATTATAATTTATTAACTCAGTCAAAGAAACACAAAAACTTATTTTCAGAGGGATTTTTTTCAAAAAAGACCGGCGCCGCGCAAAAAAAGAGCGAACCGCCCGAATCGTTGATTCAGGCGTTTCGCTCCTGACGTCTGGCTGAAGGGCGTCTGAGCCGGACGCGTTCGCTCGGTTCAGCCGCTCAGTCGCGAATCAGAAGAGGGCCGGCCCGCCGCCCGCCTTGTCGTCGCCTAGCCAAATAGCGTAATTGGCGGCGGCGCGGGTAAAGGTCGCCATCCACACGGCCATATCGCACGTGTCGTTCACGAAGTGGACGGATCCGTCGGCCATACAGGCGTTGAGGCCGCCCGGATGGAAGCTGTGAACCGTACGCGAGTCCGTATAGCTGTAGGAGAGGCAGTTCGGCGGAATATTCATAACGCTGTGCTGCGTAAAGATGCCGTATCCTTCGGACCAGTGCCCAACCGCAATGAAGGGATTGGTCGAGAATCCGGTCGCCATCGCGTTCGTCAGGGAGACGCTCGACAGTTCCAGAAGCATAAAGGTGTGCGAGGTGCCGTCGGTAATCGACGCCAGGTCGCAGCGGCTGTTGCACCAGAAGAGGCCGGTGAACGGTCCGCGCTGATTTTGGGGACTGGCGACGGTAATCCCGACGTTTTCGGTCGTGGTGCGTTCGGGGAGCTCGGCGCCGCCGTTAACGGCGTAGTCTTTCTGGGATCCGATCGGGGCGACGGATTTCGGAGTCGAAGGGCAGCGGAAAGTTTCGGGCGCGTTCGATCCGGCTTCTTTATTGACCTCGTCGCCGCACGTCGGATTGGCCGTGCTGTGCCCCCACCCGTCGTAGTGGACGCAGTAGTTCGTATAGGCGCGTTTGGTAAAGTCGATCGAGGAGTACATGGAAGCGCCTTCGATTTGCGGCAGGATAAAGGCCGGCCAGCCCATCATGCCGTGATAGACGCCGCCCGCCTCGCAGCCGAGCCCGGTCCCCGTGAGAGGATTGGCGCTGTTGCGCGGACCGAAGAACGTGTTCCCCGGAGGGAGAACTTTGTACGTGTCGTGATAGTTGTGCATGGCGAGCCCGAACTGCTTCAGGTTGTTCGTGCACTGCATGCGCCGCGCCGCCTCGCGCGCCGCCTGAACGGCG
>CADACS010000007.1 GCA_902786505.1 uncultured Planctomycetota bacterium | reverse complement strand
ATAACCGACCGGCGGTGGCGCAGGAACTCCACGAGAAGCTCTTTGAACGTCATCACGCGCGGCTTGCCGTCGACGAGCGCGAGCAGGATAATCGAGAACGTATCTTGAAGCGGCGTATACTGATAGAGCTGATTGAGAACGACGTTCGGATCGGCGTCTTTCTTGAGTTCGAGGACGAGACGGACCGGCTCTTTGAGGTCCGACTCGTTGCGGATCGCCGAGATTCCGTTGATCCGGTTGTCGTTAATCATCTCCGCGATCTTCTCTTCGATCCGGTCGCGCGCCTGCTGATACGGAATCTCCGAAACGATAATGCGCGTGCGCTTCCCTTTCGTCTCAACGCGCGTGCGCGCGCGAACGACGACGCTCCCGCGGCCCGTCAGATAGCTCCGGCGAATTCCGCGCGTTCCGCAGATTATACCGCCGGTCGGGAAGTCCGGGCCGGGGCACAGGCGCAGCAGGTCGAACGGCGAGACGTCGGGATCGTCGATAATCGCGACCGCCGCGTCGCACACTTCGCCGAGATTGTGCGGAGGAATGCTCGTCATCATACCGACGGCGATCCCGTTGGCGCCGTTAACGAGCAGGTTCGGCGCCTTCGAGGGCAGAACGGTCGGCTCCATGCGCGTTTCGTCGTACGTCGGGACGAAATCGACCGTGTCAAGATTGAGGTCCTCGAGCATCGCCATGGCGAATCCGGAAAGACGCGCTTCCGTATAACGCATCGCGGCGGGCGGCAGACCGGCGATCGATCCGAAGTTGCCCTGCTTGTCGACCAGAACGTGACGCATGTTCCAATCTTGCGCCATGCGCACGAGCGTCGGGTAGATAATCGCTTCCCCGTGCGGATGGTAATTGCCGCTCGCGTCGCCGGAAATCTTCGCGCACTTAACGCGCTGCGAATGCGGACCAATGCCGAGGTCGTTCATGGCGACGAGAATACGCCGCTGCGACGGCTTGAGACCGTCGCGAACGTCCGGAATCGCGCGGCTGACAATAACGCTCATCGCGTACGTCAGATAGCTCCCTTTGAGCTCGTCTTCAATTGGAATCTGAACCAATTTCGAGCCGTCGGGCAGAATCATCTGACCGTTCGCGTTCATAATCGGCCGCAGCGGTCTATCGCTTGCGGGCCGCGACTGTTCGCCGTCGAATTCGTCCTCGGAACCGTTCTGATCAAAGTCGTCGGCGTTCCCGCCGTTAAGTTCGTCCGGATTGTCCGGCGCGTCGAAATTATCGTCGTCTGCCAAGGGAAAGTCTCCTCGGATTTAAATACGAAACGCGAAACACGCGTTTATTCTGATACGTTGCCAGGGTCGGCCCGCGCGAAATACGCGCAAGGAGCGCGCTGCGCGGGCCTGTTCGGAATATTGTACCAGATTTCCCGCGTTCTTCAACCGGAAACACCCTCTAAAAGGCCCAAATTGGCCCCTATTTTGCGTCCAAATTTATTTGCCGACCCGGGGGCGCATAAAAGCAAAAAGCGCCCCGTCGCGAAACGGGACGCTTTCTGCTTCGGCCGCGCGCTCCGGCGAATCGGAACGCGCGATTCTTCGCGCAGCGTTACTTCTCCGATTTGAATTCCAGATCGTACGTTCCGCCCTTATTGACGGTAATCTTCATCGTCGGCTTCTGCCACATGTCTTCGGGCGTAATCGCTTTCCGTGGCCGCTGCGGAGGCGCGCTCGGCGGCGCGCCCGGCGCAGGCTCGGGTACTTCCGGCATGGGGCCGGTGTACTGATATCCGCTAATGCGAACGGTCAGTTCCCCGGTCGGTACTTTGGCGGTATAGCGCCCGTCCTGGACGTTCCCGCCCCCTTCGCTCTTGTCGTTAAAGAACTGGACGATTCCCAGATCGATCGGGGTTCCGTCGACCGTCGCGGTCCCTTCGATCTCGACTTCCTTCTTTTTAGGCGCGCATCCGACCGCAAACGTAAACGCGACCGCGAAGACAAACGCCGCCAGAACATATTTCTTCATAAAAGCGCCCTCCTTACAGACTCGCGCGCGTTTCGCCGCCCTTTGTACTGCCGAGCGCGCGCCAGACTTCAAGTTCGATCGTTTCCGAAACGAAACGGACGGATCCGTCGCAAAGCGCCGTATTGACGCCCCCGGAATGCTTGCTGCGCGCCGCCTGATAGCGTTCGTCGCCGGAAAGAGGCGTGCCCGTGCACGGAATATAGCGGTCGTTCGTATTGAGCGAGGACCCGCTCGCGCCAGTATAGCAGTAGCAGCTGTCGGGCGTCGACGAGTTCGGACCGGTTACCGTCATGAATCCGGAGCCGGGCCCTTCGTCGTTAAAGAGCTGGCCGTGGAAGTCGAACGCCGTATCCGCCGCGCAAAGGACTTCGGACATGAGAAGCGTGTTCGACGTGCCGTCGACGATCTCCTGAAGCGTCGTGCTGATATTGAGATAGAACGGCGCGCCTTTCCAGCCGTCGTTCTTATACGGCATGCTCGGCTTGGTAGAATTCCAGAACCAGTCGTTGCCCATGCTCACGACGTAATTGCCGCGGCTCTGCGGATAGGGGTCCGCGCGCCAGAGCGCGCCCGGACGGTCGCTCGGGCAGTAGTAGTACGACACCGGCGTATTGACCGGTCGGGAGGCGGTGGGGTTATTGTACGCGCAGTTCGGCTCGGCGTAGAATCCGACTCGAAAGTCGTACTGGGAATAGAGCGACTGCTGCTCGATAAAGGGCCAAATTCGCGGAACCCACGTGGAACGTTCGCACGCGATTCCGCCGAAATCTTTCCAGCCGTTCGTCGGATAGGTCATGCCGAACGGCAGATGCGACTGGTTCGTATCCGCGTAGCTGTGCATGGCGAGCCCGTACTGCTTCAGATTGTTCGTGCACTGCATGCGGCGCGCGGCTTCGCGCGCCGCTTGAACAGCCGGAAGAAGGAGCCCTATTAGAATTCCGATGATCGCGATGACAACCAGAAGTTCAACGAGAGTAAAACCCGCGTTCATACCCTTACGCCGCATACCGTCCTCCGCACTCTTTCTGAATGTAAACGAATAATTAAAGGCTAAAAGCAGACGGAAACCCGTCGAGAACGATTGTAAACAAACGAAACCCCGGCGTCAATCATCAAGTCGTCCGCGCAAGAAAAAAAACAAAGCGCACAAGCCGACCCCAAGAAAAGGCCGCGCTCGCGCCCGAAAGGGCGCCCAGCCGGACGTAACGTCCGGTTAAAACGTGGATTACAAACAACGAAACGCCGTTTCAAGAAAACAAAGCGCACAAGCCGACCCCAAGAAATAGGCCGCGCTCGCGCCCGAAAGGGCGCCCAGCCGGACGTAACGTCCGGTTAAAACGTTGATTACAGACAACGAAACGCCGTTTCAAAAAAACAAAGCGCACAACCCGCCGCCAAGAAAAGGCCGCGAGCGCGGCGTTTCGCGTTGCGGCGGCTTGTGCGCTAAGCGTTAAAAAACGCCCCGGCGAGCTGAACTACCCGCCGGGGCGTCTGTCTATTCAACGCGCAATTTGCGCTGCCGTCAGTTCTTACCGCAGCAATTCTTATACTTCTTCCCGCTTCCGCACGGGCAGGGATCGTTGCGGCCGACTTTCGGCGACTTATTGCGGTAGGTCTCGACCTTGCGCTCTTTACTCGCCTCGATCGCTTCTTCCTGCTGCCGCTGCGTCTGTTGAACTTCCGGGGACGCGGCCTGCTGATGCGTGGCGGCGCCGGGCGTGTTCGCGGACGACCAGGTCGAGCCGATGAAGTTCTCGTCGAGCTGCTCGATACGGTAGACGTAATCGGTAACGCGTTCGAAGACGCCGTTCCACATCGCGTCGAAGACGCGCATACCTTCGCGCTTGTACTCGACTTTCGGGTCGACTTGCGCGTAGCCTCGGAACCCGACGCTCGACTTGAGGTGGTCCATAACGAGCAGGTGCTCTTTCCAGGACGCGTCCAGAATACCGAGAATGAGCGACCGTTCGACTTTGCGCATTTCCGAATTGAACCGGCTCTCGATAATCGACTCGACGCGGTTCTCGAGGAGCAGCACGTCCCAGTCGGAGAGCTCTTCGACCGTCAGCTTCTGGTCGAGCTCCGTATTGAGCCAGTTGCAGAGCTCGGCGAGCGTCGGCGCGTCTTTGCGGATCTTGCGGATATCGCTCGACGTAATACGGTCGTTGCGCGCGATCTTCTCTTCCCGATTGGCGCGCAGCGTCTCGATCGCGACGTTCTCTTCTTCGAACATCTTCGCGAGCAGTTCGCGCATGTGCGCGTAGTACGGCTCAACGCGTTTCGCCGACGCGCGGCTGACCGAGAAGAGTTCCTCTTCGATCTCGCGGCGCTGTTTATTTTTGAGGTCCTCGACGTCCAAATTGACGCCGAACCGCTGGGCGGCCCACGCCGCGACGCCTTCCCGATCGTAGCGCTTGCCGTTCTGATCGCGAATGGTAAAGTGCGCCAGGCCGGCGAGAACCGGGAACCGCGCTTCGCGTTCCGTATAGCCTTCGAGCGTCTTCTGGCGCGCCAACGCGACGAAATCGTTCTGCTCCATCTTCGTCGCTTCCTGCGGATCGATTACGACGCCGAATTTATCGCGAAGCCAGCGGCACGCCGTTAAGACGCCGTAATTCGGCGCCAGAAGGTTCGCGCCGGAATCCAGCTTAACGGAATCGCAGAAATGCTCCGCTTTCTCAATGAGGAAATCGGCGACGTTGTCGCGCCCGACCTTTTTGAGATCGGAGTCGCGCAGCGTGCAGCGCCAGCGCGCGTTCGCCGTCTTCGCGAGCGCCTGCCAGTTCCATTCTTCTTCCGGAACGTCGTCCGAGAGGTTCTCTTCGACCGCGTCGAGCACGCCCGCGTGCGACATGTGGCGCGCATGCTCGATCGCGTATTCCGCCGCTTCGCCGGGGTTCATTGCGCGGAACTGCTTCGGCTCGAATTCGACGTTGAGCTGACGTGCCGCGAACGCCGCGTACGCTTCCGCGCCGTAATTCGGGGACAGGAATTCGTCGAGATGGCGCGAGAGCTGATCTTCGATCATCTGCAGTACGAAATCTTTCGTATTGCCGCCGTCGAGCACGCGCTGGCGGTACGAATAGACGCGCTTGCGCTGCATGTCCATGACTTCGTCGTATTCGAGAAGATTCTTACGAATGTCGAAGTTGTACTCTTCGCGTTTCTTCTGCGCGCCTTCGATCCGGCGCGTAACCATCTGGCTCTCGATCGCCTGGCCGTCTTCCATACCGAGCTTCGTGAGCAGGTTCTTAACCCAGTCGCCGGCGAAGATGCGGACAAGATCGTCTTCCAGCGAGAGATAGAACCGCGCCTCGCCGGGGTCGCCCTGACGGCCGCAGCGGCCGATGAGCTGTAAGTCGATACGCCGCGCCTCGTGGCGTTCGGTGCCGATAATGTGGAGCCCGCCGAGCGATCGGACGAGCTCTCCTTCGGCCTTCATGTGTTCGCGCTCCTCGATCTCCTCGACGCACTTCTTCCATTCGTCCTGCGGGACGTCGAGACGGGTCGGATATTTCGTCTGGAAGATGGACCACGCGAGCGTTTCCGGGTTGCCCCCGAGGATAATGTCGGTACCGCGGCCCGCCATGTTCGTGGCGATCGTTACGGCGTTGAGCCGGCCAGCCTGCGCGACGATTTCCGCTTCGCGTCCGACGTTTTCGGGCTTCGCGTTGAGGACCTGATGCTTAATTCCGCGCTGCGTCAGTTTGGAGGAGATCAGTTCGCTCTTCTGAATCGAGACGGTGCCGACGAGGATCGGGCGGCCTTTTCGGCGCACGCTCTGGATTCGCGCGCGCGGCACGCGTTTGGCGTCGCGGTCGCTCTTCTCTTGAAATTCGATCTCGTCGTCCGATTCCTTCTTAATGAGCCCGTAGAACGCGTTGCCTTGGTCGTCGACGAGTTCGTCCCACTTGTGAACGCGCTCGATTTCGTCGACGACCGCGTTGTACTTCTCCGCCTCCGTTCTGTAGATGAGGTCCGGCTTGGTAATACGCTGGACTTTCCGGTTCGGCGGAATGGCGAGCACGTCGAGCTTATAGATCTTCCAGAATTCGCTCGCTTCGGTCATCGCCGTACCGGTCATGCCGCTGATCTTGTCGTAGAGCTTAAAGAAGTTCTGGAGCGTAATGGTCGCGAGCGTCTGGTTCTCTTCTTTGACCTTGACGTTCTCTTTCGCTTCGACCGCCTGATGCAGACCGTCGCTCCAAGTACGCCCTTCCATAAGACGCCCGGTAAAGTCGTCGACGATAACGATTTCGCCGTCTTTAATAACGTAGTTAACGTCTTTCTTATAGAGGTAGCGCGCCTTCAGCGCGTTGTCGATGAGGTGCGGCCAGTGCATATTCCCGACCGTATAGAAACTCTCGACGCCCGCGAGGTGTTCCGCGCGGCGGACCCCTTGGTCGGTAAGGTTCGTCGTGTGGTCTTTTTCGTTGACTTCGAAGTCGACGTCTTTTTCAAGCTGAACGGCGATCTTATCGGCGGCGCGGTATTTCGACACGTCGTCGTGGGCCGGGCCCGCGATAATGAGCGGGGTACGCGCTTCGTCGATTAAGATGTTGTCGACTTCGTCGATAATCGCGTAATGGAGCCGACCCTGCGACTGCTGCGCGTCGGACGGGAAGTTCTCGTCGCCGCGACGCGCGTAGCGCATATTGTCGCGAAGGTAGTCGAACCCGTACTCGTTGTTCGTGCCGTACGTTACGTCGCACGAATAGGAATGCTGGCGGTCCGCCGTCGACATATTGCTCTGAATCGAGCCGACGGTCAGCCCGAGCGCCATATAGATCGGGCCCATCCACTCCATGTCGCGGCGCGCGAGGTAGTCGTTTACCGTAACGACGTGGACGCCCTTTCCTTCGAGCGCGTTCAAGTAGGCGGGCAAAGTCGCGACGAGCGTTTTACCTTCGCCCGTCATCATTTCCGCGATCTTTCCTTCGTGGAGCGCCATGCCGCCGATCATCTGAACGTCGTAATGACGCAGCCCGATCGTGCGCCGGCTCGCTTCGCGGCAGACCGCAAACGCCTCTTCCAGCAGGTCGTCGAGCGTTTCGCCGGCGGCGAGACGTTTACGGAAGAGGACCGTCTGATTGCGCAGATCGTCGTCGCTCATCGCCTGATACGTCGGCTCCAGCTCGTTGATTCTGGCGACGCGAGGCTGAATCCGCTTAAGTTCGCGCTCGTTTGACGACCCGAACATCGACGTTATGCGATTTTCTATCCATCGGGAAATCGAACCGAAAAAATCGCCTACTCCGTCTAAGGACTCTTGTAAATCCATGTTATTCTATGTTTCCGCTTTGTTATTTTTGGCAATAGCGCCTTGCGCGCCAAGCGGCGCGTTTGGCAGTATGTTTCTTCGGCAAACCGCGCCCCGTTCGCATAATTCCCAGCAAACGCGGCGCCGTTGGACGAGGGTTCGCGGACGAGCGCGCCCTCATAACGGTTAAATGAGAAAAAACTAGTTTGATTCTACATTGTTTACGAAAACAGGTCAAGTAGGGATTCTGAGAAGGAAACGCGCCCTCAAAGGGCCTCGGCGGCCGGCCGAACGGGAAATAAAAAAGCCCCGAACCGCAAAGGATCGGGGCCTGTGGCAGGGCGGAACGCGGGAGCCGCGCTCCGCCGTCTTACTTATGAGACTCAGTCTTCCCAGTTCTCAACGGAGAAGACGAAGTCGAGATCGAGGGATTCGTCGACCGTGTCGGCGCCCTTGGCGATATCGCGCTTAACGGAGACTTGGTCGGCGGCGATGACCGTATAGAGGTTCGCGCCTTCGACGTCCATCGTCGCCGTGTCGCCGTAAGCGGCGAACGCGTCGTCAAGAGCTGTGTCGTGCAGCGTCGCGACGAGGGTCGATTTAATCGAATCGTCGTCCTGACCCATCGCCGTAACGTTCGAGAAGTTCGCGAGCGCGCGTTTGAACGAGCCGTTCGTGAGCGTCGCGGCGTCCGCAAAGCCTTCGAACGCATTAGCGCCTCGGCCCGCGATAAGAACCGCGGAATCTTCGCCGCCGCGGCCGTCGACCGCGATCGAGGAGAAGCCGTTGACGTTCAGGGTCGCGCCGGTTCCGTAATTCATCGTGGCGGCCTGCGCGTTCGAAACGAACGCGTCGTTCTTACGGGTACCGTAGATACTGGCCGTCGCGGAGCCGGTTCCGGTCGCGTCGATCTGCTCGAATCCAACGGCGACAATCGTCTGCGAACCGATCGCCGCGATAACGGCGGAGTCGCTCGCGGTCAGAGCGTCGACGTCGGAGAGCGCCGCGGCGTTCGCGCCGTCGGCCGCTTCCACGCGGACGGTCGCGAAGTTCTTCGCGGTCTGCGAGTAGCCTTCGCCGGTCAGTACGGCGGCGACGTTCGAAGCGACGAACGTATCCGCGCCGGACGTACCCGCCATAACGACGGTCGCTTTCGCGCCGCCCGCAGCGACGACTTCGGCGACCCCGGTCGCGTTGAACAGGAAGCCGGCCGCGGTAGCGGCGGAGGCCGCGTTCGCGCCAAGATTGACGACGTCGGTCGCGGCGCGCGCGTTGATTTCGGCGTAGTTCAAATCGGTCGCGTCGACCTTTTCAACGTTCGCGGCAATAAAGGCCTGCTCGCCGACGATCATCGCCTTGCCGGCGGCAAGGTCGGCCGTCGCGGCTTCGCGTCCGGACGCAACGTAAACAACAACGTCTTTTCCGGCCGCGCCGTCGAAGTAGATCGCTTCGGTTCCGGCGGGAATCGCAATCGCGTCGCCGTTGAGCGTAATCGCTGCGACCGCGCCGTTGGCGGACGTAACGACGAGCGTGTCGTCGGCGTCGGTTCCGGAAACGACGAGCGTCGTCGAATCGACCTTAACGGCGTCGGCCTTAACGGCCGCGACCGTTTCGGCCAGCGTTCCGATCGGACGGTAGAAGCCGCCAGTCGACGAATTCGACGAATCGGTCGCGTAGCGGCTCGACTTCGAGTCGATCGACACTTCCGTATTGCCGGCCGTCGTCGAGCTCGCCGCGATATACTTGTAGAAGACCGCGTAAGGCCCGATGTACGACGTGTCGGTCGTCGCGTTCGTGTTGTTGTTATTGTTGTTATTATTGTTGTTATTGCCGTTGTTGTTCTGGTTGTTGTTCGTATCGTCGGTCTCGATCTCTTCGCCGGCGTTGGGGTTCGGACCGGCCCAGGCGACGACGAAGCGCGGAATCGAGTACAGCGACTTGTCCGGCGCGATATCCCAGTCGAAGACGGCGACGGACGGAGCGAACTGATTGCCCGCGGTCGTCGTATTGACGATGAATTCGCCTTCGTCGAGTTCGAGCTGCTGACCGAGCTGGCGCGGAACGACCTGACGGATGCCGTCGATCGTCTCGTAGACGTAACCGTCGATGTAGACCGGATAGCCCGCCGCGTTGAAGACGCGCGCCGCGACGCCGTAGTCGTGACGTTCTTCTTTGACTCCGGAGGTGGAGTCGTAGTTGAACTCTTCCGCGTCGTAGGATTCCCATACGAAGACGACGCCGTCGCGATTCGCCGCCACGTCAGGCTTGCCCTGGACGTTCTTGACGATCGTATTGACAATCGTTTGATGCGTGGTTCCCATGAACGGAAGGGACGCGCCGCTCGCGTCGTATTTACGCGCGTAAATATCGGCGCCAGTCGAGCTGACGTGGTCGGACACCCAAACGATGTAGTATTCGCCGGTTCCTTCGATCGTGGCGACCTGCGGATCGTACTGGCCGCGGTAGGTCGTCTCGTTGACCTGAGTAATCGGGCCGCCGACGACGCTGTAGTAGCCCAGGTTCTCGCGCGCGGTAACCGTCTTCTGGTAGACCTCGAACGACTTGGTCGATTCGTTGTAGGCTTCCCAAACGAGGACGTACTCGATCGCGCCGTTGACCACCATGCTGCCGACGTCGAAGTTCTCAATCGACTTGAATTCGTCGGTCTCGCTGATGATCTTGAACGCGGCGCCCTTGGAGTTGCCGTTGAGATCGTAGAATCGGCCGTACATTTCGTCGGACTGATTTTCCGAATCCTTCGAGCCCTGCATCCAGGTAATGAGGACCAAGCCGGTCGCCTCGTTGATGCAGACGTCGGGATCCCAGCAGCGGGTGCCGTGTTCGCCGGCGATCTGAATCTGAGTCTTCTGTCCTTTTCCGCCGGGATAGAATCTCGCGCATACGCCGTTGAGGGCGTCTTCGCTTTCGCCGATCCACGTAATAACGTAGCTTCCGCTTTCGGTGAGGTCGATGTCGGGATCGATCTGGTTCCCTTCGGAGTAGGAGTTGACGCGCGTCTCGACGCCGTTCGGGCTGCCGTCGGAGTTGAAGGCGCGCATGACGATATCCGACTCGATGCGGTACGTCGTGCCGTCGATAACAACCGTGTTGTAGTAGCCGTAGACTTCGTTCGTGTTGGACGACGCGTTCGTATTGTTGTTGTTATTGTTGTTATTATTGTTGTTGGTTCCTCCGCTCGAATTGCCGCCGAGTTCGTAGAGAACCTGCTGTTCGGTCACGATGATGAAGCCGTCGGCGTTCGAAACGACAACCGGTTCGCCTTCGCCGCCGTAGAGGCCGGTGAACGCCGTGCTGTCGGACGGCGGCAGGTAATCGTTAGGCCCGACGGAAGGAATGCCGATCGTCCAGCGAACCGAGAAGGAGCCGCCGGCGACGCCGTTGTAATCGCCGTCAAGATTGTTCTTGCCGCACGCGTCGGTTACCTTGTCGGACAGCGTCAGGACGTAAGAGCCGTCCGGAAGCGTCTGCTTGAACAGGATGACCAGTTCGTAGGAGTTCGTCGCGTAATCGGGATCGGCGACCGTCGTGTAGGTGTACTTGCCGGGCTCTTCGCCGATGCTGCGGAGGTAATCTTCGACCTTCGTGGACGCGTTGTAGCCGTACAGGATATCGTAGATGTACGTGGACGTTACGTTGTAGCCGTCTTTCGTGAGAGTCCAGTCGTTGAAGTCGATAACCGACTTAACGTTCTTATTCTCAAGATTGCGGTTGTCGGAATACGCGTAGACGCCGTCGTACTTCTCTTGGTCGACAAAGTCGCCGTTCTTGATATCCGCGTTCATCTGCGCGGTGAACATGTATTCGTTGAACGAATAGACGAGCGAGGTAGGTCCGCCGCCCGACGGGAACGTAACGGAATTCGCGTAGAGCGAAACCTGCTGCGGATCGCCCGCGCCGTCGGTATAGACCGCGTTGGCGCGCACAACGTACGGAGGCGTGTCGTCGTGCGGGAGGGTAATCGAGCGCATGCAGACGACGTTCTCGATATTGTCGTCCGGATAGGACTGATCGGTCCAGACGAAGACCATGTCGCCGTTCGAATCGACCGCGACGGAGACGCCGAGTTGGTCGTCGTCGTCGCCGTTCGGATCAAACGGATTGCTGCGGGAGACGCGGAATTCGGCGCCGACCTCTTCGAGGCCGTAAACCGTTTCGGTCGAGATTACGGTAACCGTGCTCGTCTGGTTGTTGTTCCCGTTGCCGCTGGTCGTAGAGGTCGTCGACTCGGTCGTAACGACAGCGGAGGTCAGCGCGTAGCGGCGCGCGTAGATACCGAAGTTGTCGACCATGTCGGAATTCTCTTCGTTGGTCGGATCCTGGTAGCTTTCGTACGCCACGACGAAGTTGCCGTTCGTCGCCATCGCGACTTGCGAATGAATCTGATCGAACGCGGTGTATTCGTTGACCTGATAGACCTGCGTGCCCGCCATTTCCGCCGTTTCGGAATCGCTGCGGAAGACGCGCATGAAGACGCCGCCGAGACCGTTGTTCGAGCCGCCGGTCATCGCGTCGCCGTTGCCGTCCTGGTTGTAGCCGGTCCACGTAATGACGAAGTTGCCGTCGCCGTCCATCGACACGCTCGACCAGATCTGCGAACCGCGCTGCCAGAAGTCGGTCGTAAGTTCGTCGACCGCCGCCTGCGTATTATTGTTGTTGTTCTGGTTATTGTTCTGGTTGTCCGTGTTGTCGTCCGTATCGACGTCAATGTAGATGTTGCCGTCGGTATTGACGAGGAACTCGTCGCCAAGGCCGCTGAGGATAACGGAGTTAATCCAGTCGGCATAGGCGGAAACGCGGACGTCGACCTGATAGTTGCCAGGCCCGAACGCGCCGTCCCCTTCGAGGTCGGAACCGAAGGAGCATACGCCCGCGATCTGACCGTTGATAAAGGTCGGGCTTCCGGAATCGCCGGGCGCCGTGATCGCTTCGTTGAGTCCCAGACCCAGGTTGCGGACGCCGTAGTAGTTGCCGAGATAGTCGTTCGCGTACGAACCGTCGTCGAAGTCGTAGATCAACGTGTTCGGATTGCCCGCGTTGTCGAAGTCGGCGCCGGTCAGTTCGTAAACGTTCTGGCCTTCGTGCTTAACGCCAATACCGCGGTTCGCGATCTCTTCGTCGGTATCCATAACGTCGCCGTACGTGCCGTAGCCGACGAACGTTACCGTCTGGCCGACTTCGCTGCTGCCCGTATAGAGGTCGTAGCCTCGGAGCGAGGAAGGCGCGGCGGATTCGAGCACCAAGACGGCAAGGTCGACCTGGTTGTCGGACGGATCGCCCGCGTAGGTCGGGTGCACGTAGATTTCCGAAACGCGGATATAAACCGTGCCGGACTTCGTTTCAAACGTTACGTAAACAAGCTCTTCGGACGGATCGACCGGAACGCCCGCGTCGTTGCACACGACGTGCGCGGCGGTAAGAACGTGGCGGCGCGACGTGAGAAGAGAACCGGTGCCGATCGCTTCGGCGACCGCGTCGGCGTTCGTTCCGCCTTGCTGCTGCTGCGTATTGGTCGTTTCGCCGACCGTAATCATACAGACAGATTCGTATCCTTGGCCGGGATAGACCTCGTGGTACTCGATGCTGTCGGTCGAAATGACTTTCGACGTGTCGTTGGTCGTATCGACGAGACTCGAAGATCCGCCGCCGATCTCCGTGCGGGCGCGCGTCATTTCTTCGAGCGTGCCAAGGTGCGCGGAAACGACGTGGTTCGACGCGAATTTACGCGCGTAGATATTCGATTCGACGTCCGAATCCAGGTCTTGGCCCCAAGACGTCCAGGAGACGACGAACGAGCCGTCCGGCTCCATGCCGATCGCGGCGAAGCGCTGGTTGTTTTCCGTCGTCTGATTGACCAGGAATTCCGTGCCGGCGACGCCGGTCTGACGCATCTCGACGTTGACAATCAGGTCCGGATTGTTCGTCGAAACTTCCATCATATCGACGTAAGTCGCGGTGTATTCGCCCTTGTATTCGATCGAGATCTCGCCCGCCGCGCTGACCGCGACTTCGAGATCCGTTTCCGTAAAGAGGCCGGTTCCGACGAGCGCCGCTTTGATGTTCGTCGCGTTGGCGCGCATTTCGACGGAAAGCGGAACGGCGACCGTGTAGTCTTGGCCGTCGGCCGCGCCGGAAATCGTGAGGACGTCGCCCAGAATATTGACCGTGCCGACGAACTGGAGGACTTGGATTGTATTCTGATAACCGTAGGAAAGACCGTTCGTTACGAACCGGCGGCCGTAAATGCCCCAGCCGCTGCCGTCCTGGTTGTAGCTTTCCCACACGACGACGATATCGCCGTCGGAGTCCATAGCGACCGCAGCGTACTGCTGATCTTCGTCGGTTTCGACGTTCGCGCGCATCGGATCGGTCGAGTTGCCGTTAATCGACATTCTACCGCCGTTAAACGCGTATTTCGCCATATAGACGTCGCGGCTGCCGTCTTCGCCTTGCGCGTCGGTGTACATGTCCCACACGACGCAGAATTCGCCTTTGTCGTCCATAGCGACGGACGCCTGACGCGGGTCGGTGAACTTCTTGCCGGTAACCGTCGAAGTAAGAACGCCCTTGGAGTTATAGGTTCCGGTATCGGAGTAAACTTCGATAAGAACGCCTTCCGACTTGTCCTGACTGATGACCTGAGAGCGGTTCCCTTCGGCGTCGAGGACGTAGAGGGCGCGGTAGGTGCGCGCGTAAACCGTCTTGGTAATCTGATACTTGCCGGACGCGTCGACCGATTCTTCGGATTCGACCCAAACGACGACGCTGTCGCCGTTCGAATTCGACGCGATCGCCTGCGCCGTGTTCGGACCGTAATCGCTCGATTCGTCGACGATCGAAGAACGCGTCGTCTGATTGAGAACGCGGTTCGTATCGACCGCGTCGTGCTCGAAGGAGCCGTCGGCGGCCGTGTCGTGGACGTAAGTAACCGGGATGTAGTCGTTATAGCGGAAGGAGTCGGTATAGGTAAAGCCGAGCGCTTCGTTGAGGCGGATGACGCTGAAATCGAGCGCCCAATCTTTTCCGTCGTATCCGGCGGAGCTTCCGTCGGGCGCGTAGCCTTGGCTGTAGATCGCGTTGCGCGCCGTATCCTGAACCATGGAGGAGCACACGAGCGTGTAGTTTCCGTCGTCCGGTTCAAATCCGTCGGCGAAGTGAACGACCGCTTCGTAGCGGTTCGTGCCGTAAGCGAGGTCGCCGTAATTGATCTGTTCGATCGGATTGCCGTTTTCGTCGACCGTGTCGCGCGCGAGCTGCTCGGACGCGTTCAGGCCGAACGTAACGCTTTCGATCGCGCCCGCGACGATAACGCCGTCTTCGAGCAGATACCAGTTGGAGACGTTGTCGACCGCGTGGAGACGGATATAGGAGGAATCCTGCAGGGTCGCGGCGTTCTCCGCGTCGGCGAGCGTGAGCAGGTCTTCGCTGAAGGAGACGACCATGTCTTTAACGGCGGAGGTTACCGTCTGGTTGTCGTCGACCTTTTGGCCGTTCGGGAGCGACGTGTTCGTAACGATCGGACCGGCGGTGTCGGTCGATTCGGTGAACGCGCGCAGATAGACGTGCGAGTATTCGACGTCGAGCGAGTTGCCAATGTTCGGATAGAGGTCGTTTCGGCTCTTCGCGTCGGTATTGGCTTCTTTGCCCCAAACGACGATGACGTCGCCGTTCGACGTATTGGCGACATGCGCGTTCGTCTGCAGGTTGCCAAGTTCGCCGTAGCGCTCGACGTACAGACCGGTATAGAAGCCGTAGTCGGCGTCGTCGCTCGCCTGATCCAGAAGCTTAAGGGACGTGGCGTCGTAATCGGGACGAATGTACAGCGGCGTGTCGTGGAGCGAGCCCTGAGCGGTAATCTGGAGCCCGACGAATCCGTCGACCGTGCGCATTCCGTAGTATTCGACGCTGTCCTGCGTGTACTTGTACAGGTACTGGAACTGTTCGACGTCGAGCCCGATCTCGCCGATCGTGCCTTGATAGAATTCAATTTCGGAAAGCGGAACGAGGCGGACGACGAAGCAGTTGTCTTCGCCCGCGCACATATTGAGCGCGTTCAACGCGTCGGAGAGCGCCTGAGCCATTTCAAGCGGCTTAGTCAGGAAACCGTTGGAGAAGTAATCGCCGATTCCGAAGGAGACGGATTCGCAGGTGTCTTCATTGGTCGTCTGATTGTCGCGGGCCGTCGCAATGCCGATATTGAACGCGAGCGTTCCGGAGGAAACGTACTGGGTCGGCAGCGACAGATAGAAGCAGGCGTTCGAGCCGTTGCGGTAGCTGCTGACGACGCCGGAAATTACCGAAGCGTCCGTGATAATATTGACTTGGGCGTTGGCGTCCGTATTGCCGTTCGTCGAATCCGTGTTCGTACTGGCGTTCGCGTTCGCGATCGAGTCGCCGTAAACGGTCTGACCGTAGTTGACATAGCTGACGTCGTAGCCGTTGTTGCGAAGAGGCGCGAGCATCGTTTCGAGAACGGCGTCCAGACGCGTGATCTGTTCCGTCGTGGCGCCCTCTTTCTGAGCGACCGACAGGAAGTAGCGGATGTAGCTGTCGACGTCGATGCAGTCGTAGTTGTGGATCTGATAGATCGGCGTCGCGCCGTTGTCGGTGAAGTTGCCGAGTTCGTCGTAGCCCCAGCCCAACGCGAGCTGAATGAAGCTGATGAGGTCGGCGTTCTTGTCTTCGTACGAGTACTTATTGCCGCGGTAGAACTGCTTGTGCTTGTAGCACAGGTTGTTGTTCTCGAAATCTTCCCACTTGAGCTGAATGTAAAGATCGTCGTAATCGCTCGCGTAGAGATTCGCAAGGTTCGCTTTCGTAATCGACTGAATATCGAGACCGAGACCCTGATACGCGACGAAAACGTCGCCGTCCGCGTCCATTCCGACCGACGGATTGCCCTGATCGCCGACCGTAATCGCGTTGACGAGCGTCTGACCGAGAATCTGGGCCGCTTCGTAAGACGTGCTCGTCTTGCGTTCGCCGACCGCGATGACGCCCGACGCGGCCGCGGCGTTCGTCTGGTTGTCGTTCCCGTTGGTATTGTTGTTGGAGTTCGTATCCCCGTTAGAGGTGGAGGTGGCGAAGACGTCGGTATCTTCCGGTTCCGTTTCAACGGCGGAAATCTCGTAAACGGTTACGTACGAGTTGGTAACGGGCAGCGCGGGCGTGCCGCCGACGCCGTCGGCTTCCTCTTGCGTAAAGGCAAGCGCGTAACGGTCGTTGTAGTCGAAGGAAACGCTCGAGCCGTAGGCGTTGCTCGCGACGAGCTGCGCGTCGATAATGAAGACGTCGTTGTACGGTTCGAGAACCGATTGATAGAAGTCGGTTCCGTAATTCCAGGTAACGACGGCGAATCCGTCGGACGACATAGCGACGTAGGACGGGCCGTAGTAGTTCGAGCTGACCTGGCTGCTCGCGAACGTAATATCGCCCGTAGTCGGCTGCGCTTCGTTATTGAACTGACGGCCGTAAATACCGCCGAAATAGCTGTTGTCCTGCGCGATGTACGTCCACGTTACGATGAAGTTGCCGTCTTCGTCGGCGGAAACGCACGGGTCGGTCTGAATCCCGTTGAGGGACGCGTTGACGACGAATTCCGCGGCGACCGGCGCGACGCATTGAATTTTGACGTTCGAAGAAGCGTCGAGCGCGAACGGATCGGCGACGAACGACGTGTCGAACGCGGTTTCCGGCGGCTGATAGCCAAGCTGGCCGTCCGTCGTGCCGTTGGCGTAGAAGTTAACGGTATAGTTCGGATCGTATCCGCCTTCGCCCGGTTCCGGGAGATAGCCCTGAACGGTAAAGCGGCGCGCGTAGACGTCTGTCTGATTGTAGCGCTGGAGTGAATCGGGATTGTCGCTGACCCACGTAATAACGAACGATCCGTCGTTGCTGACCGCCACGGACGGCTTGTATTGGTTCGTGCGGCCGGTTCCGGCGATGAGCGGGAGACCTTCGCGGTCGTTAACAATGTCGCCGTCGCCGTCGATAACGAATTCGGCGATCTCGGTCGAGTTGACGCGGAAGACCTCGCTCGATTCCTTAACCGTAACGGTCGCGGTCGCGACGTCGTAATCGTAGGAGCCGGTGTATTCGTAGGCGCCCGTGCGGTTGTTGTGACGGACGAGATCGGAGTAGACGTACGTCTTGCCCGACTTCGTTACGGACGTCGCCGCGGAAACGATGAGCGAATCCTGATTGGTCAGGCCGGACGCGCCCGTGAACGTAATCATGAACTGATTGTTGGCGCCGGGGACGGGCTCGACTTTGACTTCGAGCGTCTTAATCGCGGCCTGCATCGAGCCGTAGGACTCGTTCGAGGCGTACGCGCGGGTCGGTTCCGAGGTGTATTCGTAGCGGTGCGTCGTCTCGTTGTACTCGTAGCCGCGGGTAATCGGCGCGTAGAGCGTCGCCGTGTTCGACGCGTTGTTGAACGCGTTCTGAATAGCCTGAGCGGTAACGTAAGGATCGGCGTTGACGACCAAACCGCTCTTGTTGCCGTTGTTGTTGTACGCGGTAATCGTCTTAACGTCGTTGACCGTGGTAACGACGCCGCTCGTGAGCGTGTCGACGAGCGAATCGCGCGCGACTTGCAGCTGGCGAATGACTTCGCCCTTCCCGACGGTATTGATGATTTCGGAAATCTTGGTCGTGTATTTCGTTCCGAAAAGGTCGCGGAGAATCAGCTTCTGGAAGTTCGTGGCGCCGTTGAGGTCGGTAATGTCGAAGCTGGACGCTTTAACCGTCGAAAGCAGGTTGGTAATGTCGGCGTAATAGTTGTTCGAAACGCGCATGTCGGGCAGATCGTAACCGGCCCAGTTTTCGCCGTTGAACGTAATGTCAAAGTCGGTCTCGCTGTACGCGTTGACGGTAACCTCGGAATATTCGCCGCCGGGAATCGCGCGGATCGCCGCCTGAAGATTCGCCGCGTTGTCGCCCGGAAGAAGGTTCGCGTCGTACTTGAAGAGGGCCCACGTCAGTTCGTTTTCTGCGTACAGACCGATGTAGAAGTAAGAGATGGAGTTCGACGTATTGTACGTGTCGTTTTCGCCGCGGAGAACGCCGGAATCGTAGATCGAGAAGCGCTGGGATTCGTTCGCGTTGAAGAGGAGCTCGAACGAGCCCGCCTGAACGATAGAACCCTGGACGACCGTCGCTTCTTCTTCGCCGGCGGCGTTCGTCTTGGAGACTTCGTACCAGCCGGTCGTGAGCGCGACGTACGAGTCGAACGGATAGACCGTTCCGTCGGCGGCGACGAGCGCTTTCGTGCCTTTCTGAATCGTCCCTTTGACGTACAGCGTCTGCTCGGAGCCGTCGTCGCCGGTCGTCGTTACTTCGTACCAGCCGCTCTTAGCGGTTACCGGCGTGTAGGAGCTGGAGTCGTACGACTGACCGTCGTCGGCAAGCAGCGTGCCCGGAACGCTCTCCTGCGGAATCGTTACGATCTGGACCTCGTCGGTCAGGTATCGCGCGTAAACGTTCAGGTCTTCGACGTAGGCGCCGTTTTCGTCGGTCTTGTAATAGGACGATTCCGGGTCGTTCGCGTCATAATCCGGATTCATCAGCCGATCCGCAGACGTCCACGCGACGACCACGTCGCCCGCCTTGTTGGAATCGACGGCAATGTCGCCGCGAATATCTTGCCAGCTCGGATTGACGAGCAAGTTTTCCGTCGACGCGACGGTCAAACTGAGGAGCTGGCGTTCTTCGAGTTGGTCTACGAAAAGTTTCTTCGGTTTCTGCTCACGACGGTTCGCGGAACGCTTCTTATTGCCAAGACGTTCCAACAGCGATTCAGCGACGCTCCAAATTTTATTATTTCGCGATAACGACATATGTGTCACCTGATAACTAAAACCAACCTAAAATTTAAGCTCGCGCGTCGGCGCGATACACGCGTCGTCCAGTTCAAATCGCGTCGACTTTACGCCGTGTCCGACGTTCGGTTCGTCTAGGCGCAAAGTCTGCGAACGAATCGTGTCGCAGTCGAATTCCCGACCGCTTTCGAGTCGCCGACGACTCGCGGTCAAGTCGTTCGACCGCGCTTTGAACGTTCAACGATTCCAGTGGCTTTCGCGTCTAGGACATGTCGGCAAGACGCGAAAACGCCGTCTAGTTTGACCGGTTCGCCCCCCTCAACAAAGGCGCGCTCCGGCAAGGCGAGCGTTCTACCTTCGGCGCGTTTGCTCTCACAAAACGCGCGCTGCGGCAATAGACCGCCCCACATTCAATCTAATATAATCAGATTTCATGGTCCAGTCTATTTCCGCTTGGAAAAAACGGCTCTTTTTTTTGGAGTCCTGTCCCAATAAACAGGTCGCGCAAATTTTATCTTTACACTAAAAGAAAACCTTTCGGCAACATATTCGCGTTTTAACAGTTTTAACGAATATTCTAATTAGCAAAAGCTCAGTCTGCCTGTCGAGACCTCCGCGCGTTTGGAATCAGGAAAAATCGCGCCGGATCGTTTTGGCGCGGTTGTGTTGCGATTTTTTGCAAAAAGTGTTTCAATTCGAAACAATTCTTGTAAAATCGCTCTTATTTTGATACAATATAAATATTGTTAGTTCCCTTAAATATCCCCGAAATATCTCCCTTTTATGCGATCCAGCGAGCGTCTGTCGCAATCGCGCCGCTTGAGCCGGTTTTCAAAAGGAAATAACCCGAACGGTTAAACCGTTTAAGGAGAAATCTATGACCGCCTTGTATCCAACAGTCAACGCGTCCTCCGCCCCGTCCCGCGGAAAGGCGCGGCTCGCGTCCGCGCTCCTCGCCGTCTTCCTCCTAGCGTTCGCGCCGACCGCGCAAAACGCGGCGCACGCCGCTTATCCCGCAGACGAACCGACCGCGTCCGAAACGAGCGGCCAAACGTCCGACGATTCGGCCTCCGCCGATTCTAACGAAAAAAAGCAGGAGACGCAATGGTTCCGGCTCCAGTATGAGAACAACGCGCCCGTCGAGCTGCAGACGTCGATCGTGCGGTTCGCCGGCGAATTCACAAACTCCGAAGGCCAAACGAACCCCGTCTCCGTCGATCTCATCGGCGCGATCCATCTCGCCGACGCCGCGTATTACGAACAGCTCAATAAGGCGTTCGCGGAGTACGACGTCGTCGTCTTTGAACTCGTCGCGCCTAAGGGGACCGATATCAAAGCGCTCGTCGAAGAAGAGCGCGCCGCTAAAGAGAAAGCCAAAGAGAAAAACGAAAAAGAACGGATCGACCCGCTCGACTTCGTCTCCTTTTCGCAGGTGGCGATGAGCCGCATGCTCGACATGGTCTATCAGATGGACGGGGTCGACTACGCGGCCGACAATCTCCGCCGCGGCGATATCGACGCGGAAGATTTCGTCGGCAAACTCATTTCGAACGGAGACGTCGAGAATTTTGTCGTCGACACATTCTTTGACTCGTTCTACAACAATGCGCTCGGTCAAACGGAAGGCTGGACGGTCGCCCTGCTCTTCGCGAAAGATCGGAAGCTTACCCTCAAGCGGCTCTTCGCGATCGAACTCTATAAGAGCGCGGAACAGGACGTCAAATCGGGAAGCGGCGAAGGAGACGAAGAGGAACGCGAAAACGTCATTATTCACCTCCGCAACGAAAAAGCGATCGCCGCCGCGCGTAAAGAACTGAAAAACGGCAAGACAAAGCTCGCGATCTTCTACGGCGCGGCGCATCTGCCCGACCTAGCGCGGCGTTTGGAGACGGAATTCGGGCTCAAACGCGATCAGGAGCCCCGCTGGCTGACCGCGTGGGAAATGCGCGCGAAACAGTAGCGGTCCGCAGAACGAAAACTGGCGGAAAAACAATAAAAAAAGACGCCGCGTCCACTGAACGCGGCGTCTTTTTTATTCGCCTCCGCGACTGTGAGCGCGGCTCTATTCTTTCACGACGAAGCGCGCCATAACGCCGTCGGTAAAACCGGGGCAAAAGCGCGCGATCACGCTGAGGAGCGACGCGCTCTTCGACGCCGGCACAAGGCGTTTCTTGCCCTTTTCGACCGCGTTGGCAATCGCCAGCGCGACCTCTTTTGGCGTCGCCGCGCGGTGCTTGGGAAGGTTCGGACGCAGCCGGTCTTCGCGCAGCTTGTCAAAAAATTCAGAGGACGTCGTGCCCGGCGTCACCGTAAGAAATTCCACGCCCGTCCCGGCGAGCTCGACGCGCCACGCGTCCGTCAAGGTAAGAAGCGCCGCTTTCGACGCGCCGTAGACGCCAAAGTAAGGCGTTCCGCGAACCCCGACGATAGACGACACGTTAACGACAAAAGGACGGATTCCTGCGCGCCGGTTCTCCGCCGACTCCGCGCTCGCTTTCAGCGCGGGCAGCGCGCCTTTCGTGAGTTCAAACGGAGAAAGAAAATTCAAATCGAACATCTCGCAGGCAAGTTCGTCGGACGTCTCTTCGATCGCGAGCGTCGCGCCCGCGCCCGCGTTATTGACAAGGACGTCTATGCCGCCGAACCGGGATTCCGTTTCCGTAAGCGTCCGTTCGCGGTCGTCCGCCGAGCAGACGTCGCCCGCGACATAGAAGTGCTCCGGACTTTCCGGAAAAGACGACGCGCGAATCGCGTTAAGCTCGGCGACAAGCTCCGCCAGACGTTCTTCCCGGCGCGCCATAACGCAGACGGACGCGCCGCGGCGCGCGAATTCCAACGCCAGTTCCCAACCGATTCCAGACGACGCGCCAGTAATAATCGCGCGAGAGCCGCGCAAATTTCTTTTGCTCATGAAAAACAATCCTCGATCCAACCGTCGCGGCGCCAAGCTTACTGGGCGGACGCTTTCCGCGCTTCCTCAGCGGTGATTATCTGGTCTCCGTCCACGTCGTATTTGCCAAACAGGGCAAGATTCTTCTGAGAGAGACCTGGCGCAAATTCTAGAATCGTCAATTGACCGTCTCCGTCTTTATCATTCGCCAAAAACCAGCCGGGCGTGCCCCTCACGACGGCCGGCGATACGGTAAACTCGCGCTTGGTCGATTCGTCGACGTCGGTGAGAAACGCGTCGAGCAGTTCTTCGTCTTCGACGCTCTCGAGCGCCGGGTTCCCTTCAAGGAGCAGTTCGCGCACGTCTTCGTCGGTCATATCGGCCAGCATGCCGTTCCCGTCGTTGTTCAACTGCGCTTCGCGCGCTTCAGCGCCTGAGAGCCGCTTCGGCGCGGCCGACGCCGGACGAATCAGGGTCTCGAATTCGGCGCCGTCGTCGGGCGCGGTCAGGAAATTCGTGCGCTGCGCGTTTTCGCGCCGGGGAACCGGATTGAAAATTGTACGGTCTTTCGCAAATCGCACAAGGTAATAGAGAAGTTCCTGATCGGTAATATCCCAATCGCCGTTGAGATCGATCGCCTGCGCGCCTTCAAGGTTGTTTTCCCATTCGGAACGCTGGAGGATTCCGTCTCCGTTTTTATCGTACTTGCTCTTAATATAACGCGCGTAGTAACGCAGCGCAATCGGGACGGCGTCGACGAGAATGTCGTCGCGGCGCGCCATCGCCTGACGGTAATAGTCGGCTTCCGTCTCAATGGAATAATGCGGAACGCCCTCTTCGTTAAATTCGGGAACCGTTCCGGAACGCAGCCGCGCTTCCGCCTCCAGACGTTCTTCGTCGGTCAGGTCGGAAGTGATTTCCTCCAGCCGCCCTTCCGCGGCCGCCTGCGCTTTCGCCGCGTCGTCCGCCGCGTTTGAGAAATTGCCGTTCTCCCAGCGCGTCCAACGCTCTTCGCCGACCATCGACTTAATGCGGTCGGCAAAGGGACCGTTCTTCAAGTGTTCAAACCGCTCGGCGGTCATATCGCGAGCGATCTGGTCGGGAGTCCAGTTCCCGTTTCCGTTTCCGGGCCCGGTTCTGCCGTTGCGCCGGTTTCCGTTGGCGTCGCCGCCGTTATTACCCTGACCTTGGCCCTGCCCGCCGCGGTTGAAGCCGCGGCCGCCGTTATTGCCTTGGCCCTGACCGCCGCGATTGAAGCCCTGACCGCCGTTATTGCCTTGGCCCTGACCGCCGCGGTTGAAGCCTTGGCCGCCGTTAAATCTCTGGCCGCCGGCGCCTTGCCCTTGGCCTCGGCCGCCGCGACCGCCGTTCCGGCCGCCCTCTTGAGCGCTCGCCGCGCCCCCGTCGCCCAATTCGCTGAAAGAGGGAACGTCGAATGAACTCAGACCGACCGTCGCGGCCAGCGCCGCAACGACGCCAAACGCAATGTTCTTAACTTTGCCGAACCGTATCATTTTGTTTGTCCCTCTTCTAATCTGCGCTCCGTTGGCGCGGCGATCGGCGAAAATAACGAACCGACAAACGCGCGCCCGGTTGCGGCGACGACTTGAATCGACTATGACCCTTGTTATAATAGTATACAGGATAGGGGGGCGTCTCGCAAGTTATCACAAAAATTTTCCAAGACTCCACGCTATTTTTTTTCACACCTTCCCAGTTGTACCAATCGTACGTTTAAAAATTCGACTTGGCGCAAGGAGCTCTCGATGCTCGTTTTTTTTGAACCGGAAGCAAAACCTTTAAAGTTAAACGCCGTTCAACTGCGAATCGCGCGAACCTCATACGAAGAGGAAGGGCGGCTCCAGCAGCCCATTCTCAACCAGCTTGGCGCCAGAACCGAAGAGATCGCACTCAAGGCGATCGCGCAAAAACTGGGGCTGCCAGTCGTCGATCTGACGAAATCGACGCTTCCCGACGACGTGCTCGTCGACTTCCCGACCAAGATCGTCCACCGGCGCAACGTCTTTCCGCTCGGCGTTCAGAAGGACGGCGCGCTCTACGTCGCTACGAGCAATCCGTTCGATCTCTCCGTCGTCGACGAAGTCTCCGTCGCGACCGGGCTTCCGACCGTGCCCGTCGTCGCGCTCCCGAACGAACTGGCCAAACTCATTAAATCGCGGCTCGGGGTCGGCGCGGAAACGATCGACGGCCTCATCGAGCAGAAGAGCGACGTCGAGATTCTCGAAGACGTCGACTGGGATCAGGGCGACGCGCAAGACGCGCAGGAAGCGTCCGTCGTTAAGCTCGTTAACGACATTCTCACCGAGGCGGTCGAGTCGGGCACGAGCGACGTTCACATCGAGGCGCAGGAGACCGGCATGCGGATCCGATACCGCATCGACGGCGTTCTCCAAACGCAGCCGACGCCGCCGGAAATCAATCGGTTCCAATCGGCGATCGTGAGCCGTATTAAAATTATGTCGCGCCTGAATATCGCCGAAAAGCGCATACCGCAGGACGGGCGTATTAAGCTCAAGGTTCAGGACCGCGAGGTCGACCTGCGCGTGTCCATTATTCCCATGCTCCACGGCGAGGGAATCGTCATGCGTATTCTCGATAAAGACCGCATGAACTTTACGCTCCGCGGCATTGGAATGGACGAAGACGTCTACCGGCTGTTCGGAAAGCTCATCGCCCTGCCGCACGGGATTATTCTCGTAACGGGCCCGACCGGGTCCGGTAAAACGACGACCCTGTACAGCGCGCTCAACGAAATTAAGTCGGAAGAAACGAAAATCATTACGACCGAAGATCCTATCGAATACCAACTTGACGGGATCAATCAGATTCAGGTCCACACGAAAGTCGGGCTCACGTTCGCGGCCAGTTTGCGCGCCATTCTGCGTCACGACCCGGACGTCGTGCTCGTCGGGGAAATCCGCGACTTTGAAACGGCGGAAAACGCGATCCAAGCGGCCATGACGGGCCACCTCGTCTTCAGTACGCTTCACACGAACGACGCGGCGGGCGCGTATACGCGTATGATCGACATGGGCGTCGAGCCGTTCCTCGTCGGAACGACCGTCGAAGGGATTATGGCGCAGCGACTTGCGCGCCGGCTCTGCAAGCATTGCAAGCAGCCGTGGAAACCGAAGCCGGAAGAGCTCCCGCACGACTTCCCCAAAGAGCTGCTGGAGACCGGAACGATCTACCGGCCCGTCGGATGCCGCGAATGCCGCGACACGGGCTACGCGGGCCGCGTCGCGCTCTACGAGCTCCTTATTCCGAACGACGATATCCGGCGTCTGGCGGGCGAAAAAGCGCCGTCGATCGAAGTCAAAAAGGTCGCGCGCGCCAACGGCATGGCGACGCTGCGCGACAACGGCTGGAAGAAAGTCGGGCTCGGCATAACCTCGGTCGAAGAGGTCGTTCGCGTCGCGAAAGAAGACTGAGTCCGTAAGGCGCGAACTCCACGCTTGTCAACCCTTTTCGCAAAGGAGAACGCTATGAAGCCGACGCGTCTTGTTCTGCTCCTCCTTCTCTCGCTGTCCGCGGCGGCCGCGCCCAAAATTCAGGCGCAGGAGCCGGGTCGGAGCGACGCCGTAACCGTCCTGCCCGTCAACGAAGAAACGGTCGCGGAAACGCGCCGGCTCATTACGGAACGGCCCGTCGAAAAGCGGCGCGTCGAATATCTTGATCGCGGACTCGTCTGCGCAGCCGCGCCCGACGGCGTCTTCTGCTCATGGCGGCTCTTGGGAACGGAACCCTACGAAACGAAATTCTATCTCTACCGCGACGGCGTCAAAGTTTCCGAAGAACCGATCGCCGCGACGAACTATCTCGACGCGCAAGGGACCGCCGATTCGGAATATTACGTCGAGGCGATGGCGCCCAACGGCAAAACGTCGGTCTCGAAGTCCGCGCGGCCGCTCGCGAAACCGTATCTCGAAATTAAAACGGAACGGCCCGCCGACTGGAAGAACGACCGCGATCCGAAAAGCCGCCCGATGCGCTATCAGCTCGGGAATATGTCCGCCGCCGATCTCGACGGGGACGGCGCGTACGAAATCGTCGCCATTTGGGAATCCAATCCGAAAGACAACGCGCACGACGGCTTTTCCGCGCCCGTCCGGCTCGCCGCGTACAAACTGACCGGCGAAAGACTCTGGGAACTCGATTTAGGCGTCAACATACGCGCCGGCGCGCACTACAACCCGTTCCTCGTCTATGACTTCGATCTCGACGGCAAAGCGGAAATCATGATGAAAACGGCGCCCGGCTCCAAAGACGCGGCCGGAAAATTCGTCTCCGAGGCGTCGCGCGATCCGGAAATCCGCGCCGCCGACAATAACGCCGATCTCCGCAACGCGACGGGCCGCGTTCTCTCCGGCCCGGAATTCCTCACCGTCTTTTCCGGCGCGACCGGCGAAGCGCTCGACTCGGCGCGGTATCTGCCCGCGCGCGGCGACAGTCTAAAACGGGACTGGGGCGACGATTACGGCAATCGGGTCGACCGCTTTCTCGCGGCGGTCGCGGTTCTCGACGGCGAACGGCCGTCGGGCGTCTTTGCGCGCGGATACTATACGAAAACGGCGCTGACCGCCTACGTATTCAAAGACGGCGCGCTGAAAGTTCAGGCGGCGTTCGACTCCGACGATCGGAGCCAACCGGAAAACTTCGCGTACCGCGGCCGCGGCAATCACGGCCTAACGGTCGCCGACGTCGACTACGACGGCAAAGACGAAATTATCTACGGCGCGTCCCTCTTCGACGACGATCTTTCCGGCGTCTATCCGCACGCGCCCGGCTATCCGAAACTCTTCCACGGCGACGCGCAGCACGTCGGCGATTTAGTTCCGGATCGGCCCGGCTTGGAAATCTTCTCCGTTCACGAAAGCGGCGAGGCCGCGTTTGATATGCGCGACGCGCGAACGGGCGAGCTCCTCTGGTTCCTCCCGTTCCAAGGGCGCGACGTGGGCCGCGGCGCGTCCGACGACGTCGATCCGCGAACGCCGGGCGCGGAATCGTGGGCGGCCGGCAGATTCGTAACCGCGGCCGGCGAAGAACGTCCGAGCCCGAGAATGCCCGTCAACTTCTTCTGCTACTGGGACGGCGATCTCGGCCGGGAACTGCAGGACGGAATCTCGATTCACAAGTACAATCCGGAAACGAACCGCGCCGACGTCATATTCAAAGCGGACGGATGCGTTTCTTACGGGGGCACAAAAGCGACGCCCTTCCTCAACGCGGATCTCTTTGGCGACTGGCGCGAAGAAACGGTCTACGCGCTTGCCGACGGTTCCGGGTTCCGCGTCTATACGACGACCGTTCCCACGCGCTATCGGATCCCGACCCTCATGCACAATCCCGAATACCGGCTCGCGGTCGCGTGGCAGAACGTCGGTTATAACCAACCGCCGCACTTGGATTACGCGCTCGGATTCGGCGTCGAAGAAATACCGCGTCCGAACGTCTTCGCCGTCGCGCCCAACGGCGACCGGCTCGAAAGCGGCGACGATCCGGCGCGCCCGATTTCGCTGGAATAACGTTCGGTTCGCGCCCAATAAAAAACGCCGCGCCTGCAGTCAAGGCGCGGCTTCTGTATAAGGCCGGCGGGAGCGCCCGCGTTCTAACGGCCAAGGCGGCTATTGCGCGGCGGATTCTTTCGCAACCGGTTCGTCAAGATATCGTTGCGCGTACTTCAGAACGAGCTCGTGGAAACGGCGCGCGTAATCGGGATCGCTTTCGAGCATGTGGCCCGAATGCGGATATTCGAGGCAGTCGAAAACGGGCGTCGACGCGTCGGACGGATCGGATTCGTCAAATTCTTTCGCGCCAAGCTCCTTAAATCGCTCGCGAAGCGCCGCGCAATGGCCCGTCCCGACGAGCGGATCCTTGCCGCCGTACGCCGAGACCGTCGGAATCGTATTCTCCGCAGTAAGATACGAGAGGGGCGAAACAGCGGCGATCAGCTTTTCGGCGCGCTCGTCCGGATTCTCGACGTCTTTGGCGGAAAGCTCCTCGACGGAGACTTTATTCATGAGCGCGGCGACGGTCGCCACCGACTCGGGCGGCAGAACTGGGTTCCACGTCTTAGCGTGGAAATCGATCGGAGCGACGCGCGGCGCGATAAAAACGACCGGCAGCGGCGCCTTTTTACCGCGAGCGTACGCGTAGAGCGAGATAATGTGCCCGCCCGCCGAATCGCCGCCAAGCGCGACGCGGTCGAGCTCGATTCCGCGTTCGGCAGCCGTCTCCTTGAGTTTCGCGAGCGCCGCGTCAATTTCGTCGAGAACCTTAAAAATCGTATAGTCGCTCGCCGTCTGCTCTTTATAGAGCGTATAGCCGATCGTTCCGGAGACGTAGCCCGCCTTCGTCATGCGGCGCGCAAACCCTTTCATATCGGAGCGCTTGCCCCCTGCCCACGCGCCCCCGTGAACGTACATGAACGCCGCGCGCGATTTTTCCGGCGCAAGTTCTTTCGGGAAATAGAGGTCGATCTTATTCCAATCCTCTTCTCCGTAAGGAATATTCTCGACCGAGACGCCGTCGGTCTCTTCCGTCCAATCTTCAAAGTAGCCCGAATTGTCAAGCGCCTGCTTGATCTTAAACGCGGCGTACGCGCTGCATCCGGAGACGGTTGCGACCATAGCCGCGACCGTCCATAAGAAAAGACAAATCCAACGCAGTTTGCGGCTCTTGCCGCGAACAGGGGAAACGGAACGAAGTTCGGCGTCTTGCGTCGTCATATTAAGCTCCCGAGTAGACGTCTTGCGTAAATGTAAAAAACGCGCGCGCCGTGCCCGAGCGTTCACTTCAGGCTGCGCAGATTATAATTTTAAACGGATCAGCGTCCGTTTTGTTACGTCTTAATTTTGCGGTCCTGCGTCGGAACGGCAAGCGCCAAAGAGCGCCGCCGGACAAAATCTCCAAAAAAAGACTCTTTTTCGGTGTTCAAACGGGAGCGTTTTTTGTATAATACACGGACCGTCCGTAGACGGCAAATAGATTGCCGATTCGTTTTTATCGGGCCAAAACGCCGCACTCTGAGGAACTTTTCCGCCGCGACGGGGTTAAACTCAACGCGGGGAATTCTTTCCCAAACGCCGCGGCGCCAGCTGACAGTATTTATGCGTGAACGCCGCGCGCCGAACGGTCCAACGCGGCGGCGAAGGATTCCCCGTGAGCTCAGAAGAAAAGTCACAAGACACGTCCAACGTCGACGTGGACGCTCAGCTTATGCTGGCCGTTCAGGCGAACGACGCGCTTGCGTTCGAGGAGCTAATGTCTCGGAATCAGTCGCGGGTCTACTCTTTTCTTCTGCGTTTTTTGGGGAACCAGCAGCTTGCGGAAGATCTGACGCAAGAAGTCTTTATGCGCGTATACAAGCATCGCGCCACCTACCGTCAGGAGGCGCGGTTCTCCACGTGGCTTTTCCGGGTCGCGCACAACGTGGCGTTCAACGCGATTCGCACTAAGATCCGCCGTCCGGAAACCCTGTTCAACGACGTCAACGCCCCAAATTCGCAAACGACTCAAGTAGGATACGAAGAGAGCGTCTTGTCGCGCAGCGGCGCGACTCCCACGCAGAAGATCGCCAAGGTCGAGCGGCAGGAGATTGTCCGCGCCGCGATCGACTCGCTCAATCCCCGGCAAAAACAGGCGGTTCTGCTCTCCAGATTCGAGGGCATGAGCTATCAGCAGATCGCGGACGTTATGCAGATGACCCCGAAAGCGGTTAAATCGCTCCTAAGCAGAGCGAGAATGAATTTAAAAGATATCCTCGCGCCCTATATCGAAGAAGGGAAACGCCCCGAATGAAACGGTTCCCCACTGACAGCATAACCGACGGCGGCGCGAGAACGAATTCCGCCATCCCCGAAACGGCGGCGCTCAAAGAGCTTAACGCCGCGGAAGACGGCGCCCTTTTCGACGACGGATTCGAGCTTCAGACGGAAGAAGAAGACGCGCAGGAACCCGTCGATCCGATTGAAGAGGAAATCTCGGCCTATCTCGACGGCGAACTCACGCCCGAAGAGCGTGGCGCCTTTGAAGCAAAAATCGCGAATCAGCCCGAACTCAAAGCGCGCGTCGAAGAGGAACGCCTCGCATGGGACGCGCTCGAGGCGCTCGAAGCGGACGACCCCGACCTCGAACTGACGGAAAAGACGGTCGACCGGCTCAATTCAGAAACGCAGACGGAACTCAAAACGCTCGAAGCGCAGGAAACGCGCAAGCGAAAGCTCTTTCGAACCGTCGGTCTTGCGGGCGCGGCCGCCGCGTTCGCGATTGGGTATCTTCTCTTTTCCGTCCTCTTTCCAAGCGTGGAAAAAAGGCGCGAGCGCGATTACCGCGTCGTCGAACGTCTCCCGCTGCTCGTTGCGATCGACGATATAAACTATCTCTACGCCTTAGAAGAAGCGAATCTGTTCAACCGGTTCCGAGCGCCGAACGCCGCGCCCGGCGCGCCAAATCCGGCGCCGTTCTCCGGCCCCGCGCCGGATACTGCCGCCGCGTCCGAAACGGCGCCCGCGGAGAAAACCTATCAGGAGCTCAAAGAAGACCGCTCGTTCTATCGCCGCCAGGAGCGGTTTGAGAGTTTAGACAAGCCGACTCAGAAAAAGCTTCGCGCGCTCTACCGGCAGATTTCCGAGTCGCCGAACGCCGACCGGCTTTGGTCGACCCTCGACGCGTACGCGCGCTGGATTACGTTCGCCGTGAGCGACGCCGAACGCGAGGAACTTTACGCGTCCGATATCCCCGCGCGAATCGAAACGATTCGCCAAAGGCAGGATCTGTTCCGGCGTACGCAGGAATTCTTCGCCAGATCGCAGCTCAATCGCGGCGGCGAAAACGCGGCCGATCGGAACGCCAACGAGCGGTCGAACCGGCCCGGCCAGCCCGCGTGGCCGCAATTCGGAAACGGACTCCAGCAAAATCAGGAGCAGGACGAGCAGTCGCCCGTTATCGTCGCGTTCCGGCTCACGCTCCCCGAAGCGCTGCGCGACGAAGATCTCTCGCGCCTGTACGAAAAATACGCCGAATACCGCCGTTCCAAGCGGCTCCAGCCCAACGGCGACTCCGACGTTGAAGGCGTCTTCGACTTCCTCGCCAATACGCCGCAAAAAGATCTTATCGCGCTCCTGTCGCAAGACGCGCAGGACTATCTGGGCTCGAAGTCGGACGACGAACGCTCGACCGTCCTGAGCGCCCTCGTCTCGCTGAGCTGCCTGGAAAACGACGCCAAAGAACATGCGGCGAACGGTCGCCCGAACCGGAATCCCCGTCAGCAGAACGGCGGAAACGGACGCCCGTTCCAGGGCCCGTTCAACAACCAGAATTTCGGCATGCGGCAGTCGTTCCCGTTCGGCAGATTCGATATGAGCAATCCGCAAAACGTCTCGCTCGAAGATCTGGCGAACACGCTGCGCAGCGCGCCCGAAGGCGCTAAGGGATATATCGCGTCTAATCCGCCGCAAAAGGCGTGGTCCGCCCTGCTCGGACTGCACTGGAGCGTCATGCAGGCTCAGCGAAGGTTCGATCCGAACGGCTGGCGCGGAGGCCCGCGACCCAACGGCCCGCTGGGTTCCGGACCGCAGGCGCCCAACGCGCAGCCGCAGCCTTTCCAGAATCCCGGCCCCCAGCCCGCTTGGGGCGCGCCCCAACCTTCTCCTCAACCAGAACCTGAAAACGCGCCCGAAAAAGAAGCCGGCGAAAAGACAAACTGATTTCGGACGGCCGCCCTTCTTCGGCGCGGCCGCATAAGGCTCCTTTTCTCTGTCTTGCGGCGCGGCGCGCCAATAACCGCCTGCGGAATCTTTCTCCAAAAAATTTTTTTCAAAAAAAACCAAAATTTTCTCAAAAAGTTTTCCAAACAGGTTGACGTCAAGTTATGTATCGAAAATAATAGTCGCGTAAGAGAGAAAAGAGAGCTTAATTATTCGCAAAACGCTCGTCCGGCGCCGAAACGCGGCGCGTCCCCCGTAAGATTTAAAGTTTGCACGCAGCTAACGTAAAAAGACGCGCGAAATCGCCGATAGAATATTTGTTAAAAGGAATAACCGGCACAAACGTCATATCCGGTAAACCTTTTTTAAAAAACTTATTTATTTACCTTCTTCGTTCTTGATTTTATCAGCAAGGGCGTTATATTTTCATATAAAGTAAGACAGGCAAAAAAAACCTGTTGAACTAATCGTGCAGAATGCGTTGTTTACTTGGGTGACGACTTGCAACGACGCTAACGCCGAGGTCGAAGGGGTTCGACCTCGGCGTCTTTTTTTATCCAGCCTCGCCCGGCGCGCGCGTCCTTTGCGTTTAGCAGTATCTTTAACATATACAATTAGATAGAAGCCGCGCCAATCTAAATAAACCGGCGTTATTTAGACGAATTCTTATTGACGCCGCGCTGAATTCGACTATAATCCTACAAGCCTTTTTGGCCGCCTCGCTCGAGTTTTTACGCCGCGCGGGCCGAATTTTTCTGACCGTTCCAAACCATTTCATAGTTTACGAGTACATATCGATCAACGATGAAGCCCTAATAGACGGCGGTAGAACCGCGCAGGAGTAAGTTCAAATGAGCGCTAATATTCTGTTGCTACCGGAACTGCGCGAAATGATCGCGCTTAATGACGCCGCCGAGATGCGCGTCTTCTGTTCGGCTCTTCACCCTGCGTCGACCGCTGAATTTCTGCAAGAACTCGAACCCAGTGAAATTTGGGTTATCTTTCGCGCGATCGATCCCGCCCTGCGCGCGGAAATCTTTAGTTACTTTGAACGCGACGTTCAGATTCGCATTGTCGAAACATGCCCGCGAAACGAAGTCGCGAAGCTCCTCGAAGAGACGCCTTCCGACGACCGCGTCGACTTGCTCGACGAAGTCGATCCGGAAATCGCCGAGGAAGTCAAAAAGCTGCTTTCGCGCGAAGACCAGCAGGACGTCGCCCTTCTGAGCGCCTACGAAGAAGACACGTGCGGCGCGGAAATGTCGTCCGACTTCGTGCGCCTGCGCGCCGATATGACGGTCGGAGAAGCGATCGCGAAGATCAGCGAGCAAACGCACCTCATGGAGACGGTCTACTACCTCTACGTTCTCGACGGCGAGGGCCGGCTCGTGGGCGTCGTCTCCGCAAAAGACCTGCTGCGCCGCATTAACCAGCAGAACGTTCCGATCAGCACCTTCATGAAGGCCGCGGGCACGCTCGTTACCGTCAACGCGAACGCCAAGCGTGAAGAAGCGATCAGCCTCGTTGAAAAGTACGACTTTATCGCGATTCCCGTCGTCGATTCGTCCGGCAAAATGCTCGGCGTCATTACGCACGACGACGTCTTAGACGCCGCAGTCGAAGAGCTCGTTGAAGACGCGCACATGAGCGCGGCCGTTACGCCCCTCGAAGACGAAACGTACATGGGCGCCAAGCTCCTGCTGCTGGCGCGCAAACGGTTTACGTGGCTCGCCATCTTGCTCTTCGGCGCTATTACGACCGCGCTCATTTTGAAACTGTTCAATAACGTGAGCGACCGCGTTACCTGGCTCGTGGCGTTCCTCCCAATGATCGTTTCGACCGGCGGCAACAGCGGCGGGCAGTCGGCGACGCTCGTAATTACCGCGCTCGCGACCGGAGAAATTTCGCTCCTCGACTGGAAGCGCATCGCGCGCCGCGAGATGCTCATGGGCGTTATTCTCGGACTGGCCATGGGCGTGTGCGGCCTCATTAACGCGCTCATTATTTACGGTACGGCCGTGCCCCTTCTGCAGTTGCTTCTCGTTCCGCTCTCCGTCTTCTTCGTCGTCTTCTCCAGTAATATTACCGGCGCCATGCTCCCGCTCCTCTTCCAGAAACTCAAATTGGACCCGGCGCTAATGAGCAACCCGTTCGTCGCGGGCGTGTCCGACACGCTCGGCACGTTCATCTACATGGCGCTCGCGACAATCCTCGTCGCCCCGCTCTATTCATAACGGCGGCGTTCTCCCAAAACGCCCAAGGCGCGACGCCGTTCCGAAATCGGGAACGCAAACGTTCGCGACGGTTCCGTCGGGAAGTTTGCGTTCGATCGCGACGGCCGGCTAAGTATACGGAGAAAAGCGCGGACGGCGTTTTTCAACAAATTCCTTCTTAGATTTCAAAAAATCTGGAATAAAAATATTTTCAGACGTTTTCTCTTATAGAGAGCGCGGTATTCCGGAACAAACGCGCTCCTAACGCGGCCAAAATGCGCATGTTTCAAGATGGGTCCTTTACAAATGTTTGACGAGCGTGAATTCGACACGCTCGTCGAGAAATATTTTTCCGCTTTAACGTTTTTCGCGCGGCGCTGGGTCCGCCACGCCGCCGAGGACGTTGCGCAAACGACTTTCTTGAAGCTGATAAAATATGCCGAAAAAAACGGTCTTCCTGTAAACGTTTCCGCTTGGCTGTTTAAGACGGCTAAACGAACGGCCATTGACGAATACCGAAAAACTTCCAGATTCCGTCGGCTTCAACAGGAATTTGAAGATCGCGGCGAAATAACGTTTGAGGATTCGCCGGACGACAAGCTCTTCGCTCAGGAAATGACCGAACGCTTAAAAAACCTCTCGCCCGACGCGAAACAAATCGTATTGCTGCGGGTTTGGGGAGGACTGTCGTTTGAGGAAATTGCGGACGTCGTCGAGACGTCAAAGTCGTCCGTCTTTCGAGAGTACCGCCGCGCTCTCGAAACGCTGCGCGACGGCGCGGCCAAACAGGCGCCATAATCGCCGGCCCGCGGCAAACAAAACGTTTCCTGGCCAGTTTACTCAAGGAAAAGCGATATGTCTGAACGTGATTTCGCTATGCTCGACGAAACGGCAATGACGCCCGAAATGTTCGCTCAGGAAGCGAAACTCGCTTCTTTAAAACTCCGATCGTTTCCCGACGCGGAAGCGGAAACGCGCCGTCTGGCGCGGCCGTCGCTGCGGCGGAAACGGCGCAAGTTTGATCTTGAACTGGCGGAAACAATCGTTCAGACGGGCGAACAGGAAGTCGTCGTCTCGCTGAGACGGTACGTTCAATCTGTTCGTGCGACAGGCTTTCTTGCGGGCGTTTTACTCGGTTTTCTCATCGGCGCGGTCGCTTCTTTTTTCTCGATCCTTTACGTCGCTAAATCGGCCGATTTAAGAATCCCCGCTCGAACGACGGAAACGGCCGCGTATTACGGCGCCGGCGTGCAGACGGATCAAACGCTTTCAGGCGCGCCGTCCAACGGGGAAACCGGAGAACGGCAATGACGTCCGATTCCAAAGAAATAACCGACGACGAAACTCTGCGTCTCGCGGAAGCGGCGCTCAGGCGCGCGGGAACGGAGACGCTCGAGGAAGAGCAGAAACGGCCGTTTTGGCGAAAAAAACGGTTTCTGATTCCTACGCTGTGCGCGGCGGCCGTTTACTTTCTTTATTTACGCCCCGTCGCCCTGTCGCCGTCGACGACGGCGAACGTTTCGATCAGCGCGGAGGCTGGCGGCGAAACGGCGCGCGATTGTCTTCAGTCTTACAGAGACTTTCAAAACGAGGACTTCGGATCTCCCTACTGCAACGGATACCGAATCCTGCTCGCGGCGCTCGGCCCGCGCGCCCTCAATCAAACGGAACTTGCGAACTCGGTCGAATGGAACGACTTTCCAACTAACGAAAAGAGTCGGGATTGGTTCGCCGGCGTCTGGAAACCGCTCTGTCAGAAATTCCATATCGATCCCAACGCCCGACCCGCTTTTTTCGATCGGCGCGACGCGCGCGAAACGCTCGGAGCAGATACGTTTCTTTTAACATGCTCGCGTCCCTGGACTAAAAACGAGTTTCCGGCCGCGGCGGACTGGCTCGAAACGGGCGATTTGTATTACTCCGCTCTGGAAGAAGCGACGGAGCGGCCCGCATTGGGAATCTGGCTCTGTCTCGACGACGGCCGCGGCGCCTGGCTCAAAACGCCCGCTCCGGATTTAGCGTTCTATAAAGAACTTGCGCTGCTGTTTGCCATGCGGGCCAATTACCGAATAGGGAACGGCGATTTTGACGGAGCGCTGGACGACCGACGGCGCATTTTCAGACTGGCGCGATTTCTGCTCGAACGCGCCAAACCGTCTCTGCTCTACGTGGAAACGGGACTGCAAATAATCAACGTCGGATTTGAAAACGTCGATCTTGCCGCCGTCCCCGAGTTTGAAGAAAATCCGGAACTCTGCGCGCGAGCAGACGAAATTCGCGACGGAGCCTTTGGAGACCTCGATCTCGACGCGGCGTTTCAGCGCGCGTTAGACTGCGAACGCAATTTATATTACGCGGCGAGCGTCGACTGTATCGCGACCGTCAAGAGCCGCGCGCGGTTAGCGGAGATTATGTTTTACGATTTTGACGTCGATTACGACGCGTCAAAAGATCCGTTCTTAACGCGTTCCCTGATACGGGTCGCGCAATTCTCCGCCATAGGGCTCGACGCCAACGAGTTTCTCCGCAACATTGACGGGTTCTGGCAGAATCCGGAATCGCTCGATCAGCTGTCGGAAGGCGATTTAACGTTTCTGGCGGGATTATATTCCCTCGGCAGAAAGACGCGTTCAAAGTATTTTGCGGGCGGGTACGCAATTTCTCTGCTCCCCGCGCTGAAAGAATCGCGACTGCTTCTGGAGCGCACAAAGGAACATTTGCAAACGCAACGTCAGGAGTCGGCCCCTAAAACGCCGGCCAATTGAGGTCTCATGAAATCAGCCGTCTTTTCCGTTATGACTAACTCCGTTCTCTCCCGCGCCGTCGCGCCCCGAATTGCCGCCGCGCTGCTTCTGGCAAACGCCGCGCTCTTTTGCGGCTGCGACCGTATCGAACGCGGAATCGCCGCCTTTTCAGGCGCGTCCGAGCGCGCAAACGCTCAGGAAACCGAAGAGACGGAAACAGAAACGCCGCAAGTCGCCGTTTACGTCGTAAAAAACGAACGCGTCCCTCTTATCCATGAAACGCCCGGGCGAGTCGTCGCCAGCAAGGTCGCGCAAGTGCGGCCGAAAGTAGGCGGCGTCTTACTGAAACGGCTCTTTGAGGAAGGGTCGTTTGTTCGCGAAGGAGACGTGCTGTATGAAATAGAGTCGGACGTTTACAAGGCCAATTACGACAAAGCCGAGGCGAATCCCGAGGAACTCAAGCGCCGTCAGGCGCGAGCCGCGCTTCTGAAAGACAAGCAGGCGACAAGTCAGGAAGAATACGAGAGCTCTCTATTCGCGTTCAAACAGGCGAAAGCGGAATTCGATCTGGCGGCGCTTGAACTTAACTACTGTCAGGTCAAGGCGCCTATTTCAGGGAAAATCGGCTTTTCGTCGATTACCGTCGGAGCGCTTGTCTCTAGCGCGCAAGAGCAGGAGCTCGTCACAATTCAGCAGCTTGATCCCATCTACGTCGACGTCAATCCTTCGGTCGTCTTTCTCTCAAAAGCGAAGAAAAACGGGGCAAACGATTTCATGCAAAACGCGCGCGTCGAACTCCTAATGGAAGACGGAACAAGATACGCGGAAACGGGCAGAATTCAATACTCGGACAACGCCGTTCAGGAAGACGTCGGAACGGTTGCGCTTCGCGCCGAATTCCCTAATCCCAACGGCGTTCTGCTCCCGGGCATGTTCGTTCGCGCGCGCATGGAAGAGGGGGTCCGGGAAGACGGCAAAACGGTTCCGCAACAGGCGGTCTTTAGAGACCCGAAGGGCAATCCGTACGTTTGGGTCGTTCGCGACGACTCGACCGTCGAACGGCGCGCCGTCGGATCCGAGCGAACGTTTAACGGCGCGGCGCTCGTCGATTTCGGTCTGGAAGCCGGGGACCGCGTCGTCGTCGAAGGATCGCAATATATCTCAGACGGAACGCGGGTCGACGTCGTCGAGAGCTCCGGTGGCGCCGAATAACCGTTTAATATAAACGCTTTAATCATTCCATTCTCCCGTTTGAGCTTTTCGTAATATGTCGCGCTTTTTTATTGAACGACCGATTTTCGCCTGGGTTGTCGCTATTCTGATTTCGTTAGCGGGCGCCGTCGCGCTCGTCAGACTGCCAGTCTGTCAGTATCCGGACGTCGCCCCGACGCGCGTCTCTATCGGAGGGTCGTACCCCGGCGCGTCCGCTCAAACCGTTCAAGACGCCGTCGTGCAAATCATCGAACATGAGATGACCGGACTCGACGGGTTCATGTACATGACGTCGTCAAGTTCGACCGCCGGCGACTTCTGCGTCGACGTCACGTTTAAACAGGGCACGAACGCCGACGTCGCGCAAATGCAAGCGCAAAACAAACTTGCGCTCGCCATGACGCTTCTCCCGGCGGAGGTTCAGTCTCAGGGACTATTCGTTTCCAAATCGGAAGCAAACGACTTTATTACCCTCGCGGTATACTGCGACGACGGAAGCCTGACTGAAGGCGATCTGGGCGACTTTGCGTCGGGAAAACTAAAAGAGGCGATATGCCGCGTCGACGGAGTTGGAAAATTCGAAATCTGGGGCGGAGAATACGCCATGCGCGTATGGACAAATCCGGAAAAACTCGTCGAATTCGGATTGACCCACGAGGACGTCGTTTCCGCAATACGCGAGCAGAACATACAGGTGGCGGTTGGGAAATTAGGAGACGAGCCCGCGCCGAAAGGGTCCGAGTTCACCGCGATGGTCGTCGCAAAAGACCGCATGGCGACCGTCGACGAATTCAAAAAGATACTGGTACGAACCGACGAAAACGGATCGCAAATTCGGCTCGCCGACGTTGCCGACGTCGAAATGGGAAGCGAATTCTATAACTTTTCAACGCGTTTCAACGGATGGCCGGCCGTCGGAATGTCGGCGAGGCTTACGACCGGCGCCAATCTGCTTAAAACAAACGACGCTCTTAAGGCGACGGTCGACGAATTGCGGCCGTTTCTTCCCAAGGGGGCGAAAATCGCTTACGCCTCGGAAATTGCGCCGACCGTTCGAGAATCTATCCGCGCCGTAATACGAACCCTTCTCGAAGCGTTCGCGCTCGTTTTCGCAGTTATGCTGCTCTTTTTACAGCGTTTTCGAGCGACCCTGATCCCCACGCTGACGATTCCGGTCGTCGTATTGGGCGCGTTTGCCGTTCTCAGCGCGGCTGGTTTTTCGCTGAACGTCGTCGTTCTTTTCGCGCTGACGCTCGCTATCGGGCTGCTCGTCGACGACGCGATCGTCGTTGTAGAGAACGTCGAACGCCTCATGACGACCGAAGGCCTGTCGGCAAAAGAGGCGACGGTCAAAACGATGAATCAGATTCAGGGGGCGCTCGTCGGCGTCGGCGCGACCATTTCCGCCGTCTTCCTGCCGACCTTCTTCTTCGGCGGCTCGACCGGCGTTATCTACCGCCAGTTCGCCGTGACGATCGTCGCGGCGATGCTCATGTCCGTGTTCGTCGCGCTGACCTTCGCGCCCGCGCTATGCGCGTCCATGCTGAACGACCGGAAAGGGCGCGGCGTACGGCGCGTTCCATGGTTCTTCAGAGCGTTCAATGCGCTCTTTAAATTGGGCGCCGACGGATACGGAACGACCGTCGGATACGCAATTGCCAGACGCAAACGCTTTCTCGCGCTATTCGTACTCGTCGTCGCCGCTCTGGCGCGCTGGTATCCGACTCTGCCGACGGCGTTTTTGCCAATTGAGGATCAGGGCTCGTTTTCCGTTCAGGTTGAACTCCCGCCGAACGCAAGTCAGGAACGGACGCAAAAGATTCTCGACCGGGTTTCCGATTACTTTCTGACGCAAGAAAAGGATTCCGTCGACGCGGTCATGGCGGTCGCCGGCTTCGGATCGGCAGGATCAAGCGCGAACTGCGGCACGGTCTTTGTCGCGTTAAAGCCGTTTGACCAACGCGTTAAACCGGGTCTCGACGTCTTCTCCGTCGTCGATCGGGTCTCCGAACGTTTCGCCGGGACATACGAGGCGCAAATTACGACGACCGTTCCGCCGTCTATTCCGGAGTTAGGCGAGATATCGGGCGTAAACTTCTATCTTCAAAATCGGTCGGGCGTCGACCGCTCGCAATTCGGCGATTTTCAAAAGCGGTTTGTCGAACTGGCGCGCAAGACGAAACTGTTTTCGGAAGTCTGGCCCAATTCGCTGCCGGACGAACCGCAGTATAAACTGGAAATTGACGAAGAAAAGGCGCGTGCGTTTAATTTAAATCTGTCCGACGTCTACGCCAACCTTTCCAACGTGTGGGGCGGCGCGTACGTCAACGATTTCGTCGATCGCGGACGCGTCAAAAAGGTCTACGCGCAGGGCGCGCCTACGGCAAGACTGACCCCCGGCGACTTTGAGCGGTGGTTTGCCAGAAACAACAACGGAAAAATGGTTCCCTTTTCCGCGTTTGCGTCGGGGCGCTGGCTCGTCGGACCGCAGGTACTGACCCGATTTAACGGCGTGGAAGGCGTCGAATTCTACGCCGTTCCTCAGTCCGGCGTCAGTTCAGGCGACGCAATGAAGAAAATTGAGCGGTTAGTCGCCGAGCTTCCCCAAGGCGTCGGGCTCAGCTTTTCAGGTCTCTCGTTTGAAGAACGGCGTTCCGGTTCGCAAACGTCGCGTATTTTCGCGCTGGCGCTGCTCATTGTCTTCCTATGTCTGGCGGCTCTGTACGAAAGCTGGACGGTTCCCTTCGCCGTCGCGCTCGCCGTTCCCTTTGGGGCGTTAGGAGCCTTCGCGGCCGCCGACGTCAGAAGTTTGGCAAACGACGTCTTCTTCCAAATCGGGCTTCTGACCGTTATGGGGCTGTCCGCGAAAAACGCAATCTTAATTGTGGAATTCGCCAAACAGATTATGGAAAAGGAAGGAAAAGGACTGTATGAAGCGACCGTTCAGGCTTCTATTATACGGCTGCGCCCTATTATTATGACGTCGGCCGCGTTCGCGCTCGGCGTTTTGCCTATGGCGGTCGCGCACGGAGCAAGCTCCGTAAGTCAACATTCGTTAGGAACGTGCGTGCTCGGAGGAACGGTCGTCTCGACGGCCTTTTCCATTGTGTTCGTTCCGATCTTCTACGTCGCTGTTTTGAAAATATTTGGTTATCGGAAGCGCAGATAAAAACGGCGGCGCGCTTAAAGAGATCAATCTCCCCGAAGGAATGCACGTTATCGCCGATCACGCGTTCTGGAACGACGCGGCGTTCTCTGAAAAATTTTTTACAAAGACTCCTTTCTCGACAACCCCGTTTCTATTCGTATTTTTGGGCTTTTTTGGAAAAAGACAGAGCCGAATGGAAAAAATTTTTTAAATAATTTTTCTTTGAATAGATAGATAGATAGATAGATAGATAGATAGATAGATAGATAGGCGCTATACTTAGCGGTGGAGACTCTGGAACGGGCTGTTTCTATCCCCGCGTCCCGCGCGCGTTTGGAGCGGAAACGTCTGTCCGGAATGAACGGCGGCGGCTGAAAATAAATCTGACGGCCGCAAAAGATAAGAGCGAAACGAAAACCGCAAAGGAGAACTCTTATGATCGCGCTTAATCGGGCCAAATTATTTGCCGTCGGCGTAACGGCGGTCGTTTTCATTCTTTCAAGTCTTGCCGCGGAGACGTTTGGCGGCGACAAATGGGTCGCGGAGCTCGTCTCGGAAGACTCCGACTGCGTCATTCTGCACCAGCTTTCAACCGACAACCCCTCCACCGTAACGCTGACTATCCCGGAGACGCTGCGCGCGGAGGATTTCGCAACGCCGCTCGTTATTAAAGGCGTGACCGACAAAATGGTAAAACCGGCCCAAGAGAAAGAATACCGCGTCGTCGGAATCAATTTGTATCAGGTGTTTCCCGCCTGCGAAAAGCTTATTCTGCCGGAAAATCTTGAACTTTACCATGTGAACGTCGACGGTTTTCCGCTTTTGAAAGAAATCTCTTCGCCCAACGGCAAATATTTTACGTCGGTCGACGGGGTCCTCTATACCAAGGATATGAAGAGGCTTTTGCATTATCCGACGCGCCGGGAAGGATCGGAATACGCCGTGCCCGAACCGGTAGTTATTATCTTAGATTCAGCGTTCAGGAACTGTGCAAAGTTAAAGAAGGTAATTCTCCCTCCGACCCTTGAAGTAATTCATCCCGACGCGTTTTTCGGCTGCGTTGCGCTTTCCGACGTCTCTTTTCCGGAACGGTTGAGCGTTATCTGCCGTCACGCGTTCTGGGGCGCGGGCCTGACCGGAACTTGCAAACTCCCACCATACCTTGAAATAATTGACGAAGGAGCGTTCTGCCAAACGAAAATCGACCGCTTTGAAGTCCCCGAAAACAGCCAGCGTTACGTGGTGGAAGACGGCGTTCTTTTTTCAAAGGATATGAAAGTTCTGGTATGCTATCCCGGAGGAAAGGAAGTAAACGAATACGTCGTGCCCGAATCGGTTGAAATCATTGCGCAGCGCGCGTTCGCCGACTGTGAAAAGCTGACGAACGTCGTTCTGCCAAAGGGCTTAAAGCATCTTTGCCCTTTCGCGTTCGCGGGGTGCCCGTCGCTTGAGCTCGACCTTAATCTTCCGAGCGGGCTCGAAACGCTCGGCGATTTCGCGTTCTGGTCGTGCAAATCCCTTTCAGGCGAATTAGTTATTCCCGAAGGGATTCTCGAAATACCTACCGCCGCGTTCGACGGCTGCTCCAAAATCGAGAAAGTAACGCTGCCCAAGTCGCTCAAAAAGATTGGCAACCGCGCGTTTGGAATATGCGCGTCCCTTTCGGGCGAATTAGTTGTTCCGGACGACGTGCGCGCTATTGGGGCCGAGGCGTTTTGCGGATGCAATAATCTGACAGGGCTCGTCCTGCCTCAACATCTGGAACAGATCGAACGTCAAGCGTTTTGGGGGTGTTCGTCTCTGAGCGGAGAACTCAAGCTTCCGCCTAAACTGGAGGAAATCTACAGCGGCGCTTTTCAGGGTTGCAACTCGTTATCGGGCGAAATTCGTATCCCGAAATCAGTTCATTTGATCGAAGGAAACGCCTTTTCATACTGCCCCGTCTCTTCTTTTGCCGTCGAAGACGGAAACAAATTTTACAAAGCCGTCGACGGAATCCTCTTTACCGTGACGGTCAACGGAGAAATCGTCGAGCTCGTTTGTTATCCGAGCGGACGAAAAGAGACGAAATACGCCGTTCCCGAAGAGGTTAATGCAATTGGCGACGACGCGTTCCGCGGCTGCTTAGCGCTGGAGGAAGTCAAACTTCCCAAGGATTTAGATACTATCGGCCGGTTAGCGTTTGCCGGCTGCCAATCGCTCAAAGGGAAAATGGAACTGCCCAATAAATTAGCCTTCTTCGGCGAAGGCGCGTTCTGTCATACGCAGATCGACGAATTCTCAATAAACGGCGAAAACGAGTCCTTCAAAACGGTCGACGGAGTTCTCTTCGAAATTGCCGACGGAGAACACGGAGAGAAATGGACCAATATTATCGCGTATCCGTGCGGTCGGAAGCAAAAGGAATACGCCGTCCCCGAAGGAACGGTCATTATTCAGGCGCGGGCTTTTGCCGATTGCACTTATCTTGAAAAGATTACGCTCCCCAAAGGTATTCTAGGGGTCGAGCCTTGGGCGTTCGCCGCCTGCGGCGCGCTTAAAGAGATCAATTTCCCCGAAGGAATGCAACTTATCGCGGATCACGCGTTCTGGAACGCCGCGGCGATTCCGGAAATCGGTTTGCCCGATTCTCTGCGATACGTTGGAAAAGAAGCGTTTAAAGGATGCAAATCGCTAAAGCGCGTTTCCGCGTCCCCTAATTCGTTCTTCTTTAAAAGCGAATTCGTCACAGAAAAAGACTCCTTTGACGGTGAAAATGAAATCGAGTTCATAAAAGAGTAAACGCGGCCCGTTGACCAGTTTAGCCGTTCAGAACGCAGGCAGATATTCCCCCGCTGGAAAATCTGCCTGCGTTTTTTACCGTCCGGGCGGCAAAAGATCCCGCAACGCGCCCTAATTCCGATTTTTTTCAGCGCCGTTCCTCGCGATACTTGAATTTAGTGGTATCATTAAACAGTCCGCGAACAACCGACGCCGCGCGGCAGAATGCAAACTGACAACAGACCGTCCGTTTAAACACAAGAAAGGCGGAACGAGACCGTGAGAAAGACTAAGATCGTATGCACTATCGGGCCGGCAAGCGAAAGTCCTGAAATGATTGAAAAGCTGTGCCGCGCCGGTATGAACGTCGCAAGGCTCAATTTCTCTCACGGAACGCACGACGACCATCTGCGCCGAATCGAGATCATTAAGGAAGTGCGCGAACGGCTCCAGATTCCCGTCGCCATTCTGCTCGATACGAAAGGCCCGGAGTTCCGAATTAAAACGTTCGCCAACGGAAAAATCTCGCTGAAGGCGGGCGATAAGTTCACGTTCTACTCCAGAGACGTAGTCGGCGATAAAAAGGGCGTCGCCGTGAGCTTCGAGGGGCTCGCGAGCCACGTCGAGCCGGGCGATCACATTCTGGTCGCCAACGGACTCATGGACTTTCTCGTTATGGAGATCGACGGCGACGACGTGCTCTGCAAAGCGCTCACCGACGGCGAACTGTCCGACCGCAAGAGTATGAACTTCCCCGGCAAGATCATGAACTCGAAATATCTGAGCGATCAGGATCGGGAAGATATTCTGTTCGGAATCAAGCACGACGTCGAATTCATCGCGTGCTCGTTCGTCTCGAAGCCGGACGACCTGAAAGAAGTCAAGCAGTTCATGGCGCAGAACGGCGCGACCGATATCGAGCTCATCGCCAAAATTGAGAATCAGCCCGGTATCGACAATCTCGAAAAGATCTTTGAGCAATGTTCCGGCATTATGATCGGCCGCGGGGACATGGGCGTCGAAATCGCGCCCGAACGGCTGCCAGCCGTGCAGAAGAAACTCATTGAAAAGTGCCGCCGGCTCGGCAAACGGGTCATAACCGCCACGGAAATGCTCGAATCGATGATAAACTCGCCGCGCCCGACGCGCGCGGAAGTTTCCGACGTCGCCAACGCCGTATACGACGGTTCCTCCGCCGTTATGCTCTCGGGCGAGACCGCCGCCGGAAAATACCCGGAGCAGGCGGTGAAAATGATGGCCGCGATCGCGGAAGCGACGGAAAAAGAGATCTGCTACGAGGAGCGGTTCCACAACTACAAATTCGAGCTGAAAAATATCGTCGACTGCATTTCGCACGCGGTCTGCGGAATGGCGATCGACGTCGAGGCGAAAGCGATCGCGGTCTGTTCGATTTCCGGCATGTCCGTGCGCATGGTCTCGCGGTTCCGCTGCCCGGTCAATATCGTCGGCATTACGACAAGCCAAAAGGTCTACCATCGGCTCGCGCTCTCGTGGGGCGTTATTCCGGCGCTGTGCGAGAAGTTCGATTCGACAGACGTGCTCTTCTACTACGCCCAAAAAACGACCGCGGAAATGATGAACCTGGCCAAAGGCGACCACATCGTTATTACCGGCGGCATGATGAACGGAGTGTCGGGCAAAACGAATCTCATTAAGATCGCCACGGTCTAGTTCGCCGCGCCGGGGCGGTATGTACTCATTGGAAAGAGGCGGAGTATGCTCCTGCTAAATATTGTCGTTTTAATCGCCGGTTTTTTCGCGCTCATTAAAGGCGCGGACGTCTTTGTCGACGGAAGCGCGGCGCTCGCAAAGAATTTCAAAATTCCCACGCTCATTATCGGGCTGACGGTCGCCGCTATGGGGACCAGCGCGCCGGAACTGGCCGTGAGCGTCTCCGCGGGCCTGCAAGGCGCAAACGAGATCGCGTTCAGCAACGTCGTCGGCTCGAACCTGTTCAATCTGCTCGTCGTTCTGGGCGCGTGCGCCGTTATCAGCCCGTTGCCGGTCGGGCCGGTCGCGCTCAAGAGAGACTACCCCGTCTCTATTGCCGTTACCCTGTTCGTACTCGCGGCGGTCGGCGGAAACGCCATTCTCAGCGGCGAACTGTTCAAAAGCGGCATGTACGACAACGTCGGCGCGGTTACCCGGCCCGTCGCCGGTATTCTGATCGCCGTCTTTGCCGCGTATATCCTCTATCTGATTATCGACGCGAAAAGGAACCCCGCCCCCGACGACGGCGAAATCGCCAAAATGTCGAATATGAAATGCTTTGCGTTCATTGTGATCGGGCTCGTTCTGATCGTAGTCGGCGGCAAGGCGGTCGTCTACGCCGCGCGCGAACTCGCGCTCGCGGCCGGCGTCTCCGAAACGCTCGTCGGACTGACGGTCGTCGCGCTGGGAACCTCGCTCCCCGAACTGGTAACCTCGATTGTCGCCGCAAGAAAAGGCGAAATGGACCTCGCCGTCGGGAACGTTATCGGATCCAATATCTTCAATATCATGCTCATTCTGGGCGTCTCGGCGTCCATGCGCCCGATCGCGGTCAACGCCGCGTCCGTTTACGACACGGCGATTCTAGCCGCCGTAAGTATTCTGGCGTATATCTTCTGCGTCTCCCGACGCCGGATCAATCGAATCGAAGGCGCCGTCTTCCTAGCGGCATATACGGCGGCCGTCGTCTTTGCGGCGGTGAGATAGAAAACGCCGGGCCGGCGCGGCATACTTGGGACAGACGAACATAAGTCGAAATTGCGGAGACGGTTCGCGGTTTCGACGGCTCATACTTTTTTGCAGAAAGGAAAAAGGCGGCGTCAATGAAACGAACGTTTAGAATCGCGGCGGTCTGCTCCGCGCTCCTTTTGGGAACCGTCTGGTTTGGAAGCGTCGGCGCCCCGCTCTGTCCGGGACAGGAAGAGGCGGCGGGCGGCGAAGGGACCTCGTCGTTCGACGGTTGGGCTAAAAAGAGATTTGAAAGATACGAACGGCTCGCCGAACTGGGCTCGCCCGACGGTATGTGTTCGCTGGGATACGCCTATTTGGAAGGAGACGGCGTCGGGGAAGATCCGCAAAAAGCGCTAGAATGGTTGCGCAAAGCCGCCGAGGCGGGCAGCCCGCAGGCGATGCAAGGTCTTGGCGATATGCTCAACTGCGCGTATGACAACGGAAGCGGGGAAAAGAATCAAAAAGAGGCGCTCAAATGGTATCTCCGCGCTTTCGAGGCGGGGAATCCCGACTGCTTTAACGAAATCGGCGACTGCTATTCGGAAGGGAACGGAATCGAACGCGACGCAAAGGAAGCCGTCCGGTTTTACCGGCTCGGAACCGAGCGCGGCGACGAAAGCGAGCGCGGGGAAGCCCGCATGAATCTCGGACTCTGCTCCGCTATTGGATTCGGCGTCGAAAAAGATCTGGCGCAGGCGCGGCGGCTAATCCGCGGCGGCGACGCGGCGTTCCCCGAGGACGAATCCTATTTCCGCGCGATCTGTCTTCAAAGCGGACTTGGAATGGAGAAGGACGAAGCCGAGAGTGAAAAACTCATGCGCAAAGCCGCCGAGGCGGGCAATCCGGACGCCGCGTTTCACCTCGCGTTAGGCGCGGAAACCGAGAACGCGCTAGACCGATACCTCCCCGCCGCCGAAGGAGGGTCCCCGGAAGCGATGCGCGTCGTCGGCTGGTTTTATATGAACGGATATGGGACCGGAACCGACGGCGGACAGGCGCCGGACGTCGAAAAAGGCTTGGAGTGGCTTCGCCGAGCGGCCGAGGCTGGAAGCGTCGACGCGATGATGGCGCTCGGCTCTTACTTCTGGCAAGAAACCGAAGATCTCGGTTTCGACGAGGGAATGAAATGGTATCGACGGGCCGCGGAAGCGGGAAACGCCGACGCGATGGAATATCTTTCCGACGTGTTTGAGGAGGGAAGACTGACGAGCGTCGACGTAGACGAATCGGTCAAATGGCTCCGAAAAGCCGCGGACGCGAACAACGGCGACGCCGCCTGCCTGCTGGGCTTTTGCACGCTCGTTGGAATTCTGGGAATTGAGAAAGACGCCGACGCGGGCGTCAAGCTTCTGGAAAAAGCGCAGGAGCTCGGATCCTTCGGAGCGGCCGGTTTGCTCGGCGAGCTCTATGAGCGCGGACTTGGCGTCGAAAAAGATCTCGAAAAAGCGTTTGAGCTCTATCAAAAGGCTTATGTCTCCGAAGGGAACTGCGCCTGCGCCGATAGATTGGGACGGTTTTACTACCGCGGCGAAGGAACGAAACAGGACAGAGAAAAGGCGATGAACCTGTTCCGCATAACGGCGATCGATACGCGCGCCAACGTCTGTTACGACTCCCAGGAAGATTTTGCTCTCGACGTCGCGGGCGGGAGTCTAAAACCTTTCGCGCCGGCGTCGGAAGCGGACGCGGCGAGTAAGATGAACGCGCTGGGCGTCCGACTGACGAACGGAGTCGGCGTCGAGAGCGACGATCCGGACGCCGCGCGCAAATGGTTCCAAATCGCCGCGCTGTACGGTTCCGCGACGGCGGTCCGCAATCTCGCGGTTTGCTATAGCGGCGAAGAGGAAGAAAAGGCGCTCGAACTGTGGACAAAACTCGCCGAGGCCGACGAAAACGTTTTCCCGTTCCCATTTCACATCTACTACGAGCCCAATAAAGTCCTCGGCGTAGAACAAGCCGCCCAAGACGCGGCCAAATGGCTGGAAGACTCCGCAAATCAGGGAAGCGAAAAAGCAAAGAAAGCGCTGGAAATCCTGAATTCAAAGGAATAACAAACACGCCCCAAACGCTCTACGGCAGGCGTCGTCTGCCCAACTGCCGACTTAACCAACAAGCAAACAAAAAAGCCGCAGGTGTGAACCTGCGGCTTTTTTTACGCGGCAAAGAAGCTGGCGACGACTAATTCGCTATGAGCTCATGAAACGCCCAAAACTGGCGCTACTCAATTATTTCGTATTTGATTCCGTTCTCTTTGGCGTATTCTTCCGCAAAGGAACCTTTATGAACTTGGAAGACTAAATTGGGGCTATCAAAGAATTCATTCCTTCCAATACTCTTCACGCTGTCGGGAATAACGAGCGAGGATAAAGAGCCACAACGGACGACACCTTCGATTAGATTGATACGGCTCCGCGAATCGCAGTCGAATGCGCCGGCTCCAATACTCGTCACGCCAGACGGAATAGTGAAACGCTGCTTTCCCTCTGGACAGACGACAAGAGTTGCTGGCGCTTTTGTTGTTGGGTCTTTTGTAAAAACTGCTTTCCCTCTGGACAGACGACAAGAGTTGCTGGCGCTTTTGTTGTTGGGTCTTTTGTAAAAAGCGCGCCGTCATAAGAACAATATTTAGGATTGTTCGAATCAACTTCAATTTCCTTCAAGGAGGAACAATTCTGGAATGCCAAGTCTCCAATACTCGTCACGTTAGCGGCGAGCTTAATCGAAGACAAGGAGGAACAATCCTGGAATGCGCCGGCTCCAACACTCGTCACGCCAGATGGAATTTCTATCGACGTCAAGGAGGAACAATTCTGGAATGCCAAGACTCCAATACTCTTCACGCTATCGGGAATAACGAGCGTGGACAAAGAGAAACAATGGTCGAATGCCAAGAAACCAATACTCGTCACGCCAGATGGAATAGTAAAACGCTGCTTTCCTCGTGGACAGACGACAAGAGCTGCTGGAGCTTTTGTTGTTGGATCTTTTGTAAAAAGCGCGCCGTCATAAGAACAATATTTAGGATTCTTTGAATCAACCTCGATTTCCGTCAAGGAGGAACAATTCTGGAATGCTACGAATCCAATGTGGGAGTCCACGAGTCCAATACTCGTCATGCCAGATGGAATAGTAAAATGCTGCTTTCTCTGGGGACAGACGACAAGAGTTGCTGGCGCTTTTGTTGTTGGGTCTTTTGTAAAAAGCGCACCGTCATAAGAACAATATTTAAGATTGTTTGAATCAACTTCAATTTTCTTCAAGGAGTGACAATACTGGAATGCCCAGTCGCCAATACTCTTCACGCTATCGGGAATAACGAGCGTGGACAAAGAGGAACAATCCTTGAATGCGTGGTTTCCAATATTCGTCACGCCAGGTGGAATAGTAAAACGCTGCTTTCCCTCTGGACAGACGACAAGAGTTGCTGGCGCTTTTGTTGTTGGGGCTTTTGTAAAAAGCGCGCCGTCATAAGAAAAATATTTAAGATTGTTTGAATCAACTTCAATTTCCGTCAAGGAGCGACAATACTGGAATGCACGCTTTCCAATACTCTTCACGCTATCGGGAATAACGAGCGTGGATAAAGAGGAACAATCGGAGAATGCGCATTCTCCAATACTCTTCACGCTATCGGGAATAACGAGCGTGGACAAAGAGGAACAACCATTGAATGCGCCGTCACCAATACTCTTCACGCTATCGGGAATAACG